>WSZJ01000069.1 GCA_009773755.1 Planctomycetota bacterium | reverse complement strand
CTCCGCAGCCTCCGCAGCCTTCGCCAGCCTCCGCAGCCTTCGCCAGCCTCCTACAGCCTCTCGTACACCGTGATGGTGATCCACTCCTCTTTCCATCCGAGCTGCGGATGCCACGCCTGCTTCCACAGCCCTCGTATCCCCCGGTACCACCCCGGCCGGTACGCGCCCATTTCGATCGTTCTGCGCGCGGCGATGCGATATCCCGCGACCTCGAATTCCCGGTCGCCCATCGCGTAGTACCCGCCGCCCATCCGGTCGTCCCACAGGATCCGCGTTCCCGGCGGAAAGGCGGAGTACACCCTCTGCTGAGTCCGGATGTCTTGCGTCGGGGGCTGAAACGGCCCGTACGGCGGTGGCAGGTACGAGTGCCGCGCGTTTGAATCCGCGACGATGCGCGGCGCCGGTCCGCCCTTCCACAGGTCCTCGGATTCTTCGAACGCCCTGAAGACGTACACGTCCCCCTGCGCCTCGTATGCGACCGCGCTCCAGGCGAACGCCCCCGCGACGATCGCGCCATAGGCGACGCGGGGCGGAATTCGCCACGCCGCGAGCGCCGCGGCGCAGAGGCGCATCCCTTCGGCGGTAAAAAGCGCGAGCAGCGGCGCGATGCAGACGAAATAGCGCAGATAGCCGATGGAGCCGAAGAGGCCTTTCCACCAGAGAATGGTGTGGAGAAGGAAGAAGTACGCGAAGGTGACGGTGTGAATGCGCGGCCGCCCGGACTCGAAGGCCCAGAGACCGGCTAGGAACGGGATGAGGAATGCGGCGCCGGTGAAAAGCGGCCACTGGAAAATGTAATGGAACAGCCGCCCGCGCCCGTACACGTCTCCCGGGACCCAGTTGCCGGGCCAGTGGTGCTTGATGAAGAGAATATCGCCGTCGGCGACGAGGCCGCCCAGCGACCACGCGGCGGTGCCGGCGAGCAGGAGGAGCGGGTATGTCAGTTTTTTTTTCGCGGGAAGCGCGCCGGCGAGCACGAAACAGCCCCAGAGCACGCCGAGGAAAAATCCTTCCGGCCGCGCCAGCGGCAGCAGCGACGCGAGGAGCAGCGAGATGACGAAATTCCCTTCGAGCCACTTCCGGTACGCTACCGCGAACACCAGCGCAAAAAGCGGCTCCGTCATGTTGTCGCCCGCGAGCGCGAAGAAATGAAACTGCAGACCCATCGCCGGGATCGCCAGCAGCGCGGCGTGCGGGATCACGATCCGCGCGAGCCGCCAGGTCTCGAACAGCCCCCACGCGGCGAGCAGCGCGCAGAACACCCTCGCGCAGAGGATTCCGCCCTGCGCCGGGATGCACAGCGCCGCCGACCACAGCGGCCGCCCCCACGGGTCCAGCAGCAACGAAAGCGATCGCAAGCCGTCGCGCGCGTACCCGAAGTGATTCGCGGCGTCCTGATGCGCGGAGCCGCGGTGGATCAGCGCATAGGCGGCGTAGACGAGGAAGAAGGCCCCGGACAGCGCCAGCGCGGAGCGCATGCTCCCGGCGCAACTCGACGGCGTGGGCGGAGGAGCTTCCGCGGCGATCTCTGTGGCGGGCGGCATGGACGCGACATTCTGCGGGGCCATGCTGCGGGGCGCTACTCCTCCTTCACCGTCTCAAACTCCGTCAGCTTCGTCGTCCAGACCGTTTCTTTTCCGTCGGCCGCCGCGCCGCGTTTCTCCTGCTCCACCACGCCGCCCGGGACTTCGGAGGTGTACCAGGTCTTGATGGTCACCTTTGACTTCTCTCCCTTTCCGTCGTCGTTGTCTTCAATGTCTTCCGAAACCTGGCAAAGGATCTTGCGGCCGCCGACCGTCAATTCTTCGCGCGCCTTCAGGAGGCGCCAGTGGTCGTCTTCGACGTGGCCGTCCGGGAACTCGGCGTGCGAGATGGCCTTCAGCACGATTTCCCTGCCGTCGACGATTCCGCGCCAGGAGCGCGTCGTTCCCTTCGATTTCTTGTGCGTCCTCTCGAGGATCCGGCACTCGACGTCCTTGCCTTCCAGCTGAAGCGTCTCCTTGCCGATCTCGGTCCAGGTGACGGTCCAGGGCGTGACGATTTCGCGCGGCAGTTCTTTCGCCTCCCCCGCTCGACCGTCCTCGGGCTCGAGTTTGAGGACGACTTGCTTTTCCTCGACTCGCAAAAGCGTCGATTTCCATTTCTCGTTCCACTTCAGTTCGCCCTGCGTCGTGAACCGCTCGAACCGAGCCCATGTGCCGGGGTGAAAGTTCGCCCAGGAATCATCGCTGCGCGGACACAGGACCTGCTCCTCAGCGCAAGCGACCGCCGGCGGGCCGGCAATCGCAAAGATCGCGATCAGCGAAAACAGTCGCTGTTTTTCTTTCATTCCCTGGCTGTTCTCTGTGTCCTCTGTGGTTGCCGTTGAATTCGGACCGATTGCCGTTGCAAATCATTTCCCGAAGATGCGGCGACCGCGCGTGTCTGGTTGCGGCCCGGCCGCGCTGTGTAACCAACCGAATCATCACTTCGCCATCACCGCCTCCGCATCGTCACAAGCCTTCAACACCTCCTCCTGCCCCGCGAACGCGTCGCGGATCCCCTTCACCTCGTCCTTCAACTTTGGCTCTTTGAACCAGTGAAGCGACGGAAGGATTCGAAGAGCCGCCGCCCGACGCGACGGCTCCGGGCCTTCCTGCACCTGCCTGTCGTAATCGACGTCGATCTTCGAGAGCAGGATTTTGCGGATCGAAACGGAAACCACCGGCTGCGAAGTCTTCGGGTCGCCGAGGTTCGAGAGCGCCTCGACAAACGTCGCGTTGACTTCCTGCAGCATGACCCAATCCACCAGGTCCATCTGGCTCCCCTGCATCTTTGATTCGAACGTCTTCCCGAGCGCCTCGACGGCCGCGGCAAGGGGCGCGGCGCCCTTGAGATCTCCAACGCTGCCGAGCGCCGCGCCGGAAGCGCGCCGGATCTTGAGCGAGTCGTCCTGCAGCCCGCCGGCCAGCGCGTTGATCCCCTTCGGATCCTTCAGGTCGCCGATCGTCGTGGCGCAGATGACGCGCACGTCCTCGGCCGTCCTCTTGTCCAGCAGCCACGCGGCCAGCGTCGCCGTCGCGGACTTGTCCCCCGAATTGCCGATCTTCTTCGCCGCCTTCTCCGCGTTCCCGCCGCCCTTCTGCACGTCCATAAGCCAGAGCTTCACCTCGTTCTTGCCGCCGCCCGCGGACTGAAGCGGGAAGTACTTCACTTCTTCCGGCGTCAGCTTCTCGAGGAAGCTCGACTTCGGCCCGTGCGGCGGAATGAGCTGCTTCCCCTGGCGCCCCCAGAGGCGGCGCGCGTCGAAGAAATCGAACATGTCGTGGACGATTTCCTGCGGGAACTCGTGGTCGCGGTGCGGCAGCTCCGTGTAGATGAAGTCCGCGCGCGACTTTTTCAGCAGCTCCGCCGCTTCACGGTCCGGCTGGACCGCGCAGCGCGGGTCGTCGTCCGAGTGGTAGACGTACACGCCCGTCCCCAGGTCCGCGAATTTCCCTTCCCCGCCGTGCCCGCCACCGGAAGCGGGTGCGATCGCCGCCCATTTCTCGGCGTACTTGGGGCCGAAGTGCCACGTGCCGTAGCCGCCCATCGAGTGGCCGATCAGGTAGACGCGGTTGAGGTCGACATTGAAGAGGATCTGGAGTTCCGCGAGGAGGCTGGTGAAGAGCGAGTCGTTTTCGGTCTGGGACCACGGCGCGGCGAGCGCTGTCGGACACGCCGTGATGTAGCCGCGCGCCTTCGCGTCGGTGTCGAGGAACGGGTAGAAGTCAGGCCCGCTTCCGACGACGCCCTTGCCGTCCTTGCCGGCGGGGCCGCCGCCGTGCATGCCGATGACGAGAGGCCAGGGGCGAAGCGGGTCGTAGTCGTCGGGGACGTAAATGCAATACACCCCGGACGTTTTTTCCGAGTTCAGGGTCAGCTTGACTTCCTTGCGGAACCCTTTCGGCTGGGCCGCCGAGCGTCCGACGCGGTCGAAAAACTCGCGCGGGAGGGTCACGGCGAAGTCCTTTTTGAGCGCGTCGTACGCGGCCTTGCGCTCCCCGACGTCCAGCGCTCCATAGTCCGCGACGCGTGCCGCGAGTTCCTTGTTGTGCCGCGGCGACGACTTCGCGAGCTTGTCGGCCTCCGCGCCCAGCATCGCCTTCGCGTCCGCGTTCTCCGGTTCCGCCGCGAGCGCGTGCGCCGCGCATTCCTTCGCCTCGGCGTCGAGTTTCTTCTCCTTCGCCCACGCCGCCAGCTCCATCCACCCCTTCGCGTCCGCCGCCTTCAACCCGGCCGACCGGCGCCAGAATTCGCGGAAGGGACTTTCCGGCGTGATGTCGACCTTGGCGACCGCCGCCTTGGGGAGCTTGACGACCTTCCAGATGCACTCCTTGAACTTCGAGAAGTAAGGATTGATCACCACATCGGTGCCGTCGTCGGTGACGACCTTTCCCTCGGTCGCCTGCCCCTGGCGAGGGACGACGGTATCGGCGAAGGCGACGAGGGAAGCGGCGAAAGCTGCGGACAGGAGCAGGAAACGGCGCATTTGCGCGCTCCGGAAAGCGAGGGGAATGCGATTCTACGCGAAGACCGGCAGAATGCGGTCGTGCAACAACTTGTACGCGGACGCCAAGCCGTATCTGCCGACGTTTCTGCCAAATCGGAGTTCATCTGCATACGCCGTTTTTCAGAAACAAGATCAGAAATACGATCCTCTGCGCGCATCCATCTCCACCCCGCTCGTGTAGTCCGAGCACCTCATATGCAGGCAGAACCGCACGCCGCGCTCCGCCGCCTTCGCGAGCGCATCTTCCATGAGCTGAAGCTCGTCCCATACGGCGCCCGTGTCATCGACGAGTTCCCGGAACCGCGGGATCAACTCTTCCAGCCCGCGAACGGCCTCAAGCCCGCGCGCGGCGTCGTGCCAGGTGAACGCCTCGCGGGCCAGTTCGTCCCCGTAACCGAACGCCGACAGCGGCGTCACCCCGTGCGCCATCGCCGCTTCGTCCAATGCCCTGCAATTCCGCGCCAGCGCCTGCCCGTGCAGCCAGGTGCCCGCGTCCCCGAGCCGCTTCTCGAAATACGGCAGGATCTGCGGGCGCGGGAAGCACTGCGCAAGGAGGGCGACGAACATGAGAAACAGCAGCCCTGAGAGCAGAAGCGCCACGACCGTCCCGGTGCGAAGGTGTCCGTGAAGCTGATTCCAATAGAAGGCCGCGGCGTAGAGAGGTGACGCCACGATCGGCAGGCACCCGATCGAGCAGCCGATCTGCGAGAACAGGATGCCGCGGTAATGCGCGGGATAGCCGCGGAAGTGGCGAAGGCGCTGAGGTTCGGCGGTCATGGCCCTGCTCCGGGGGCCGGGTTGCCCCTTCGATGCCGAGGAAGGTCCCGGAGTCACGCGAGGCCGGAGACCGCCTCCGGGTCAGGCCTCCCAACTCACCGCGCCATGAGCCTGATCCTCGCCGCATACCCGCCGCACGTCCACTCCGGGCCCGGGAGAATCTTGAGTTCTTCCTCGAGCGTCAGGCCATTCCCCTCGCGGATCGCCGCGCGGACGAGCGTCTCGTTTTCCTCTTCTTCGAGGCTGCACGTCGAATAAACGACGCGGCCGCCCGGCTTCGTCACAGCGACGGCCGCATCGAGAATCCGCCGCTGGACGCGCGCGAGGACGTGGAGGTCGCGGTCGCGGAGGCGCCAGCGGGCTTCGACGCGGCGGGAGAGGACGCCGGTGTTGGAACAGGGGACGTCGACGAGGACGGCGTCGAAGACGCGGCCGAACGGCGGCTGTTTGGCGTCGGCGAGGGCGAGGTGGGACTTCACACCGAGGCGCTCGAACGATTTCCCCATTCCTTTCACTTTTCCGAGCTCGCTGTCCGCCGCCACGACGCGCGCGCCGCCTTCCGCGAGCTGCGCAGTCTTCCCGCCCGGCGCCGCGCACAGATCCGCGACCAGCTCCCCCGCCTTCGCCTGCACCATCGGCGCCACGCGCTGCGCCGCTTCGTCCTGCACCGCGAACCAGCCGTCCTTGAACGACTCCAGCCGGCCGACCGGGCCCGTGTGCGCCACGTGAAGCCGCTTCTCGTCCACCTCGACCTTCTCCCCCCGCAGCCGCTCGACCAGCTTCTCCCGCGTCGCCTTCAGCGCGTTCACCCGGATCACCATCGGCGGATGCCCGTTCCCCGCTTCCATCGCCCCCACCGCCGCCGCCGCGCCGAATTTCGCCAGCCATCGCCGCACAAGCCACACCGGATGCGACAGCATCTGCCCCGCGAACCCCGCCGGCTCCTGCCACGGATCGGGCCAGAGGTCGCGATCGAAAATCGCCCGACGCCCGCCCGGAATCGGCACGAGCCGGCGATGCGGAAGATCGGGCCAGCGCTCTTCAAGCGCCTCCCCCAGCGACTTCCGCCACTCGCTTTCTTCCTCCGGCGCAGCTGAAGCGGCCTTCGGCGACGCATCCGCTTCGATCCGAACGATCGCCCGCTGAAGCGCCCTCAACACTCCCGTGGCGAACCCCGCCGCGCGAAGATCACGGTGCCGCTTCGCCTGCTCTGCGGCCTCGTCGAGCGCGGCGTACGCGGGGATTTTCTCGAGGAAGAGGAGCTGGCAGGCGGCGAGGCGGAGGATCCAGCGCATCCAGGGTTCCATCTTCTCCGTCTCGACTTTCGAGAACGCGTCGAGGATCCGGTCGAGCGTGCCGCGGTGGCGGATCGTCGCGTACACGAGAGCGGTCGCGAGCGAGCGATCGAGCGCCGAGACGCGATCCTCTTCCAGGGCCTTCTCGAGGAGGTCGGACGCGTACTCGCGCCCGTCTTCGGCGTCGAGCAGGACGCGCAGCGCGACGGCGCGCGCTCCGAACGGGGACGGAGGTGAGCTCACTTACCCTTGCCGCGCCTCTCCCCGCCCTCCTCGGACTTCGGTGGAATCGACGGCCGCACGGGCACTGCCGCGCGCCGCACGTACTTCGCCAGCACGTCGGTCTCAAGGTTGACGAGGTCGCCCGGCGACTTGTCGCCCAGCGTCGTGGCGTTCAGCGTGTGCGGGATCACCGTGCATGTGAACGCGTGGTCCACGACGTTCACCACCGTCAGGCTGATCCCGTTGATCGAGATGGAGCCCTTCGGCGCAATTTCCGGCAGCAATTCCGGCGGCGAATGAAACGTGTACAGCAGGTCGCCGCCCTCGCGCTCGACTTTCTCGACGCGGCCGAGCCCGTCGATGTGTCCCGTCACGAAATGCCCGCCCATGAGGTCGCCGACGCGAAGCGCCCGCTCGGCGTTGACGGGGTTTTCGACTTTCGCCGAGCGCAGCGTGGTCTTGCGAAGCGTTTCGCCGACGACGTCGAACTCGCACGAGCCGTTGTTGACCGACACGACGGTCAGGCAGACGCCGTCGATCGCGATGCTCTCGCCGATCGCGATGCCCTGCATGTTGTCGGGGGGAAGCGCGACGCCGAGGCGAAGGCGGCCCGCGGCCATGTCGACGGAGGTGACCACACCGACGCACTGGACGAGTCCTGTGAACATGACCGCAATGTTAGAGTATCGCGGGTCATCGGTCAAAATCACGACGACAAGCTACAGCAGTTTTGAGTGTTGAGAATTGAGTATTGAGATCAACCCGAAGGCTCCGGGGCGGTCACTCAACTCTCAATTCTCAACACTCAAGTCTCCGTTGGAGAGAGGAATGCTCACGATCGACGTGCTCACGTTGTTTCCAGAGGCTTTCAGCGGCTTCCTGGGCGCCAGCATTCTCGGCTTGGCCCGCCAGCGCGGCATCATCGACGTCCGCCTCCACAATCTCCGCGACTTCTCCGCCGACAAGCACCACAAGGTCGACGACCGCCCCTTCGGCGGCGGCCCCGGCATGCTCATCTGCCCCGAGCCGGTTTTCCGCGCCGTCGAATGGCTCGAGTCCCACGGCTTCCAGGGCCGGCGGATTCTGCTGACGCCCGCCGGCCGCACGTTCGACCAGAAGTTCGCGCAGGAGTTGTCGGGCGAGAAGCGGCTCCTGCTGCTCTGCGGTCACTACGAAGGCTTCGACCACCGGATCGTGGAAGGCATGAAATGGGAGGAAGTCAGCGTCGGCGATTACGTCCTGTCGGGCGGCGAGCCCGCCGCGATGGCGATCGTCGACGCGGTGACGCGATTGTTGCCGGAGGCGCTTGGCGATCCGGACTCGCCGAAGGACGAGTCGTTCTCCGACGGGAAGCTCGAGTACCCGCAGTACACGCGGCCCAGGGAGTTCCGCGGGATGAGCGTGCCGGAGGTGCTCGTCGGCGGGAATCATGCCGAGATCCGGAAGTGGCGGGAGGAGGAGTCGAAGCGGCGCACTTCGTCGCGCCGGAAGTCCCCGTGACGATCCGGCGCGCGGACTGGCGCGGCGCCGCGCTGGCTCTGCCGACCGGAAGCGGAGCGTGTCCGCAGGAATGGACATCCCGGGTTCTGCCCGCCGGATCCCTGACTGTTGACCCTGATCAGACCCTGTGATAGAGATACCGCCCCCAATATCCCGGAAGGTGGCCCGTTTCACGCAGGCGGGCTCCCCGAACTTCCACACCCCTCGGCTTTAAACACCAAAGGAGCAGGAATGACAGGGTCTCTGTTGCGACGGATCTCCTTGCCGCTCTCGACGTTCGCCATTGCCTTACTCATGGGCGGCTCCGCCTTTGCCGGCGAAGGTGACCTCGCGATTCCCGACCTGCACAAGGCATCTTTCACGATATTCGGGAAAGCGATTGAGGCCTACTGGCTGCTGTTTTACGGCGCCCTGGTCATCACCGGGACGCTCGGCATCAGCCTGATGCTCCGGCGCCAGATTTCGGTCCTCCCCGCCCACAAGTCGATGCTCGACGTGGCCGAGGTCATCTTCCAGACCTGCAAGACCTACCTCATCCAGCAGGGCCGCTTCCTCTGCATGCTGTTCCTGCTGATCGGAAGCGCGATGGCGTACTACCTGATCGGCCTCCAGCACAAGTCGGTCGGGACCGCGATGCTGGTGCTGTTCTTCTCGATCGTCGGCATGGCGGGCTCCTACGCGGTCGCCTGGTACGGGATCCGCGTGAACACGTACGCCAACGCGCGCACGGCGTTCGCCGCGCTTCGCGGCCAGCCCTGGGACGTGGTCAGCATTCCGCTTCGCGCCGGCATGTCGATCGGCCTGTACCTGATCTCGCTCGAGCTCGTGATGATGGTCATCATCCTGCTGTTCCTCCCCCGCGACATCGTCGGGTACTGCTTCCTTGGTTTTGCCATCGGCGAGTCGCTCGGCGCCTCGGCCCTGCGCATTGCGGGCGGCATCTTCACCAAGATCGCCGACATCGGCTCCGACCTCATGAAGATCGTTTTCAAGGTCAATGAAGACGACCCCCGCAACCCCGGCGTCATCGCGGACTGCACCGGCGACAACGCCGGCGACTCGGTCGGCCCCACCGCCGACGGGTTCGAGACGTACGGCGTCACCGGCGTCGCGTTGATCTCCTTCATCACGCTCGCGGTCACCAACAGCGTGGCGGTGAACTGGGAAGAGCTCCAGATCAAGCTCATCGCCTGGATCTTTGCGATGCGCTTCCTGATGGACTTCATGTCCGGCTGCTCGTACTTCATCAACGAGGCCATTTCGAAGGCGAAGTACGTCGGGCTGAAGATGTTCGACTTTGAAGCGCCCCTGACGCGCCTCATCTGGATCGCGTCGATCCTGTGCATCTCGACGTCGTTCGGGATGAGCAAGCTGCTGCTGGGCGACCTGTCCGTGACCATGATGGTGAAGGGGGCCAGCGTGGTCACGCCGATGCCGAACGTCTGGTGGCAGCTCGCGACGATCATCAGTTGCGGCACGCTGGCCGCGGTGCTGATCCCCGAGTTCACGAAGGTCTTCACGAGCTCGCACAGCAAACACGTGCACGAGATCGTCGTGGCGTCGCGCGAAGGCGGCGCTTCGCTCACCATCCTCTCCGGGCTTGTGGCCGGCAACTTCAGCGCTTTCTGGAAGGGGATCCTGATTGCCGGCCTGATGGGCGTGGCCTACTGCGTCAGCCTGTACGGCCTGAAGGACGTCGTCGGCACCCATGCAGCGACCTTCGCCTTCGGCATGGTGGCGTTCGGCTTCCTGTGCATGGGCCCGGTGAACATCGCCGTGGACAGTTACGGCCCGGTGACGGACAACGCGCAATCGATCTTCGAGCTGGCGCAGACGGAAAAGATCAAGGGCATCAAGGAAGAGATCAAGAAGGACTTCGGGTTCGAGCCGGACTTCGAGCACGGCAAGCACCTGCTGGAAGCGAACGACTCGGCCGGCAACACGTTCAAGGCCACGGCGAAACCGGTGCTCATCGGCACCGCGGTCGTCGGCGCCACGACGATGATCTTCTCGATCATCCTGCTCCTCGAGAAGGCGGGCGCCATCCATCTCAGCCTGACCGACGCCCCGGTGCTGCTCGGCCTGATCTGCGGCGGCGCCGTCATCTACTGGTTCTGCGGCGCCTCGATGCAGGCCGTCACGACCGGCGCCTACCGCGCGGTCGAGTTCATCAAGAAGAACATGCGCCTCGACAAGACCGAGGCCGACATCGAGGACTCCAAGACCGTCGTCAAGATCTGCACCCAGTACGCCCAGGCCGGCATGTGGAACATCTTCGTCGCCCTCATGACCCTCACGCTGGCATTCGCTTTCTTCGACGCCAACTTCTTCGTCGCCTACCTGATCTCGATCGCGATCTTCGGCCTCTTCCAGGCGATCTTCATGGCGAACGCAGGCGGAGCGTGGGACAACGCCAAGAAGCTGGTCGAAGTGGACTTCAAGGAGAAGGGCACGCCGGTGCACGCCGCGACGGTCGTCGGCGACACGGTCGGCGATCCGTTCAAGGACACCACCTCGGTCGCGCTCAACCCCATCATCAAGTTCTCCACCCTGTTCGGGTTGCTCGCGGTGGAGATCGCGCTGAAGGTGAAAGAAGAGACTCACGCCAGCAACGGCTTCAACTACATGCCGGTCGTGGGCGCCGTGATGTTCGTGATCGGGCTTGTGTTCGTCTGGCGCTCGTTCTACGCGATGCGAATTCCGCCGAGGGAAGGACAGCCGGCGGCCCCCAAGGCGCACTGAAAGCGCGAGCAAGAATCGCCCTGCGGCGCGCGGCGCAGGCCCGACCGGCGCGCGAAGAAGGCTGAGGTGGAGTCGCAAGAGTGCGGGCGCGCGCCGACCGGGCCCGCGCCGCACGTCCTCGTGCGACTCTTGCTCGCGCTTTCAGATTCGTTCATTCAAAGCGTGAGATCTGCGAAACGAACCGTTGAGACCTCCGTGGCAACTTCCCCCGTCGCAGGAAGAAATGCTGTCAACTCCCATTAGACATTGCATCGGCTTCGCCTACAATCCGCCGACCCCGCCGGGGAGAAACTGGAATTCACGCTCCGGCGCACCGCAATATCAAGCCACCTAGGAGGATGCATGAGGCGCCGGTCGTTGCTGAAGTCCCGGGTTTTGTGGTCGTTCGTCCTCATGTGCGTGGTCGCGGCCGGGTACGGGATGCGGTCTGACGCCGCTTCCGCGCCGGCGGCCGCCGGGCCTGCTGCCGCGGCGCACGGGGAAGCGGAATTCCACCTGTTCGGATTCATGCGCGAGGACAGCTCGTTCACGGGCACGGAGCGCGTGCTTCTGTTCGTCGTGCTGCTGACGGCGCTAGCGGGGCTTCTGTACGCCTGGGCGCTGATGGGGCAGATTCGAAGAGCGGACCCGGGGACGCCGAAGATGCAGGAGGTGGCGCGGGCGATCCGGGAGGGAGCGGACGCCTATCTGAAGCGGCAGCTCGGGACGGTCGCGGTGCTGATCGGTGTGCTGGTCGTGGTTCTGTTCGCGACCAAGGCGATGACGTCGAAGCTGGGGATGAGCGACCCGTTCGCATGGGGGCGCGCGCTCGCGTTCCTGATGGGAGCGATCTTCTCGGGGACGGTCGGGTTTGTCGGGATGCGGCTGGCGACGATCGGAAACCTGCGAGTCGCGGCGGCGGCGCCGGTCGGGTTCGGGCGCGCGCTGATGCTGGGGTATCGCACGGGAACGATCACCGGAATGCTGACGGACGGGCTCGGGCTCCTCGGCGGCACGATCATCTTCATGGCTTACGGCGAGCATGCGTATGAAGCGCTTCTGGGTTTCGGCTTTGGCGGCACGCTTCTGGCGCTGTTCATGCGCGTAGGCGGCGGCATCTACACGAAAGCGGCGGACGTTGGCGCCGACCTGGTGGGCAAGGTGGAGAAGGACATCCCGGAGGACGACCCGCGCAACGCGGCGACGATCGCCGACAACGTAGGCGACAACGTCGGCGATTGCGCCGGGATGGCGTCGGACATCTTCGAGTCTTACGAGGTCACGATCGTCGCGGCGATGATTCTCGGCTGGGCGTGCTTCGGGCACATCGGCGTCATGTTCCCGGTGCTCGTGCGCGCGATCGGCGTCATCGCCTCCATCTGTTCGACGTACCTCGTCAAGGCCGGCGACAAGGGGAACGTGGGCGAAGCGATGAAGTCGATCAACTTCGGGTTCATCGTCGGCTCGAGCATCTCGGTCGTCGGGTTCATCATCCTCGGGTACTACTACCTGCACTTCACGGCCGGCAACGTCACGGCGTCGACCTGGGAGTATCTTCAGAAGCTGCCGGGCTGGGCGACGTGGGGGATGGTGCAGAAGGACGCGGCGGGCGTGATCACGAGTACGCTCGACATGCGGCCCGCATACACGTGCCTCGTCGGCGTCATCCTCTGCGTGGCGCTGAACCGCGTGACGGAGTATTTCACAGGGACGGAATATCCGCCGGTGAAGGGGATGGTGAAGAACTGCACGACGGGGCACGCGACGAACATCATCGAGGGTTTTGCGGTCGGGTACGAGTCGGCGGTCTGGACCGCGGTCGTGCTCTGCGCCGCGATCTTCGCTTCCGTCATGGTCTATGCAGGGTCGAACGGGATCTTCGTGGCGTACGGCGTCGCGATGTGCGGCATCGGGATGCTCACGCTGACGGGCAACACGATCTCGATGGACGTCTTCGGCCCGGTTGCGGACAACGCCAACGGGATCGGCGAAATGGGTTACGACCGGAAGGCGATGGGCGAGGAGAAGTACAAGGAAGCGCGCCAGATTCTTTCGGACCTGGACGCGGTCGGGAACACGACGAAGGCGGTCACAAAGGGAGTCGCAATCGGCTCCGCGGTCATCGCGGCGGTTTCGCTCTTCGCGTCGTACATCACGGTCATCGGGTCAGGGGGAGGTGGGGAGAGCACGGCGCTCGACATCCGGCTCTTTGACCTCGTCGCCGGCCTCCTGTCCGTCTCCGACCCGAAGCTGCTGATCGGCATGCTCATCGGCGGCGCGGCCCCGATGCTCTTCAGTTCAATGACCATCCGCGCGGTCGGCCGGGCGGCGTACCTGATCGTGAACGAGTGCCGCGTGCAGTTCCGGGACAAGGAGATCTGGGCCGGAACGAAGAAACCGGACTACGCGCGAGTGGTGAACATCTGCACGTCGTCCGCGCAGAAGGAACTGGTCGGCCCCGCGTTCCTTGCGGTCTTCCTGCCGGTCCTCGTCGGCTTCCTCCTCGGCCCGATCGCTCTCGCCGGCTTCCTCGCGGGCGCCATCGTCGTCGGCCAGCTGATCGCTTCGTTCATGTGCAATTCGGGCGGCGCCTGGGACAACGCCAAGAAGACCGTCGAGGACGAGCCGCGCAACGCTGAAGCCAACACCGGCAAGGGCTCTGAAAAACACAAGGCGTCCGTCACCGGCGACACCGTCGGCGACCCGCTGAAAGACACGGCCGGCCCCGCGGTCAACCCGCTTCTCAAGGTCATGAACATGGTCAGCATCCTCACGGTGCCGCTCATGCTCGTCTACGACCAGGGGGTCGTGAACAAGGTGACCGAAAAGGCCCGCGACATCGGCTACAAACTCCCGGAGACCTTCGTCGTCCAGCCGCTCAACGCGCTCTGGTTCATCGCCGTCGCCGTGTCCGCCGCGGCGCTGGCGTGGGCGATCTGGCAGTCGAAGAAGGAAGGCATGTCGATGGATGACACGGCCGCGAAGTGAGTAGTGCGTAGGAGGTAGGGGGTAGGAAAGGCCATACAACAGAGGCCGCCCGGACCACGGGCGGCTTCTTCTATTTCAGCGGCGACAGACACTCCTCTCCTCACGCGACCTGCTGGCGGTTGCCTTTCCTCGCAACTCGCAACCCGCAACCCGCAACTCGTCGTTCACTTCTTCTTCCCGAACAGTTTCCGCACGGCCTTCTTCAGCGCGCCGTCGTGCTTCTGGTGGTAGCGCGCGCGCGCCGCGGCCTGCGCTTGTTCGCGCTTCCCCGCCCACGGGTCCGATTCCTTCGGCGCGATCCAGACGGCGGCGTCGGGGAGGAAGCGGAGTTTCGCGCCGGCCTTGAGGAGGCGGGCGCCGAGATCGCGGTCTTCGTAGCCGTACTCGCCGCGTTTGGCGAAGGACTCGTCGAAAAGGCCGGCGGCGAGAAGATGTTTTGTTTTCGCGGAAGCGTTGGCGGTGACGAACGAGCCGGGGCCGAGCTCGCCTTTGGCGGACTTGGCGGCTTCGCGGGCGCATTTGTCGCGGAGGATCGGGATCGGAGGGGCGAGAGAGAGAATTTTCTCGTCCTCGGAACGATTGCCGACGGCGGCGAGATCCGGGTCGGCGTCGTGGGCCTTGAGGTGCTCTTCGAGGAGGTGCGGGTTGGGGACGCAATCGTCGTCCATGAAGACGATCACGCTTCCCCTGGCGGCGCGGATGGCCTTGTTGCGGGCGACGGAGACGCCGTTCACGTCGCGGGGGAGACCGGTGTTGAGGAGAGTCCAGCGGTACTTCGGAGGCGAGGAGTTGAGTACGGATTCCTGAATGGGATAAGACTCAGGGCCGGAGTCATCGACGAAGATAGTTTCAAAGCGGGAGGATGCGAGAGTCTGGGCGTCGAGGGCGCGGAGAATCCGGGAGAGAGTGTTCGGGCGGTTGAAGAGGGGGATGATGAGGGTGAGGTGAGTCATCGCAGGAGAGGTCAATTTATACTTTATAATTTATAATTATGAATTCTAAATTGCCGTTACCTCCGTAAGTCACCGTCACTCCTCCCATGCCTGCGCCTGGTTCCTTCATTTCTTCACCGCCTTCGCCAGTTCTTCCGCCACTTTCTTCTGCTGCTCTCCCGTAATCTCCGCGTAAATCGGCAGGCTCAGCAGGTTCGGCGCCATCGCCTCAGAATCCGGGAAATCGCCTTTCCTGTATCCATACTCTCTCATCGCGCCCTGCAGATGACACGGGATCGGGTAGTGAATCCCCGCGCCGACGCCCGCTTCCTGCAGTTGCTTGAGCACGCGATCTCTCTCTTCTACCCTCACGACGTAGAGATGCCAGCAGTGCTCTTCTACCGGACATTCCGGCGGCAGGACCACGCCTTTGATTCCTCCGAGCAGCTCCCGGTACCGCCGCGCCGCGGCCCGCCTCGCGGCGACCCACTTGTCGAGGTGCCGCAGCTTCACGCGCAGGACCGCGGCCTGAAGCGTATCGAGGCGCGAGTTCGTGCCGAAGCTGTCGTGCACGTACTTCACGACCGACCCGTAGTTGCGCAGCAGTTTCAGCTTCGCGGCGATGTCGTCGCGATGGGTCGTCAGCGCACCTCCGTCCCCCGCTGCCCCGAGATTTTTGCCGGGGTAGAAAGACCACGCGGCGACGTCGCCGAACGAACCCACCGGTTTCCCCTTCCATTTCGCCCCGTGCGCCTGCGCGGCGTCCTCGACGACGGCGAGGCCGTGCTTTTTCCCGAGCGCGTTCACGCGATCCATGTCGACCGCCTGCCCGTACAGATGCACCGGCACGAGCGCTTTCGTTTTCGGCGTGATCGCTTTCTCCATCGAAGCGAGGTCGACCTGCATGGTCGCGGCGTCGGCGTCCGCGAACGCCGGCCGCGCGCCGCCGAGGACGGCGCCGAGCGGCGTCGCGATGAACGTGTTCGCCTGCATCACGACCTCGTCTCCCGCGCCGATGCCCAGCGCGCGAAACGCCAGCATCAGCGCGTCCGTCCCGCTCGCGCACGCCACGCAGTGCTTCGTCCCCGACCAGGCCGCGAATTCCTTCTCGAACTCCGCGACTTCCCCACCGAGGATGTAGTCCCCGCGCTCGAGCGCCTTGACCGTCGCCTCCTTCAGCTCGTTTCCGATGGAAGCGAACTGGGCTTTCAGGTCGACCAGCGGGATCGATGCGGCCGGCACGCTCATCTCTACAGCCTCCTCCCCTCGGCGTCGTAGACGGGATTTCCCTTCTCGTCCTTCAACGCCTGGATCGGCCCGCGGTCTTTCGCGGGGTTTCCGAACCACAGGCGGCCCGGCGGCACGTCTTTCGTCACCACGCTCCCCGCGCCGATCACCGCGTTCTCGCCGATCACGACGCCCGGCAGGAGCGTGACGTTCAGCCCGACGCGCGCGCCCCTTTTCACGGTCGGGCCCTGGAGCACCTTGTTCTGCACCGGATACGGGTCATTCGCGAAGCTGACGCCGGGGCCGATGAACGCGTCGTCCTCGATCGTCGAGTGCTGACAAATGTAGACGTTCGTGTGAATGCGCACGCGGCTCCCGATCCGGCACCCGTAATCGATCACGGAGTTGCTCCAGATGCTCGTCTCGTCGCCGATCGTGTTCTCCTCCCGGATCACCACATTGTGCCCGGTCTGAAGGCCTTTGCCGATCTTCACGCCTTCGTAGATCACGGTGTTGCTGCGAAGCGTCGCGCCGGGGCCGAGCGAGACTGAGCGGTCGGCGATGTTCCGGCCTGTCTTGTAACCGATGATGACTCCGGAGTCGTGGTTGGCCTCAGGTTCTGTCACGACTTCTCCTCCCTATGCCGCTTCCTTCGTTCGCGCCGCAATCGCTCTCGGCACGCAAATCCACGGATCCAGCTCCTTCACCCGCTTCAGGAATTCGTCGTACGCCTCCCACGCCGCACGGTGGCCTGAGAAGTGCGTTTCCGGATGGGTACAGAGGACCGCGCAGCCGCCGACGTCGCGGATGAAGCGCGCTTTTTCCATCCACGCGTCGGGCCACGTCTTCGGATCGCGGCGGCGGAAGACAAGGTCGGCATCCATCGGAAGCGTGAGGGGCACTTCCAGCATCGACCCGACAAGGAAGGGCTGCACAGAGGCGCAACCGCCGCCCGGGCCGGTGTCGGGAATGGAGGAGTCCCAGGTGAAGCGCTCGGCCGCCACGCGGAGGAGAGTCGGGGTTCGGCAGAGAGACGGCGAGCGGAAGCCACGGACGTCGAATTCCTCGAGGAACCCTCGAGCGCTTTCGATGCGGCAGCGGATGCCGGGTTCGTCCTCGAAAGCAATCCGGTTGTCGTGAAGGTCGCTGTGCCAGGCGATCTCGCCTCCCGCGGCGAGGACGTCGCGGAGGAATTTCTTTTCGATCGCGTAGGTCGAGGTCACGAGAGAATAGACAGCCGGGACGCCATGCCGCGCCTCGATGTCGAGCAGCCGAGGCGCGAACTGCATTCCGTCCGCGGTGTCGACGTCGTGGCTCAGGACGAGCGCGAACTTCTTACCACCGGGCCACTCCCCTCCGCGCTCGCCGAGGAGCCAGCGCAGCGCGTCCCCGGACGGATCAATCGGCCATGCCGGAAACCCCGGCTTCTCCATCGCCGCGAGCGCCTGCCCGATCTTGATGCGCAGGACGCCGGGAACCTTGTGGTAGTGAAATGGAAGAAAACGCGTCACAGGTTTCGCCGGCTCCCGATAGGACTCCGTCCGCAGCACCTCGAGCGCGGCCCGCGCGTCGAAAGCACACCGCAATTGGCCTCCAACCTCCGCCACCACGGAAGTTTTTGCTCCCGACTCCCGACTCCAGGCTACCGACTGTCCTTCGATCGAACCCGCTTCGCCAAACACAGTCGCCACCCGCCCGGCCATCCACGCGGGCCCCGCTCCCTCCTCAAACCGCAGCTCGAAACTCTTCATGGTCTCGGCCGCCTCGCCCTCCCGACCGTCCACCACAGGTAAACGAGCTCGAGAATCGTGATCGCCACGTTGATGAACTTGTCCCCCGTCGACACCCCCGTCCGCCGCGGATGGTAGCCGACCTGGGTTTCGGCGAAGCGGCAGCCGTTGCGCGCGGCCTTCACGACGACCTCGGCGTCGACGCCGATCCCGCGGAATTCGAGATCGAGGCCGGCGACGAGACTCTTCCGGAAAAGTTTCACCCAGTTGATGTCGCGAAGCGTCACGCCGAACAGGATGCGCATGATGAAGCGGAACGCCTTGGTGTTCAGCTGTCGCATCTTTGAGTCCTTCCGGCCGACGCGATAGCCGACGACGATGTCGGCGTCCGCGGTGAACGGCAGAAAATGCGCAAGATCCTCGGGGTAGAACTGGTGGTCGCCGGGCACCAGCGAGCACCACTCATAGCGCGAATGAAGGAAGCCGGACTTCTGCGCGCCGCCAAATCCTAGGTTGAACGGATGGTGGATCGTCCTGACTTCGCCGGGGTATTTTTCCGCCAGGCGGTTGCCGATATCCGGCGTCCTGTCGCGCGAGCCGTCGTCGATGATCAAAATCTCGTGCTTCACGGCAATCTGCGGCGCCACCCGGCGGACCGCTTCGACGACGTCCTCAAGCGATCCTTCCTCGTTGTACGCCGTCACGATGACGCTGATTCCGGAGAGCTTCCCGTGCGCGGCCGCGTGGTCCGCGGGGACGGGAAGCGGCGGCTGTTCCGGATGCGGCTGGCGGTGCGCCGCGTAGGCGGCGGCGGGCGGACGCGACGGGGGCGCCGCGGCGCTTCCACCGCCGTCTCCCGCCACCGGGCTGACCACGGGTTCCTCGGCCATCGCCGCTACTTTTTCGCCTCCGTCTGCCGCCATGTCTCGACCTGGGAGGGCGCCCCGCGCGACGCCATCGAGCGGTCGATCGCCTCCAGCACGGCGACGACGTCCGCCCCTTCGGCTCCGCCCGTCAGGGGCGGCTTGCCTTCCCGGACGCATTCGCAGAATTGCTCGAGCTGGGTGCGGAGGCTCGCGCATCTCGACCTTCGGCGACCGGATGTCGCCGTCGCGCAGCTGGAGCTTGAACTCGCCGAACGAGTTCACGTCCCCCTGAATCTCCGCGCCCTTGTCGAAGATGCGCACCGGCTCGAGCCCGTTGATGTCGTCGAAGACGATGCGCTGGCGGTCGCCTATCACGACGACCTCGCGGACCTTGTTCGAGTCGATCCACGAGACCTGGATGTTCCCGATCACGCCGTTGGGGTAGGTGAGAGTCGCAAACGCGACGTCCTGCCTTCCCGGCTTCAGGAAGCAGGCGCCCACGGCGCTGACCGTCACGGGCTGCTCGCCGGCGAGGAACGAGAAGATCTCGATATCGTGCGGCGCGAGGTCCCAGACCGCCGAGACGTCCGGCCGGATCAGCCCGAGGTGATTCCGCCGCGAGGACATGTAGTAGGTCTTCCCGAATTCCGGCTTCGAGACCAGCTCCTTCACCTTCCGCACCGCGTCGTTGTACCGGAACGTGTGCCCGACCATCAGCACGCGCTTCGTGTCCTGCCCCATCCGGTGAATCCTCACCGCGTCCTTCAGCGTCGCCGCCAGCGGCTTCTCCAGCAGCACGTGCTTCCCCGCCGCCAGCGCCTTCTCCGCCAGCGCCGCGTGCGATCCCGCCGGCGTCGCGATCACGACCGCGTCCACCCCGGGATTCGCAATCACCTGCTCCGCATTCGTCGTCGCGTTCACGAGCGGAAAGCGCTTCCGCAGAACCTCGAGTCCCGCGCGGTTCTCATCGCAGATTTCGACCAGCCGGGCCGCGTCGCCCAGCTCGTGCAGCAGCCGGACGTAGTTGCGGCCCCAGTGGCCGCAGCCGATGACGCCGAAGCGGATCATCTGGTCTCCGTGGAAATCAGAAGGACATGGCCCTGGTCCGAATCGACTTCGCGGAACGACGGAAATTCTTTCTGCACGTCCTTGCGCTTCCTCGCCGCCATGAGCAGGAAGGTCCGCGGGTGGGCGTCGAGGAAAGCGGGGATCTGGTCATTATTGAGGAAGCGGCCCTCGTCGGGCGCGAGGTTTCGTCCCGAGAGGAAGTCGTGGGGATTGCCGAGGTAGGTGACGGGAACGCGCAGGGCCCACTCGACGAATCCCACGCGATCGCCGTCGTTGAGGATCGCGTCGGCGGAGCGGAGGGCATCTGCGTTGCGGGCGATGATCGACGCGGGGCTGCGTCTGTTGTGGAAGGGCCCCAGGGCAAGAGCGCCGGGTAGAGCCGCGATCGCGAGGCCGGCGACGGCGGCCTGCAGCGCCGCGGGCGGACGGCCGAGAATGAGGAACCTCGCTGCGGCGGCGAAGCCGGCTGCGGCTGCGACGGCGGCGATGGGGATCCAGAAGGTGACGAGGCCCTGCTTGTCGACGATCAGGGCGACCACGGCGGCGACCGGCGCGAGTGCCGCCAGCGCTCCCAGCGTCCACGCCGCCGACCGCCTTGTCCCGTCGGGCGCGCAAAGGCTCCTTGCGACGAGGAGGGCAAGCGCCGGCATCATCGGAAGGAAATAGGTGGGGAGCTTGGAAGACGAGAGGGTGAACACCGCCAGGGTTGTTCCCGCCCAGCAAAGCGCCAGAAGCAGCGCAGGGTCCGCAGCGCGCCCCTTTGCGCGCACTTCCTTCCATGCTCCTGCCAGCGCCGCAGGCAGGAGCAGCGTCCACGGCGCGAACCCGCCGAGGGACCCATAGAGCGAGTAGTACCACCGCTTCGGGTGATGCACCGAACTCGAACCGAGCGCCTGCACATTCTCGCGCCAGAAGAAGAACTCGAAGTAAGAGGGGACCTTCATGCAGACCGTCACGGTCCAGGGAAGGGCGATCAGGGCCCAGACGAGGGGGCCGAGCACGGGCCGGAAGGATTTCAGCGGCGGCCTCTCGGGCGCCAGCCACCAGCACGGCGCCGCGCCGAACACGAAAAGCGCGGGACCGACCGGACCCTTGGACAGGAACGCGAGCGCCAACGATACCCACATCGCCATCGCCCCGCTCTTCCCCTTCCATGCCCTCCAGAACCCCGTGTACGCCCCCAGGATCGCGACTGAAAGCAGCATGTCGGTCAGGAGGATGCGCGAGAGGATCACGTAGAGCGCCGACGACGCGAGGATCGCGGCCGTCGCGACCCCCGCACCGCTTCCTGCCGTTTCCTTCCCGAGCAGGAACGCGAGCCAGACCCCGAACAGCGCGACGGCCGCCATGAAGAATCGTGCGCCGAATTCGTTTTTCCCGAACACCGCCATCCCCGCCGCTTCAAGCCAGTACATCATCGGCGGCTTGTCGAGATACGGCACGCCCGTCAACGTCGGCACGATCCATTTGCCGCTCTCCAGCATTTCGCGTCCCGCGAGCGCGTAGCGCCCCTCATCGGTTGCGTACAGCGGGCGGGCGCCGAGCTGCCAGAAGAAGAGCAGCGCCGCCGCAGCCAGGACCAGCCATGGCGCGCGCCCGGCGGAATCCATCGGTACGGTCGGGGCGCCCAGGCTCATGCGCGCGGAATCTCCAGCCGGAACCGCACGCCCATTCCGTCGCGCGGGTCGAGCGCGACGAGCCGGCCCTTATGCAGCACCGCAATTTCGCGGGCCACGGCGAGGCCGAGCCCCGCGCCCTGTCCCGGCCGGTCCCCCGCGCTCGAGAATCGCTGCATGATGCTCTCGCGCTCCGCCGCGGGGATTTCCTTCCCGTCGTTTTCGATCTCCAGGGCCACGATCGCCTCCACGGCCTCCCATCCCACTCGCAGCCGCCCCCCCTCCGGCGCGTACTTCGCCGCGTTGTCGAGCAGGTTCTGCACCGCCGTCCCGAGAAGCGAGTCGTTGCCCAGCGCGTCCGGCGCGCCGTCCAGCTTCGTGGTCACCTTCAGCTTCTTCACCGTGACATACGGCTCGATCCGCCGGAACCCCGCCTCGACCAGTGTCTTCAGTTCAACGGGCGCCAGCGCCACCGCGACGTGCTCCGCGTCCGCGCGGGCGAGGAAGAGCAGCTGGTCCACCATCCGCGCCAGACGCGCAGCCTCGTCCGCGATCACCGCGAATCGCGCGATGTCCGGGTCGTCCGGCCGGTCGCGCAGCAGCAGCTCCGCTTCCCCCCGGATTACGGTCAACGGCGTCTTCAGCTGGTGTGAAGCGCTCGCCGAGAAATCCCGGACGCGCCGGAACGACTCTTCGAGCGCGGCCCAGGTTTCGTTCAGGACGACGGCGAGCTGGTCCAGCTCATCGCCGGTGCCGCGCAGCTTGATCCGTTCTCCCAGGCCGGTCGACTGGATGCGCACGGCGGCGGCGGCGATGTCGTCGATGGGCGCCGTCGCCCGGCGTGCGACGAAGAAGCCGCCGAGGAGGGCGAGCAGTACGAAGGGGACGACGGCGAGGAGGAGCTGGCCCAGGAAGGTCTCGCGCGTCTCCGCGGCGACGCTTTCGGAGAACGCCGCCTGGAAATAGCGCGTTCGCCCGTCCGCGAACTCGTACTTCGTCGTGCGCATGCGAGCGTACCTGCTCTGTACCGACTCGGACGACCAGGTGCGCCGATTCGAGCGGAGGAGTTCGCGCATTTCGCCGGTAAAGGCCAGGTCGCCCGGCTTGAGAGCCGAGCTGCGAAAGAGCTCCGCGCCGTCGCCATCGCGGAGCACGAACCAGATGCCCGCGCGATCGTGCGCGCTCTCCTCCGCGCTCAGGTCCTCGATCAGGTTCGCGTCGCCGACGGCCAGGACGGCCTCCGCCTCATGCACCTCCTCTTCCACGAACCTCTCGATCTGCCGGTCCAGGTTTCTGACCATGCGGTAGTAGAAATACCCGGCCAGCAGGCTCAGCGCGAGCAGCGAGAGCCCCGCCGCCCACGCGGCGATCCTCCAGCGGATGGTCCGGAGGTGTTTCATGGCGCCGGCATCATCCGGTAGCCGACGCCCCGGACGGTCTGGATGATCTCTCCATCGCCGTTCCTGTTCACCTTGTCGCGGAGGTGTTTCACGTAGACGTCGATGACGTTGGTGCCGGAGTCGAAGTGATGGTCCCAGACGTGCTCGGCAATCATGGTGCGGGTGAGGACGCGGTCGGGATTTCGCATGAAATACTCGAGCAACCCGAATTCCTTCGGCGTCAGGTCGACCGGGAAGCCCCCGCGCGTGACCCGGTGTTTGGCGGGATCGAGAGTGAGGTCGCCGATCGTGAGGACCACGGCGCCATCGCCGCGGCCGCGGCGCAGCAGGGCGCGGACGCGGGCGACGAGCTCGTCGAATGAAAACGGCTTGGTAAGGTAGTCGTCGGCGCCCGCGTCGAGCCCGTTGACGCGATCCTGCACGCGGCCGCGCGCGCTCAGGAGCAGCACCGGCGTGTGCAGGTTCTTCTCGCGAATCGAGCGGAGGACCTCGAGCCCGTCCTTCCCCGGAAGAACGATGTCCAGGACGACCAGGTCGTAGGGCTCGGTAATCGCCAGGTGCTCCGCCTCCACGCCGTCGGAAGCGGTGTCGACGGTGTAGCTCTCGGATTTCAGGCCGCGGGCGATGAAGGAAGCGACCTTGGGTTCGTCTTCGACGAGGAGGATGCGCATGGGGCGGGGTTCTCCCGGGGAGGAGCGACGGGCGTGGACATCGGCAGGGCCGGGCGGATGAGGTGGCTGGTGGCGCATGGGGCTGCCCGGGACGTTACCGCCTGCAGGATGATTGTAGTCTGATCGGCAGATTACCATTTCATTAAGATGCGCCCTCGGGCTTTTGGGCCACCACCACAAAGTCTTCAAAGAAAAACCTCAGCTTGTACACGCATCTCGTCACTTTCAGCCCCGCCGCCTCCACTTCCGCAATCGCCTGCGGTTCCGTCACCCGCTTCGTCAGCTGCTTCCCCCCGAACCAGAAGCGCCGCAGGTTTCTCATCGAGACCGCGTTCAGGTAATTCAAGACCACAACCACCGACACCCGCCCGAGCTCCCGAATCGCAGCCAGCCGCATCGCCGGCGGGACGGAGTGCAGAAACCGGAAACAGACGGACGCACGAAATGCCCGGTCCCGGAACGGCAGCCTCATCGCGTCCAGCCGCACCCCTCCCGCCGTCCCGGGGAGAGACTCCTTCACCATCCACGGCGAATAGTCCGCCACGATCGGCCGAAGTCCGTACCGGCGCAGCCCCCGGCTTACCCGTCCTCCGCCGCACGGCGAGTCCAGCACCAGCGCTTCACGCGCTAGCCCCTTCAGCGCCTTCCCCACCATCCAGGTGTCCAGCCAGCTCGAACATCGCCGGCCCGGCGCGCCCGCGTAGTGCTCGTCGTAGCCGCTACACCGTTCCTTTTCCCGCGCATACTTGTTCCGCCAACCTTCGTAGATCCTGGTCGTTTCTTCGTCGATCCCGGCGGGTGAATGTTCCATCCAAAGATGATTGTTCCACGCAAGAATTAACACTCGGCCGCATTGCGATTAACAAAGGGTGAGTCAGCGCCTGTACCGCTTGAGAATCGGAAACTTCGGCCCCTTCCCGTCCCCCGACGCGAGCCCCACCGGGCCCAACTCCAGGGCCGCCCGGAACGTCGGCGGTTGCTGTCCGGCGACGATCGCCTCCAGGTCGCGCACCAGCTGCCCCGGCTGCTGATACCGCGCCGCTGAGTTCTTCTCCATCATTCTCAGGATCACGAGATTGATGCCGATCGGAAGCGACGAACGGCGCGTTCGCGGCGGGACCAGCGGCTCGGTGGCGTGCTTGCGCATGACGGCGACGGCGTCGTGGCCCATGAAGGGAAGCTGCCCGGTCACCATGTGGTAGAAGGTCGCGCCGAGCGAGTAGATGTCGCTGCGGATGTCGATGTCTTCCGAGCCCAGGGACTGTTCGGGCGAAATGTAGTCCGGCGTCCCCACGGCGAAGTACGGGTCGGTCTCGTCCGGGTCACCTGCCATCGCCTTGGCGAGCCCGAGGTCGCAGAGTTTCGCGACACCCGTGTCGGTCACCATGATGTTGTCCGGCTTGATGTCCCTGTGCAGCAGCCCCGCCATCCAGGCCGCTTCCATCGCGCTGGCCACCTGCCTGACGATGCCGCACGCCTCACGCGGTTCGAAGACCTCGCCGCGCGCCAGGATCTGCCCGACGGTCCTTCCTTCGACGTACTCCATCACGAAGTAGTACAGCCCGTTGTGCTCGCCGACGTCGATCCCCTGGATGATGTTCGCGTGCGAGACCTTCGCCGCGGCGCGCGCTTCACGGAAAAACCGCTGCACGAATTCCGGCCGGTGAGAGTATTTCGGCGAGAGGATCTTGATCGCGACCTCGCGCTCCATCCGGACCTGAAGCGCTTTGTAGACCGTGCCCATCGCGCCTCGCCCGACGAGCCCGAGAATGCGGAAGCCCGGGATCAGCTCGTACCCGCGCTTCTTCTGCTGCACTTTCAGCACCATCTTCCCCTGCTCGCTCGTCACGTAACCCTTGTCGACCATGAGCGCGGCGATCCGCCGGTGGTGCGGCCCGGCCTCGCGCTGCACGCGCTGCTCCATGAGGCACTCGTCGACCTGCTCGATCGTCACGAGCCCCAGGTCGATCGCGACGGCGCCGAACGACAGGTCCTGCTGGTCCGCCAGCGCAATTTCGTCCAGCCCTTCGTCCTGCGGCGCCGCCCCGCCCTTGCGCTGCGCGTCAATCACATCCCGCGCCTGCTCGACCGTCATGTGCCCCTTCTTGATCAGGATCGTCGCGATCTTCGGCGTGTGCTTCTTCTGCTGGCGAAGCGAATGCTGAAGGGAGAGGCATTCGTTGAGCTGGCGGAGGGTAAGTAAGCCGCGCTGGACGGCGAGTTCGCCGAAGGAATTTTCGTTCACCTGCGAATTATAGCGAGCGTCGGGAGAGGCGGCGAGCAACGCCGGTGCAGGGCCTAGTGAGTAGTGGGTAGGAGGTAGGGGGTAGGAACAACAAGAGCTTTTCAAGGAGGATGCTGTACCTGCTCACTACCTCCTGCTCACTACTCAATACTCCCTACTCACTACAAACTACTCGGCGGCCATCTTGAGCAACCTCTCCCTCAGTGAATCCTCGGGCAACTGCTTCCAGTGTTCCCCCGCTTTCGCCGCTTCACCCGTCGAGAACAGGATCCACCCCGCGAGGAATCTCGCGTTCACATTCGCGGGCTCGGCTTTGAGCCGCGACTCGACATCCGCCGCAATCCGGTCGCGCTCGCCGCGGTCCGGGACGAGATCGGCCAGGCGCGCCCACGTTCGCCGGAATTCGGGCGTCGATTCAAGCCCTCGCCGGGTCGCCTTCGCTGCGGGCGCCACGTCGCCGGCGGCGAGAAGCGCGAATCCGTAGAGCATCTGCGCCGGCCCGTCGTCCGGGTCGTTCCACACCGCGTCCTTCAGCGCCGTCTGGGCGTCCACATAGTTGCGCTCGCGAAGGAACGCAAGCCCCGCCTGGATCGCCTTCGAACGCGCCTTCTTCGACTCCGCTTCGGCGCGCCCCAGCCCTTTGTCGCGAAGCGCCGCTTCGCGCTGCAGGATCGTGAGGTCGAAATCGAATCCGCGGCCGGACTTCGGGTACTCGGAGACGCCTGTCACCTTGCCGTCGGCGTCGAGGTAGACGAGGCCGAACGTGCGGTAGCTCGGCGGGTTGTAGGGGTTGTAGAACCAGACGTCGTCGGTGGTCGCATAGAAGCGGTTGCCCGGAGTCGGCCAGCGCGCGTGAATGATCGGCCCGTAGGCGCGCCTGTACCCGGGGACGATGGCGCTTCCGTAGCCGCCGATCCCGATGGTGACCGACCAGCTCGAATGGCTGCCCGAGTGCGAGTATGAGAAGCCGAAGCCCGCGTGAGCGGCCGACGGAAGCACGAGCGCGAGGACGAAGGCGATGAAGCGCATCATGGAAGCTCCGGCGCGGGGTGTACTTCCCGCGGAAATCCCCCCGACACGGGAAGTATACCTTGTGGTTTTGAGTTTTGAGTTCCGGATGTCGAGTTCCGGGATCCGCGTTCCGGGTTCCGGGTGGGGTTCAGGGTCCTGAGTTCCGGGTTCGGCAGGGTCTGGGTGTCTCGCCAAGCAACTCGTAATTCTCAACTTCGGAACCGAACGCGGAACTCCGAACGCGGATCCCGGGACTCAACATCCGGAACCCACAACCAAAAACAATGAGGCCCCGGCAAAGCCGGGGCCTCTCGCTGACCGTTGAATTGCCGCTCCCTACTTGAGCTGGTGCAGCCTCTTCGCCGCAAAAATCGCCGCGCGCTGCTCGTTCGTCATCCGCGCCGCACCGATCGCCTTCGACGTCGCCCGCTGAACGTCCACGTCCGCGTCCGTGATCCCGGCGATCAGGGCCTTCACCTGGTCCTCGCTCGGGGCCGCGGCCGACTGCTGATAGATGTGCGCCAGGCCGCCTTCGGCCGCGGCTACCCGGACGGTCTTGTCGTTCGAGGCGTCCGCCAGCACCTTGGAAAGAGCGTCGAGGGCCGACGGATTCCCGAGCGCGCCGAGCGCCCAGCAGACCGGGCGACGGATCGTGTCGGTTCGGCCGTCCAGCGCCGCGATGCCGCCGTCAACGGCTTCCTGGAAATTGGTGAAAATCGTGTTCTGGATCCTGACCCTCGCGAGCGCCTCGGCGGCCGAGATCGCCGCCTTCTCCGCGCGCGCCTTCGACCGGTCCATCGTCGGGGCGATCAGCGGATCGAGCTTCGCCTGCCACGCCGCGCCGTTGATGTTCTTCTCGGCGTAGTCCTTCACCTCGGTCTTGAAGATCCCCTGCCACTTCGTAACTTCGGTCCCGTCCGCACCCGTCACGACCACCGGCACCTGCTTCGTCCGGAGATCCTGCTGGAGCGAATCGAGCACCGACGTCTCCGCCTGGTTCTTGCCCCGGATCTCGACGCTGAAGACGACCGTGTTGAGCGTCTGGCCGTCGCAGATGATCACGTCTTCGATCGGGAATTCCTTGATCTTGAGAAGCGCATGCTTCGCGCTCGACGCCTGCACGACGTAAATCCCGGCCGTGTTCAGCTGATCCGCCATCTGGGCGCGGATCGTGTCGTCGGGCTCGACGAGAAGCGCCACCCGCACCGCCTGCTCGCGGATCGCCTTGCCGAGATTCCCGGCCACCAGCTCCATGTTCGCGAAATTCTGCGTCGGATTCAGCTTGATGATCGCTTCCGCCGACGCGTACTGCACCCGCTTGTCGGCGTTCTTCAGCGCCTCGCAGAGCGGCGGGCCGACCACGTCGCCGGCGGCGGTCAGGTCCGCGCCCAGCGCCGTCAGGCCCAGCGCCCAGCAGATCGCCACGGACACCTGCGCCGTGTCGTCCGCCAGCGACTTCGACAGCGCGCGGTAGAGCGCGTCGCGCCCCGCCATGACGCCGAGGAAATTCGCCTGCTCGATGCTCGCCGTCTCGATCTTCAGCTTGTCCAGGTCCTCGGGCTTGATTTCGCCGAGCGCCAGATGTTTCTCGCCTGCCTCCAGCGCGATCTGCGCTTCCTCGTACTGCTGGAACGACACGCAGGCAATCAGGCTCCACGCGTCGGCGTAGGCATTGTCGATCTGGATCGCGTCGTGGCAGGCCTCTTCGGCCAGCTCTTCGTTCATCGCGTAGGGCGGAACGTCGCGGCCGACGATCTTGTTCTGGCTCGCGCTCCAGCGCCAGATGACGTAGTCGCCGAACATGTAGTGCATGACCGACGGATGCGACCGGTACCACCGCTCCGCCAGGATCACGTACGTCTCTTTCGCGCTCTTCCCGGACAAACTCGTCTCCTCGGGATGATTCGCGACGATCCGGTCGATCGCCCGCTGCGCGAACGACTTGACTTCCGCGTCCGCCCCGCCGCTCTCCACGACCCGGCGAAGCTCGGCCAGCCCGCGGATGTCCCCGATGTTGCCGAGGACCACGCACGCGTTCTGCTGCGTCAGCTTGTCCGTCGAGTTCAACGCGTCGGCCACCGCCAGCGTCGCCTCGTCCTGCATGTGCGACAGGACGACGATGACGTTCGTGCGAAGCGTCTCGCTCTTGGCGTCGCCCAGGTGGTCGATCAGCGGCCCGAGGGAGTACGTGCCGATGGCGCGGAGGAACATCTCAGCGTCCGTCACAGGAATGAATTTCGGCGAGTCCAGCTGAAGCACATACGCCTCGATCTCCGCCGTGTTCTTCTTCAGGTTCTGGGCCTTGCTCTTGGCCAGTTCCATGATGCGAAGAGCCGTCTGGCGGGTTTCGCCGCCATCCATCAGCATCATCTCGAGCGTCTTCCAGCTCATCTCGTCGCGCATGTACAGGACGAGCTTGTCGTCGACCTTGATGCGGAGAGCCTGCTCCAGCTTCTCGTAGGCCTCTTTCTTCTGGCCGCGCAGGTACAGGTCGAGACCATCCCGGTAAAGAGTCTTGAACTGCTCCTCATCCGGCCCCTGGGCGAAAGCAACGGAGCCGGCGAAAAGCACCGCGGACAGCGTCAGCGACGTCAGAACTCGGGCGCGCATCCACGCCTCCTTTGAAAGGCAGAACGGGGAACCCCCAGGCAGTAAGGGGCGGGATTGTAGGAATGAGGGGGAAGCGGAGTCAAGGAAGAGAAGGCTCGGATGAGCTGCTGCAGAGTGAAGAGGGGAAAGGCTTTAGAGGAATGTTGGTGGAGGAAGCTTCGGAAGTGGTTGCGAGTTTGGAGTTCCGGATGTTGAGATCCGGGTTCGGGGTTCCGTGTTCCGGGTGGGGTTCGGGGTTCGGGGCTGCGAGTTCTCGGGCGCCGCTCGATGGCGCATTCAGCGTTCCGTCAAGCCAGTCAACCGGCAACCCGGATCTCCCAACCCCACACGGAACGCGGAACTCGGATCTCAACATCCGGAACCCGCAACTCCAAACTCCAGCCGCCCCACTACTTTGTCTCGCTCCCCTTCTTCTGCCCTTCCCTCCACGCCCTTCCCCAATCCGTCGACTTGAACCACTCCTGCGCCTTCGGCTTCTGCTCGCCGGTCAGCAGCGGGTCGATCCGGTCTTTCAGCTTGTCGCGCGCGCTCGCCATGATGTCCGGGCGCCAGCCGATCATGTTGTCGCCGGCGTCGCCCTGCGCAAGCTTCTCTTCCTCTTCCTTCAGAATGTCCGCGACCAGCTGGTCCACCGCCGCCGCCTGCGAGCCCGCCAGCCCGAGATGCGTCTTCAGCGCGTTTGACTCCGTGTCGATCCACCCCTTCAGCATTCCCTTCACGCGCTTCCGCGCCGTCTCGTCCATCAGGTCTTCGATCTGCGCCTCGATCGGTTTGCCTCCTGCGGCGTTCACGACGCTCGCCAGCCGGTCGCCCTCGACCGTCCGCCGCGCGTTCTCGCGCGTCAGGTCCGACAGAAGCGCGTTCCATTCACCGGAGGAGATTTCCTGGTGCCTGTCGAGCTTCGCGTCCAGCTCGCCCAGCCGCTTCACCAGACCTTCCACTTCCGCTCGGTCCGCTTCCGTCATTGCCGACAATGGTTTCGCGGTCGTCGGCTGGCCGGCGTCGTCGACGCGCGACCGGCGGCCCGCAATGTCGTTTCGAACCGGCGCAAACCACGCGGCCGCCGCGCAGGCCGCGGCTGCAAGAACCATCGCGACAGGGAGCAGCGCTTTCATCGGCCACCTCCCCCGCCGCCCGGCCGGAACGGGTCCTGGTAGAACGACGGCTCCACCTCTTTCTTCCACGTCTCGTACTGTTCCGGCTTCAGCACTTCCTTCATCTTTGCGTCCGTCCGCACCTTCGTGTCCTCCACCTTCGCCTCAATCACCTTCTGGTCCACTTCTTCGCCGGTGAAAATCAATGCCAGCGTGTCGCTCCACTCCGTGTAAAGCCCTTCGAAGTACTCCTTCAGCACGGCCATCTGCTCCTCCGTCAGGTTCATCTTCTCCTTCGCAGACTTCAACTGCTTCGCACCCTGCTTCTTCAGCGTGCTCTTCGTGTCCTTCTTCCGCTTCTCCAGCAACCCTGCCCGCACCTGCTCCTCGAGGATCGCGTCCGTCAGCTCCTTGGGCGGGTTCGCCTTGATCTCCGCCAGCTTCGCCATGATCTCCATCGCCTGCGCGTCGATTTCCTCCGACGCCCGCCCCGCCTCGTCCTGGAACGCCTTTACGCTGAATTCGTAGTCCACGTCCGACTGCGCCAGCCGCCTCTCCAGCATCTCCAGCCGCGACGCAAGCGCCGCCCGCGGGTCGTTCACGTCCGGCTTCGCGGCGTCAGGAAGCGCTCCCGGCTCGGGCGCGTGCTCCAGGGCCGCGACCTTCTTCTCGAGCTGCTTCATGTCATGAAGCGCCCACCCTGCGAGTCCGGCCATCGCGATCGAAACGACGCAGCTTGCCACCGCCAGCTTGTCGCTCATTGTCCGCCTCCCCCGGGCTGCCCGTCGCCGCTGCCCTGCCGTCCGCCTCCGCCGCCGCCCCACTGCTTCTTCTGGATGTCCTGGTACTTCTTGAACTGGTCCTCGCTCATGAAACCCTGCATCCGCGAGTTCGACTCCGTCACCAGCTCCGCGAATTTCGCGGGATTCGTCTCGCCGTCCATGAAGCTCGACCCCATTTCCGCGAACTTGTCGAACATCTCCCCGCTCACCTTGTCGAACTGCACCGCCTGGTCCGGCGTCAGCTCCAGCTCCGCCTTGACCTTCTCCATCTCCCCCTTCATCCGGTCGCCCATGAACCTTTTGAACATCGCCTTCTGCTGCTCCGTCCTTATCCTCTTCGTCAGCTCCGCCACTTTCTCTTTGTCCGCCTTCTTCTTCGCCAGCTCCTCTTTCAGCGCCAGCGATTCCTTCGCGATCGCCTCGAGCGACTCGTCGGTCAACCCCTTGATCCCCGCGAACCGCTCCTTCGCCTCCCGCAACGCCCTGGACTCACGCTCGATCTTCAGGTCGATTTTCGCCGCGCACGCCTCGATCCGCTTCGCCATCTCCGCCACCTCAAAAGGTGAGGGCGGCATCTCGTGGGGGGCGCCATCCGAAGCGGCACCCGCGGCGGGCGCCGGCACGCTATGGAGGCGCTTGCTGAGGGAAGCGGCCTGTGCGACCGCGGCGACGAGGAGAGCGGCGGCAACGGCTGTAATAAGGAGAGCGGCGACCTTCATGGACCCCCCGGAACAGGTGGCGATCCAATAGATACGCCGGAAGGGGTGCGGTCGTTGGCAGAGGCGCCGGAAGTCGTTGCTTCCCCTGCGCGAAGGAGGAAGAGCGTCAGACTCCACTTACGAAGCGGTTGAGACCGGAGCTTTCCCCGCTTCCGCCAGCGCCTTCTGCGCCATGCGGCCAACCGCGATCGTCACCAGGAGGCTGGCGCCCAGGGCGGACCAGAGGGCCCAGTTGACGCGGCGGCCGTCGCCTTTTGCCGTCGCCAGGTACTCCGTGACGGTCTTCTGGCGGTCGCGCGCCGTGCCGGGGCGGCCCGCGTCGAAGTACTGCGCCGCTTCCCTCGCCTGGAATCCTGCTGCGTTGAGAGCGGACCCGACGCGGTCGCGGGCGGCTTCGGCGGATTCGTCGGCGAGCGCCGGGGGCGCGACCTGTCCCGCGCGGAGGCGATTGGAGAGCGATTCGACCAGCGACGCCAGGCGCGTCTGTTCCGCCGTTTCACCCGGTTCGTTTTCACGCCAGAGGATCAACTGCCGGTTGCGCAGCCAGGAGATTCCCGCGCGGACGGAATCAGGGTCGGAAGGGCCCCGGTCAAAGAGCACGCGAGGCGGCTCCGGGCCGGCCTCCGCCATGTCGCGCTTGGCGGCCTCGGCGGCTTGACCGAGCGCGGCGGCGGCCGTGGTGAGGATGAGGGTGGCCGGGATCATGCCGACGAGCGAGAAGAAGGCGAACGTGGCGAGGCGTACGCGGGTCAGGCCGAAAGCGTAATTGAGGAGGACGTAGGGAAACGCGGGCGAGAGGCGCATGAGGATGACGATTTTCCAGGCGTCGCCGGCGACGGCGCGGTCGAGGGCCTGGAAGCGCGGCGAGTCGGCGAATTTTTTCGCGATGCGGTCGCGGAGCAGGTAGCGGGCGACGAGGAAGGCGAGGCAGGCGGCGAGGGTCGAGGCCGAGAGGGAAATCGCCGTGCCGCGCGCTGTGCCGTAGAGAAGGCCGGCGGTGAACGTCAGGGCGGAGCCGGGGATGAGGGCCAAGGTGAAGAGAACATAGAGGAGGACGTAGAGGGCGGGGGCCCAGGAGCCGTAGGTTTCGATTCGGGATTGGGCGGCGGCGATCCAGTCGAGGAGGGGGAGGAAATAGGCGATGGTCGTCGCCGTGATGGCGATGGCGGCGAGGAGAGACAGGCGGGCGAGGCGGGTGCGGGGCATGGGGAGGGCACAGAAGAAACGAAAAACGAAAAAGTAAAAACGAAAAACGAAAACGCAAAGCGGAGAAGACGGAGTTTTTGTTTTTCGTTTTTCGTTTTTTGTTTTTCGTTTCGCCGTGGATGTAGAGTCACTCCCCATGGCGCTCGCCCTCGTCATCGACGACGAACCTTCAATCTGCTGGGCCTTCCGGCAGATGCTCGAGGGGAAAGGCCACCGCGCCGTCGTCGCCCCCAGCGCCGAAGAAGGCCTCGCCGCGCTGACTCCCGAAGTCGACCTCGTCGTCCTCGACGTCCGCCTCCCCGGCATGGACGGACTCACGGCGCTTCGCCGCATCCGCGAGCGCCGCCCCGACCTGCCGGTGATCGTGATCACGGCCCACGGGACCATGCAAACCGCGGTTGAGGCGATCAAGTCCGGTGCATTCGAGTACCTCACGAAGCCGGTGGATCTGGCGGAAGCGGAGTCGGCGGTCGCTCGCGCGCTCGAGCGCAGGGCGATGTCCAGGGAAGTCGCGAAGCACCAGGGCGAGTCCGACCTCGGCGGCCTGGTCGGGTCGACCCCCGCGATGCAGGACGTCTTCAAGAAAATAGGCGCCGTGTGCCTGACCGACGCGACCGTCCTCATCACGGGCGAAAGCGGGACCGGCAAGGAGCTCGTCGCCCGCGCGATCCACGCGAACTCGCGGCGCGCAAAGAAAAACTTCGAGCCGATCAACTGCGCCTCGCTGCCGGAAGGCCTCGTCGAAAGCGAGCTCTTCGGCCACGAAAAGGGCGCGTTCACCGGCGCCATCCGCACCAAACCGGGCCGCTTCGAAATCGCCCAGGGCGGAACCCTCTTCCTCGACGAGGTCGGCGACCTCCCCCAGCCCGCGCAGGCCAAGCTCCTCCGCTTCCTCGAGGACCGCTCCTTTACCCGCGTCGGCGGAAACGACCGCCTCACGGCCGACGTCCGCATCGTCGCCGCAACGAACCGCGACCTGCGCCAGCTCGTCGCCGACGGCGCGTACCGGGAGGATCTTTTCTACCGCCTCAACGTCGTCTCGATCACCCTCCCGCCCCTGCGGGACAGAAAATCCGACGTCCCCCGCCTCGTCGCCCGCTTCCTCCAGGACGGCGGCAATGCCGGCAAGGCCGTGAGTGAAGCGGCGCTGGAAGCGATGATGTCGTACGACTGGCCGGGGAACGTGCGAGAGCTGCGAAATGCGGTGGAGCAGTCGCTGGTCCTCTCGCGAAGCGGGGCGATCCTTCCCGAGCATCTGCCTCCGCGCCTCCACGCCAGGGCCGGCGGCCCCGACGACGAACAGGCGCGGCTGCTGGTCGAGCGGTGGCTGTCGGAAGCGCCGGAGGGCGCTGCGTGGGACGCGGTGAGCGACAAGTGGGAGAAGCTGCTCGTGGAGAAGGCGCTTGCGGACGCGAAAGGGTCGCTGAGCGCCGCGAGCAGAAGGCTGGGGATCAACCGGGCGACGCTGAGGAAGAAAATGGAGCGGCACGGGCTGCGCGGTGAAGCTGAACCGTGAGACCGGGACTCTTGAGAGCGCGCGAACAAGTCGAGCGCCGTCGGCGGGCGGACCTCGCGGCCCGGCGTCGGAAAGGCTCGACGTCGGACCGCGAGCCCCGACC
>WSZJ01000068.1 GCA_009773755.1 Planctomycetota bacterium | reverse complement strand
TCCGGCCATCGAGTTCACGTTGTCCGTCAGGTCCTTCCACACGCCGGCCACGCCTTCCACCTGCGCCTGCCCGCCCAGCTTTCCCTCCGTGCCCACTTCGCGCGCGACGCGGGTCACCTCGGAAGCGAACGACCCGAGCTGCGACACCATCGTGTTCACCGTGCGCGCCGTCTGCAGGAACGACCCGCGGACCGGCCTGCCCTCGATCTGCGTCGGCATCTTCTGCGACAGGTTCCCGTTGGCGACCGACCCGATCACGCGCGCCACTTCATTCGTCGGCCGCACCAGGTCGCCGATCAGCGAGTTCGCGGCGTTCACGGTCTTCAGCCAGGCCCCGGAAGCGCCCCGGAGGGCGGCGCGCTCGGAGAGCTTTCCTTCCTTGCCGACCACGCGGCTCACGCGCTGGAACTCCTGCGCCATTCTCTCGTTCTGCCGGATGATCGCATTGAGGGTCCGCGCGATCTCGCGCCCCGGCCCGCCTCGCGGAACGTGGCAGCGCGTCGCAAAGTTGCCTCTACGGACGGACCGGAGGGTCGAGAGGAGATCCGGTGCATTGATGGGATCTCGAACCTCAGTGACCTGGCTCACGGGAAACTCCTTTGGGAATGCGGGAGGGCGAGGGGCGGGCAAGGTCGAAGCCGGGGGTCGGTCGCGGGGCTCGCGGGCAGGAGGCCGGAAGTGCTGTTCCGCGGTGAGGCGGAGGCACGACTCGTTCGGCTGCCGACGGGTGTCGGTCGAGCAATGGGGCGCCGCCAGAAGGGGCGCCGGGGTTCCCTGGGTCGCAAGGAGTATAACCGAGGCGACCGGAGAGTTGTGGGCGCGGCAGGGAAGAAATTCCGGCGCGCCCGGCGGATCCGGAGGAGGGCGCCGGGCGCGACAAACCGCCCTCCGGCGCCCCCCGGTCCGGGAGATTGGCCTGCACCGCTCACTCCTTCACCGTCACCTCGAACGATTCCGTCGCAGCAAGGCCCTCGGGTCCTTCCACGGTCACTTTCACGACCTGACCGGACACGAGGCCCGCGTCGTTGGCCGCGAACAGCGTGTAGTTCACGAGGAACTCGTCGTCCTTCACCTTCTTGTCGGTTTCGATGACCTTGACCCCCTCCGGCAGGTTGTCGAAGCGGACCGACACGTCGGCATCGATGTTCTCCCTGACGACCGTGATTGCGACCTTGTTCGTGTCGCCACGCTTCAAGGTCTGGTTCACCGGCTTCAACAACGTGAGCTTCTTGCCGTTCGAACCGGAAGCGGACGTTGAACTGCAGCCGACGATCGAGCCGAGGAGGGCTACCGCAAGGCCGGCATGGGACAGGAAGCGCTTCATGTTGGATCTCCGTTGGAAGTTTGTGATCCAGGCCGGGCGGGGTGCCCGGCCCGGGAATCCGGCTAATTCTTGTCCTTCACCGTGATCTGGAAGCTCTCCGTGGCCGTCATGCCGCCAGGTCCTTCGACCGTCACTTTCGCGACATGATTGGTGACCAGGTCGGCATCCGGTCCCGAGTGAAGGGTGTAGGTCCCGATGTTCTTGTCTGCGTCGATCTTCTTGTCTTCGACGACGGTGGTGCCCTTCGGCAGGTTTGAGAACTTCACCGCGACCGGGTCCGCGAAGTTCGAGCGCGCGACCGTGATGGCGATCTGGTTGGTCTCGCCACGCTTCAGGGTCTGGCTCGCGGGCTGAAGCAGCGTCAGCTTCTTGCCGCTCGCGCCTTCCACCGACGTCTTCTCACAACCGAGGGCGCCGAGAACGAGCGTGATGGCGGTGGCCCAGCGTGTGACGTTGTTCATCGTCTTTTCCTTTCGTAGAGGAGTGTCAGTTGCAGGACTTGCGGGGGCAACAAGCCAGGAGGCTGCCCCCGGCGACGACGAGGATCACTCCCGCCCACATCGGGATATCCACGTGCTCCTTCTCGTCATACCGGATGTCGATGGGTCCGATTTTCGTCTCGTGGGTTTCCTTCGTGTACGTGAACCCCTTGTAGACGAGCGCGAGGATCCCGGCGGTCAGCAGGACGAGGGCGAGTAGTTTCATGGGAAGCCTCCGTGTTGCCGTTGGTTTGCTAAACGACGGGACGCCCACGGATGATGCGAACGAGGACCACGACGAGTGCCACGAGCAGGAGGAGATGGACCAGCCCTCCGAGCGTGTAAGAGCTCACCATTCCCAGCGCCCACAGCAGGATCAGCAGGATGGCGATGGTCTCCAGCATGAGTGACTCCTTGAAGGGAACCGGGTTCCGTCGAGCGTGAGGCATCGTTGGGGAGGCAAAAGCAAGGCTCGTGCCGTTGAACTTGCGGGAGCCGGACCGCTTTCCCCGAGTAATAGATCCCGACAGTCGGGAAATATTGCCGATGTTTGTTTTTCGGATCCGCTGTCAACCCAGGCGCGATCAAGACTCCCGCGCGCCGGTTGGGCCGGTGACGCGAGCCGCCGGACGATGGCCGCGCCCTCAGAAGGACACACCGATCCCGGCGAAGAATCCCTGCAGCCGGGCGTCCACATCCACGTCGTCGTCGGAGTCGTATTGACCCTTCAGCAGCACGAAGCGATAGCCTCCCGCGAGGTAGACGAAGTGGTGCAGGTAGATGCGAGCCTCGATCGAAGCGTCGATGAACTTCCCGTGGAGCCTCGGGTACGAGCTCGGGAGATACATGCCCGCGACTTCCGCATCGATGCGAAAGACATTCAGGAACCCGAGGCTGGCGTACGCAGACACGACCGGGATCCCCGCGCGCTCGTCTACGCTTTCCTCCTGGCCCGTCTCGCGATCGCGAAGGCTGCCCTCGAACCCGAGGTAGCGCCCCCCGACACCGGCGCCGAGTTCGAAGCCGATCTTGTCGGCGCTTCCCTCATCGATGATGAGGAAATTCGCATCGAGTGCACCGACGCGGACGGTCGCCTCGGCATCAACATCCCTCCCTGTCGTGAAGGTGAATCCCAGGAAGGTGATGCTGCTCTCGAGGCGCCTGCGGTCCTCAAAGTGCGCCTGGAAATAGGCTCCCCGGAGCTGGACGCGCCAGAGGCGCAACCGGGCGACTCCCTCGAGGAGCGGTTGCTCGGGCCGGTCGAAGTTGAGGTCCCCGTGAAAATCGGCGGATGTGCCGTCGACGTCGTTTTCGTCAACGCTGAGGTCGCCGGACAAAGTCGCGAACCAGTAGCGTCCCTCAACGTCGATGATGAAGTCGTCGATGGATTTTCCGTTGAGGTCGAGCAGTCCGCCTGCGGCGCACGGGGTTATCGATGTCGCCAGAAGGCAGAACGCGGCGATCGAAGTCCGGCTCACGGTGGATCTCCTGTGAAGAATTCAACGAAGTGTGAAATGTGAACGCTCCGGCATCTCAAACCCTGTGCCTCCGAAAGAAAAACTACGGCGGGTCCCGTCCAGGAGGTGGAAGGGTGCGATGAAACAGAGCGCTTCAGCACCCGGGGAGAATCGGCGGCTTCCCGAATCTCTTCCGGAGCGCGTTGATGCTCGCGAGGATGAGCAGGAGCAACCCTCCGATGTTCCGCGACCAATAGACGAGGTTCCCCCGCACCCCGTTTCGCCGCGTGGGAGGGTGGCGCCTGAGCGAGAAACAGTCTGATCTTTCCTCGATTCGACGGATCTCGTGCTATTCGGCGGCCCCCGCCGGGTTCCCCTCCCGCTTTTTCCCGGGGGGATTCCCGGCGACGGCGAGACGGCTACGTCCGGCGATAGAGCCAGACGGCGAGCATTCCGGCCGCCGCCGCGCCTGCCATGGCTTTCCATGGGGACCTCGACACGATCCGGGTGACGCGCTCGCCGGAATTGCGGGCCATCGACACCGTGTTGTCCTTGAGCGAAGAAATGGCGCTGCCGGCGCTTTCCTTCAAGGACTCGAATTTCGCCGCGACCGCCTCCTTCACGATTTCACGGAGGTCGCCCAGGTCGACCACGAGGTCGTGCCCCTTCTGGCGGAACTGGCTTCCGTAATGGTTTTTCGAAGACATGGTTCTTCTCCTTTTCGACCCCTGGTTAAGTTCGGAACTTCTCCGACGATGACGGCTTCCACTTCGCGCAGCTTTCACACCGCCGCGAAGCCGGAAGAACCGGCTTGCAACGAACGTGCCGCTCCCGGAAGAACCGTGAACCGCCGCCGTGCGGCAGCGTGCGGGCGGTAGCACGTACCTGAAGCGGTATCAATGACCGGGCAGGATCGACGATCGGCGCCGCGGGAGGGGTGCGGCCGGCACAACGCGACCGGGCACTTGCTTTGCTCCTGGGCCGTCACGTCCTTGTTGTTCCCGCACCGTCCGGGAATGGCGGCGCGGAAAGGATCCCACTCCTCCCCTGGTGACGCTCGTGGCACGCCGGGGGAAACAGAAAGCGGAGGCTCCCATGCTGTACTGGTCCCTCGTCTTTTTCGTCGTCGCCATCGTTGCGGCCATCCTCGGCTTCGGTGGCATCGCCGCGGGCGCCGCAGGAATCGCGAAGGTCCTGTTCTTCTTCTTCGCGGTCATCTTCCTCGCGTCGCTCCTCTGGGGCCGGTTCAGCGGCCCCCGGTCCCGTCCCCCGGCTATCTAGTGGTTCGACACGCTTGATTCCGGGGGTTGTGCCGTTCGGACGCAACCCCCGGAATCAATGCTGACTCACCACCAGGCGGCTGGCGCAAACACGCGACCAGCCACAACGAGTCGATCCCTTTTAGGAAAGGAACACGGCCATGGCGAAGAAATCTCGTGGGGGAAGAATGACGGCGGCGAAGCGCAGGGCTGCGAAGAGCCCTGGCGGCAAGGGCAAGGTTCGCAGGCGCCCCGCGGGCAAGCGGATCATGTCGACGTAGCCATCAGCATCTGCCCTCGCCGCGCTTCGCGCGGCGAGGGGCTTCGCACGCGGAGTTCCACTCCAGGAGGGCCCGCAGCTTCATGCCGGAAACCAAGGCAGCGCAGGACCAGCGCCATTCGCCGACGGAGTTTCTCGCCCTCACGGAACCGTCGAAGCTGAAGCGTCCGACGGCGCGATCCGCGAGCGCGGAACCTGTCCGGTCGCAACCCAGCGGTATCCTTGCCGCCGCGGTCGCCATCGCGCGGGAAATGTCCACCGGGCGACTGTTCGCGGTCCGGTGGAACGTCTTCCTGCTGGGATCTCTGCTACTGTCCGCCGTCATCTACGCCGCGTGGTCCGTCATCGACGGACGATGGGGGTTCATGGGCGGTCCCATCGAGGTGCTGTCGTTTTACGCCCCGCGCGCCGGCGCGTGCTGCCTCGCGATCCTGCTATTCGGACTCCTCATGGTGGGTCGCGCCCTTCGAGCCGCCTCAGGTATGGAGGCGCGCTTCCTCGCCGTCATGTCCAGCGCCAGTGACGCGGTCGTCTGCCTGGATGGCGAGGGTCTCATTACCGAGTGGAACAGGGGCGCTGAAACGATCTTCGGGAGAGATGCTTCCGCCCTCGTCGGAAAACCGTTCGACACGCCCTTCAGGGACACAGACGGCCCCCGCGCCCTGGCCGCCGTCCGGCATTGCGCGGCCACCTGCGAGTCCGGCAATTCGCCCCACACCGTCGACCTGACCGGGATCAGGAGCGACGGCACGCAGTTCCCGATTCATCTGTCCCTGGCCGCGACCCCCGGCAACGGTCACGTGGCCGTCGCCGCCATCCTTCACGACTTCACCGAGAGACGCCGGACCGAGGAGAAGCTCCGCCTTTCGGACGAACTGCTCCGTCAGGTCCCGGAAGCGGTGATCCTCATGAACCTCGACGGCAAGATCATCCGTTGGCTCGGCCGCGCGGAGAACATGTTTGGCTGGACAGCCGAAGAGGTCGCCGGGCGACCGATCGAGATGCTCGGCAGGCAGTCCGGCGACTCCACGGTGTCGTCGCAGGTTCTCTGGAAGCGCGTCCATGAATCGGGCTGCTGGACATCGGAGTTCCTCTGCCAGCGAAAAAACGGTTCCCTGGCGAACATCGAGATGACCGCCAGCACGGTGGTCGAAGCGAGAGGCCGGCCGCTCTGCTTGATCGCGGTTTGCCGCGACGTGACGGATCGCAAAACGATCCAGGAGGAGCTCGACCGGTTCTTCGCGCTGTCCGTAGACATGTTCTGTATCTGCGGCCTGGATGGAGTCATACGGCATCTCAATCCCGCCTTCGGACAGGTCACCGGCTGGACCGCGACGGAGCTCAAGTCGAAACCTTTTGCCGCGTTCGTGCATGCCGACGACCGCGCCGCGGCGGAGCTCGAATTCGAAAGACTGAAGGAGGGACGGGATACAGTCCTCTTCGAACTGCGCCTGATGTGCCGCGATGGCTCGTACCGCTGGACGACCTGGAACGTCGCTTCCCTGGTCTCGCAGGGCGTCCTCTACGCCGTAGGCCGGGACGTCACGGTCAAGAAACAGGCCGCGGAGGCCCTTCGACAGAGCGAAGAACGCTTCCGTCTCTTCATTTCGAACATCACGGATTACGCGATCTTTGCGCTCGACCCCGAGGGGCGCGTCGCGAACTGGAACGCGGGCGCCGCCGGGATCACAGGTTGGCAGAGCCAGGAAGTCCTCGGGCAGCACTTCTCCGTCTTCTTCACGCCCGAGGAAGTGCAGGCCGGGAAACCGGTGCACGTGCTGGAAATCGCCGCGGCAAAGGGACGATACGCGGAGGAAGGCTGGCGGCAGCGCAAGGACGGGTCGCGTTACTGGTCCAGCGTTGTCCTCTCGGCACTTCGCGATGAAAGCGGGAAGCTCCGTGGCTTCACGAAAGTTGCCCGGGACATCACGGAGCGCAAGCTTGCGGACGAAGCGATCCAGGAAGCCCGAGCCAATCTCGAGGGGCGCGTGGCCGAGAGGACCGCGCAGCTGACGGCCGCCAACGAAGGGTTACGGCTGGAGGTGGAAGAGCGGCGAAGGGTCGAGGCCGAAGTGGCGCAGACGGCTGCGGAGCTGGGACGCTCCAATCACGAACTGGAGGAATTCGCGTACGTCGCTTCCCACGACCTCCAGGAACCGCTGCGCGTCGTCGGCAATTTCGCAAAGCTGCTGTCGGAGCGCTACCGCGGGCGCCTGGACGCGAACGCGGACGATTTCCTCGGCTTCATGACGGACGGCGTGGCGCGCATGCGCCAGCTCATCTCGGACCTTGTGGACTACTCCCGGTCGGGGACCGGGGAACTCCCGCGCGAGCAGGTCGAATGCGAAGTCGCCCTGCGCCAGGCCGTTACGAACCTGCGCATGCAAATCGGGGAATCCGGCGCGGAAGTGACGCACGGGGTGCTTCCCACGCTCAAGGCCGATTTCACCCAGCTCGTGCAGGTCTTCCAGAACCTGATCGGCAATGCGATCAAGTATCGCGGCCCGGAGGCGCCCCGAATCCAGGTACATGCGAACCGGGCCGGGCCCCACTGGGAGCTCTCCGTGACGGACAACGGCGTGGGCGTCTCGGCTGAGGGGGCTGAGCGCATCTTCTCGATCTTCGAACGCCTCCCCGGCGGCGGCACGACGCCAGGCGCCGGCGTGGGCCTCGCGCTCTGCAAGCGCATCGTCGAGCGCCACGGGGGGACGATCAGGGTCGTCCCGGCGACGGAGAAGGGCTCGACATTCCGGTTCACTCTTCCGGCGGCAGAAGACGCGGCGAAGGAGGCCTGATGAACGTCCAGAAACTTCGCCTTCTGCTCATCGAGGACAATCCTGCCGACGCGCGGTACGTGAAGGAGATCCTGTCGGACGTTCATTCGACGCGGACGATGGTGGTCTGCACGGACCTCGCGTGGGCTGCGAGCCTGGAAACAGGGATTGAGGCGATCGGCCGCGGCGGGACGGACGTCGTGTTCCTCGACCTCTGGCTCCCGGACGCGCAGGGGATGGAGGGAGTGAAGAGAGTCCGTTCCCAGTATCCCGACCTGCCTCTCGTGGTGCTGACGGGGCAGACGGACGAGGCCGTCGGTCTGCGCGCGCTTCAGGAGGGCGCCCAGGAATTCCTGACCAAGGACGAAGTGGAGCGATCGACGCTGGTGCGGGCCGCTCTCTACGCGATCGAACGGTCGCGGATGCAGGCCCAGACCCGCGACGTCTCCCTCACGGATGAGCTGACGGGGCTCTTCAATCGCCGCGGCTTCGTGCACATGGCGGAGCAGCAGCTGCGGCTCATCCGCCGCTCCGGCCGGCCCTGCTCGGTCGTCTTCGCCGACCTGGACGGCCTCAAGCGCATCAACGACGGGTTCGGGCACGCCGAGGGTGACAGCGCGATCGTTGCCGCCGCCGGCGCCCTGCGATGTGTGTTCCGCGAGTCAGACCTGCTGGCGCGCATCGGCGGAGACGAATTCACCGTACTGGCGACCGGCCACGGGGCGGAGGACGCAATCTCGGTGGCCATGCGCATCCGTGCGGCCTGCGATGCGAACAACGAAGCGGCGTGCCGCCCCTGGAAACTCTCGCTCAGCATCGGGGTCGTCCGCTGTGACCCTTCTCGCCCCCAGTCGATCACGGACCTGCTGCAGGAGGCGGATCGCCGCATGTACGAGGACAAGACTGGCCGCCGTCTTCCATGAACCAGGACGAAGCCTGGGGAGAAATCCTCGCGCTAATGCCTCGCAGGCCGCTGAGCCGGTGAGTCCGATCGTTCCTCGCGCCTCTTCTCGTCTTCAAGTCGGCCCGCGCGCTTTCCATGGACGACGAGAACGGGAACCGTCGAGGCGCGCAGCACTTTCTCCGTCACGCTGCCCATCACCAGCCTCGACAGACCTCTTCGCCCGTGCGTCGTCATGGCAACCAGGTCGGCATCATGGGTGCGGCAGGCGTCGAGGATCTCGGAAGCGGGATCGCCGAGGCGCACCAGCGGGTCGACGGCGATGTCGTTGCGCGTGAGCTCGTTGACGGCGATGCGCACGAGGGGATCGCTGCCGCCCTGGGATTTCCTGCCGACGGGCTCGACGACGCCCAGGACCATCACGCTCGCGCCGACCGCACGGGCCAGGGCCCGGACGTGGGGAAGGACGGCCAGGGAGTCTTTCGTATCGTCCACGGGCATCAGGATGCGCCGGATCGGAACTTCCCGCGCAGGAGTCCGGATGGCGCTGGCGGCAACCTCCTGGAACGAGCGCACGACGAGGACGGGGATATCACACGCCCTCAGCACTCCTTCCGTGACGCTCCCGAAGACGAAGCGCGAAAGGCCGGTTCGGCCGTGAGTCGCCATGGCAATGAGCGTCGAGGAGTGCTGCCGGGCCGCTTCCAGGATTCCGCTGACTTCCCCGCAGACACGGACAATGCCCTGCACCTTCACGCCCTCTTTTAGAAGATCGCTCTCCAGTGCCGAGATGTACTTTTCCGCTTCCGATTTCAGGTCGGCAAAGCCGAAGGGAGCGCCTTCCAGCCCGGATTGTGCGGGGATGGGGACGGCCCGGAACAGTGTGACGCTGGCGTCCTGGATGCGCAGGAGGCGGATGACCTGGGCGAGGATGGCTTCAGCGATTTCAGAGCCGTCGAGCGGCACGAGAATGCGTTCGAGCATGGGGGTGGCCTCGAGTGTTTCCGGACTCTCGATGCTGCATGCACGCGGCGTGCCGCAACGCAAACGGTCACGCGGGAGGGTCAGGATTCAGCGCCGATGCAGAGCCGACCCGGGCATCGGCAATTCCGACCGGGACGGCCTGCAAGTTTTCCCGGGACGCGTACTTCTTTCGCGCGCGGGCCGCGCGCGCCGGCGCGGTTCGCGCAGAACAGGCTGGCATGGCCCTTGCAAAAGGCACGGTGTCCCCAGTCAAGAGGGGTGACGACCGTGAAGTCCCCGTCGGGTTAGCGCGATTCCCCGAAGAAAAAAGGAGAGATCAATGAAAACCGGAGCCATGGCCAGAACGAAGCCCTGCACCGTGATCAGCGGACTCTTCGAGACTCGCGAAGCGGCGGAGCGTGCCTACGAATCCCTGGTGTCCCGCGGCTACGCGAGGTCCGAGATTTCCGTCCTGCTCTCGAAGGAGACCCGGAGGCGGCTGTTCGGGATCGTGAAGGAGCCCCTCGACAACAAGCTGCTCGAAGGCGCCGCCGTCGGCGGCACCATCGGTGGAGCGGCCGGCGCACTCAGCGCGGCCATGCTCGCTGTTGGCACGGCGCTGGTCATCCCAGGTGCGGCGTTCACGCTCATCGGCCCCATCACGGCAGCTCTCGCCGGCGCCGGGGCCGGCGGCGCCGTGGGAACGCTTGTCGGAGCCCTCGTCGGCGCCGATATCCCGGAGAAACACATCAAGATCGTTTCCACCCGAGTGCATGCCGGGGACATTCTCGTGTCGGTCAAGCCGAAGTCCGAAGCGGACGGTGAGGCGATTCTCAAGGATTGGCGGAGGTACGCGCACAAGATCCTGTGAGGATCCCGGACGGGCTCTGGAGATGACAGAAACAGGGAGGAGGGAAACTTCACGATGAACCGGTCTTGAGAGTTTTCCGCTTCTTCGTGCGCCTCCCTGGAATTACCATCACTCGTGAACCCGGGCTTCCAGTCGAGGCGCTTCCCTGAAAGGGGACGCCCGAATGAGGCCCATGCCCACTTCGCAGACAATCCCGCGAGAGTTTTCGGCACCCCGGCACGTACCGAGGATGTCCGCCTTCGTGCCCGCGCGGCGGTCGGTTGCCATCGACGGCTGGTTCGTGGCGGCCGCCGCGACGCTGTTCCTCGCTGCGGCGGCGATCGGCCTGGGCCTCCCGGGCGTGCCGGCGCTTGAAGGCCCCGCGCGAAGCGAATTCCGCCGTGGCCTTGCGCTGGCTCTTACGGCAGGGGCGGTCGCGGCCGCCGCTTCGCACGCCGTTTTTGCCCGGTGGGTCCGGCGGGCGCAGATCTGGCGCACGGGCTATCACGCGATTCTCGGGACGAGCACGGACGCTGTCGTGGGCTGCGACGCCAATGGAATCATCAAGACGTTCAACCCTGCGGCCGAGCAGATGTTCGGATGGAAGGCGTCCCACATCGTCGGGCAGCCGGTGACCCGGCTCATTCCGGAACGGTATCGCGCCGCGTTCCTCGAGCGCATTTCGTTCCTGCGGCTCTCGGGGGAGTCACGTCTGGGGGGCGAGTCGCGCGTCGTTGAAGCGCTGACATCCAGCGGGGCTGAGATCACGGTGGAGGTCGCGTTGACGGGATGGGACGGGGAAAACGGACCCGAGTTCGCGGGGGTGCTGAGGGACGCCGGGCGTTGGGCGCGGATCGACGCTCAGCTGAGGCTTTCGGACCAGCTGCTGCTGCAGCTCCCGGAATCGATCGTCCTGACCGACCTGGGCGGGAGGATCGTCCGATGGATGGGGCGGGCGTCACAGGTCTTCGGGTACAGCGCGGCGCAGGTGGTCGGGACGCCGATCGACCGGTTGCTGGAACCGTCGTACCGGGCCGCCCTGACGCCGGCCGAGGTCGCGAACATGCGCAAAGGCGACTACCCGTCGGAGGTCCCGTGCGTCCGGCGGGATGGGACGCCGGTTCACGTGGCCACGAGCGCCTCGGTCGTCCTGGACACCGAGGGGCGCCCCGCCTACCTCATCCACATCCTTCGGGACGTCAGCGAGCGAAGGCGCGCGGAAGAACTGCTTGGGCATTCCGAACAGAAATATCGGCAGTTGTTCGAGAGCGCCGACGAACTGATCGTGACCGTGACGCCCGACGGGTTGATTGCGTCCCTCAACCCCGCGTTCGAGCGCACGCTGGGCTGGAGCCGGAAGGACTGGCTCGGAAAGCACTACTCGCAGCTCGTGCACCCGGACGACCTCGCGAAGGCCGAACAGTCCACGGCCACGGCGCTCCGAGGCAAAGCCCCCTCGCCGGCGATCGTCCGGGCGAAGACCAGGGGCGGACTCTGGCGCTACCTTGAGTCGATCGGCAGGCCGCTGGTGATCGGCGGGCGCATCGCGGGCGTGCTGGTCATCGCGCGCGACGTGACCGAACGGTGGCTCGCGGAAGCGGCGCGGGCGGCGGCCCAGGCGCAGCTGGAACAGAAAGTCGAGGAGCGGACGCGCGAGCTGCGAGAGGCGAACGAGCGTCTCAGCCGCGAGGCCGCGGAAAGACAGAGGGTCGCCTCGGAGCTCGCGACCCAGAGGCTCCAGCTCGAACGATCCAACGAAGACCTCGAGCGCTTCGCTTACGTCGCTTCCCACGACCTGCAGGAGCCGCTTCGAATGGTGACGAGCTACGTGCAGCTCCTGAACGAAAAGTTCGGTCCCAGGCTTCCCACGGACGCGCACGAATTCATGGGCCACGCCATTGACGGCACACGCAGGATGCGGACGCTGATCGTGAGCCTCCTCGAGTTCTCGCGGCGCGCCTGCCGGGAGCAGATTCTCCGCCCGGTGCTCGCCGCCGACGCCCTGCGCGAGGCGCTGCTCAACCTCAGGCCGCTGATCCAGGAGCGCGGCGCCCTCGTGGCCCAGGGAGAGCTTCCGGAGGTCACCGCCGACGCGATTCAGCTGACCGAAGTATTCCAGAACCTGATTTCCAACGCGCTCAAGTACCGCGGCCCTGAGCCGCCGCGGATCCGGATCGAATCGCGCCGTGAAGGAGACTTCTGGGAGTTCTTCATCTCGGACAACGGGATCGGCATCGAGCCGCGCTTCCAGGAACGCATTTTCCTGCCGTTCCGCCGAGGGCCCGGCGCGGAGCTTTGCGGTCCGGTCAGAGTTCGGCAAGGGCTCGACCTTTTTCTTCAGCCTGCCCTTCACGCCCCCTGCGGGCGCGGCCGGGCCGGCAAGGGAGGCTTGAATGATTACCACGCGCGAGGAAGCTGCAGACGTCCTACTGGTGGAGGACAGCCCGGCGGAAGCGAGGCTGCTGGCGGAGGCGATCGCGGGGTGCGAGCCGCCGATCCGGCAAGTCCTGGCCATGAACGGCGAGGACGCGCTGGAGTACCTGAGGCGCAAGGGCAGTTATGCGGCGATGAAGCGGCCTCGGTTGATCCTGCTGGACCTGAACCTGCCGCGGAAGGACGGACGCGAGGTGCTGGAGGACATCAAGGACGACCCGGAGCTGAAGCACATCCCGGTGGTGATCCTGACGACCTCGGCCGCCGAAACCGACGTGCGCCGTTCTTACCGGAGCCACGCGAACTGCTTCATCACGAAGCCGGCCGAGCTGCCCGAATACCGCGCCGTGGTGCGCGCGCTCGTGGATTTCTGGCTCCGGATCGCCCGGCTTCCAGCGGAGTGAAACCATGGTCAACGATCCCCTGGACGTCCTGCTCGTGGAGGACAATCCCGCCGACGCGGGGGCAATCCGGCGTCAGCTCATGGACTCGCAACCCGGCCTCTCTTTGGGCCTCCGCGTCTGCAGAACGCTCGCGGAAGGAATGGCCGAGGCGAAGTCAAAGCTGCCCGACGTGGTGCTCCTGGACCTGAACCTCCCCGACTCCGGGGGCCTGGACACCGTGAAGTCCATGAGCGAGGGTTGCCCGGACGTCCCGATCGTGGTCCTCACGGGCCTCCACGACGACGCCACCGGACTCGCCGCCATCAACGCCGGCGCTGAGGACTTCCTGGTCAAGGGGGAGGTCGACCCCGCGCGGCTCGCCTTGATCCTCCGCTTCTCGGTGGAACGACACCGGACGCTCGCGGCGCTTCGCGGCCTGTCGACTCGCGACGAGCTGACAGGCCTGCACAATCGCCGCGGTTTCCTCACCCTGGCTTCGCGCCACTTCGCGGGCTCCCGGCAGCGCTCGACGTCGTTCGCTCTCTTTTTCATCGATGTGGACGGGTTGAAGTGCATCAACGACCTGTACGGTCACGCTGCCGGCGACGCGGCGATTGCAGGGGCCGCTGAAGTCCTGCGCAAGGCCCTCAGCCGCACAGACCTTCTGGGTCGCCTCGGCGGCGACGAGTTCGCGGCGCTCCGCGTCGAGCCGGGGCTGGGGCCGCCGGAAGCGGCCGTGGCGCGCATCCGCGAAATGGCGGACGCCTTCAATGCGGGGGCGCCACGGCCCTGGAAGCTGTCCCTGAGCGTCGGATTCGCGCGCCTTACCGACGGGGCGACGACGCTCGAGGACATGCTGGCCGAGGCGGACAAGGCGATGTACGAAGTCAAAGGGGGAAACCAGAGGTCGACTCATCGACGGCAGATCCCAAAAGGAGGCGAGCGATGAAACCCTTTATCCTGGTAGCCGAATTCAATCCCGCCCGGCTCAAGGCCTGGCGAGTTGCGTCGGAAGCGGAAGGATTCGAGGTGGTCGCGACGCGTGACGGAGACGAAGCGTTGCGCCAGTTGCAGGAACGCGGAGCGCCGTCGCTGGTGATCGCGGGGCTGTCGTTGCCGCGCGTCGACGGTTTCGGCGTGCTCCGCTTCCTGAGAACCCGGTACGGCCCCGAGGAGGTGCCGGCCCTGGCGTGCAGTCCCTTCCGCCGGCTCGCGCTGGCCGCGAGCGTGCTGCGCGACACGCTGGGGTTGTCGGACATCCTGGGAGGGCGCATGGACCCGGAAGAAATCACGGCCGCCATCCGCTGCGCCGTCTCGAGGACAGCGCCTCCCGCCCGGCCCGAGGACGCCTCGCGTCGAGCCACGAAAGCAATCCGGCGCGAGACGACGCGACTGCGCCGGATCGAGAGCCTCGGCGTCGACCGTTCGCTGCCGCGCGACCAGACTCTTCAGAGCATCGTGGAGGAGGTCGCGCGATCGCTGCAGGCGCCGGCGTGCGTCGCTTCGATCGTGCTCCAGGACCGGACGACATTCCTCGCCCACACGGGTCTCGACCGGCTGCTCGCCGCCGAGCCGCGCGCCGCGCAGGAGTGGCCTTTCTGCCGCTTCGTCACCGAAGCCGGGCAGGAGCTGGTCGTCCCGGACGCTTCGGTCAATCCGGCCTTCGCGGGCAACTGCCTCGTGAAGGATGGGCACATCCGGGGTTATGCAGGGGCGCCCCTGACCGGACCGGGAGGAGAAACCATCGGCAGCCTTGCCGTCGTTTCCACGGATTGCATCGGCGTCACGGCCGCCGACGTCGATACGCTGGCGGCTTTCGCGCGCCGTGTCGCGGGGGAGCTCGAGATCCGGGAAATCTCGAAGCGATCTTCCGAGGACGCGGACCGGTTCGGAAGCGCGCTCGGCGCGGACGGAGGCCCTGCGACGCTGATGTCGACGCTGGCGGTCGCCCGCACGGCGCTGGAATCCGTGGACTCGGGAGTCATGCTGATGGATGCCCAGCGCCGGGTGACCTACGTCAACGCGGCGGCCTGCGAAATGATGGACGCACCCGCCACGAGCCTCCAGGGAATGACCCGCGAACAGCTCGTGAGCCACGTCTGCAAGGTCGTGGAGGATGCCGACGACTTCCTGAGCCGCATCCGCATCGCGGCGTCGGGGCCCCATGTCAGCCGGGGGGACTTCACGTTCCTTCAGCCTCGACGACGCGTCATCCGCTGGGTCAGCCGCCCCGTCCTTCTCCCTTCGGGACTCGGCCAGCTCGCGCACCTCTCCGATATCACGGCCGAAGTGGAGCTCCGCGAAGTTCGCCGGCGCTATTCGTACACCGATGTTCTCACGGGATTGCCCAACCGCCGCGCCGGACTGGATGCGCTGGCGCGCGAAATCGGAAGAGCCGCGCGCACCGGCGAGCCGCTCTGCCTCGCGCTGTTCGACGTCGACGGCCTCCGCTTCGTGAATCGCGACCACGGAAGCGACGCCGGGGACCGGCTACTGAGGCGGACGGCGGACACGCTGGCCCGGGCGGCCCGCGAAGGGGACACGGTGATCCGCTGGTCGGGGGAGGATTTCCTGCTGGTTCTGCCGGCCTGTCACGCGGAAGAGGGGCGCGCCGTGGCCGAGCGGGCGGCACAGGGACTGGAGTCGCCGGAACTCGAGGAGGCCCCGGGGATTTCGCTATCCGCGGGCGTGGTTGAATGGAGGATCGGCGAAACGGCGGAATCGGCCATTTATCGCGCCGAGGAACAGCTGCACGGAGCCAAGTCTCCCGGGGGGGAGAGCGTCGCGTGACGACGCCGGACGGCGAAAGACCCGCAGCGGGCCCGCACGAATTTCGCCGGACCCGCTTAGCACGGGATGGCTTGAGCCGAACCGCACGCGTCCAGCTCCTGCCTCACGCGGGTCGCCAGGGCTTCCGGTGAAAAGGGCTTGAGCAGAATCCTCGAAGGGTCGATCCCCGCCTGGTCCAGCACCGCCTGCGAGTGTCCCGACATGAAGAGCAGGCGGAGACCTGGCCTTTCGAGCATCGCGCGGGAGGCGACCTCCGCGCCGGGCATGCTGGGGAGATCGACGTCCGTGAGAAGAAGCGAAATCCTGCCTGGGAAAAGCCGGAAGAGTTGCAGCGCGTCGGGACCATTGGAGGCCGCGAGAATTTCATAGCCCCGCGCGGTGAGAGTGTCGCGCACGACCAACCGGACTGTTTCTTCGTCCTCGACCACGAGGATCGTTTCCCGGCCGCCACTGCCAGGAGTAACCGATCGCGGTTCCGGCTTCGGTGGAATCGAGTGCAGGTCGGCGGGAAGGCGAATCGTGAATACGGACCCCCGGCCTGGTTCGCTCCAGACGTCCGCGCTTCCACCTGCGCGTGTCACGATCCCGTGCACCATGGCCAATCCGAGCCCGCTTCCCTTGCCGCGGGGTTTCGTCGTGAAGTAGGGTTCGAAGAGGCGCCGGCGGGTCGCTTCGTCCATTCCGTCCCCCGTGTCGATCACGGACAGCTCGACGCAGCAGGATTCTCCGGCTGAAGTCTGCGGCGTGGACCTCCTGGCGCGGATCGTCACGCGTCCTCCCCGGGGCAACGCATCCCGCGCGTTGAGGACCAGGTTCAGGACCGCCTGCTCCAGCATTCCGGGATCGATCCGCACGCAGGGAAGGCGCGGCTCCAGCTCCAGCCTCAAGGTGATCTTGCGGCTCAGGAGCGGCGTGAGGACCGGGACGAGCCCGCGGATCGCAACCTGCAGGTCGAGCACAACCGGCACGCCATCGTCACGGCGGCCGAACGCGAGAATCCGCCTCGTCGCCTCCGATGCCCGCTCGGCGGCTTTTGAAATCTCCTCCACCGAGCTGCGCCTTGCATCGTCGAGCGTGATCTTCGTTTCGAGAATGCTTGCGTGCCCCCGGATGACTGTGAGCAGATTGTTGAATTCGTGCGCGATCCCCGACGCGAGGTGCCCGAGCGCTTCCATCTTCCACGCGTGACGGGACCGCTCTTCGCTTCGCCTCAATTCCTCCTGCGCCGCTTCGCGCTCCGCCAGCGATGCTGCAAAGAGCATGGCGGAGACACCAGCGGTTCCCATGAAGAGGTGGAGTTGTGCGATCGCGGCGCGGGACGACAGGTCTCCAAAAGGCCCGCGGGTGAGGAGGGTGCCTGCGAGCGCGACGGCGACGGTGAGTAACGATGCGACGGCGGCTCCGGGGGGACCGAAGCGAAGCGCGGCGGCGATGAGGAGCGGGAAGACGACGAACGCGATTTCCTGTCCAGCGTGGCGCCGAGGCGGGAACGAGGAAGACTGCGGCGCTGACTGCGCCGATCACGACGGCGAGCGCCAGCGCCTCGAGCGGCCGCCGTACGAAGCGCCGACTTTCGACGTCCGTGAAGAGGGAGGCGAGGGTGAGGAGAAGCGGCGCGACGATCAGGTCGCCCATCGCGTCGCCCAGCCACCAGTCCAGCCAGTTTCGCGCGACGACGTCACCCCGGAGCTGAGACGTCGCCCAGAGGGCGCACACGCCGGTCGTTGCGCTGGCCACGGTGCTCAGCCCGGCGGCGAGAAAGACCAGGGCGAGGACATCGCGTGTCCGGTCGAGCGCGATGCGGAAATTCACCCGGCGCAGCAGGAATGCGCCGAGCGCCGCTTCCAGGGGATTTCCCACCGCGATGGCACACGCGACGGCGGGGGAAGCCCCGGCCGTCAGGTTGGTCAGCAGCGCACCCGCGACGAGCGCGGGGAGGATGCGGTATCCGAAGAGAAGCACGGCCGCGAGCGCGATGCCGGTCGGTGCCCAGACCAGGGTGATGATCTGGTGGCCCGCAGGCACGAGCAACCCGAGCTTGCCCGCGCCGACGTAGGCGCCGGCAATCGCCAGCTGGAGGCCAAAGGTCCGAAGAATCCGCACTCGGAACCGTTCTGGACGGTTGGCTGCCGTCCTCAGGTCGTCCGGGTCCGCCGGGTCCGCGGATCCCAGCGCATACGCACTCCATGATATCGATCGGCAGCCGATCCAGAAATCGCGATTTGTGGCTCAGGGCGTTTCTTCTACCTCGCACCGGTACAGGTCAAACATGCGCTCGAGCTCCTTGCACTCCCCTTCTCCCGGTGGCTCCGGCACGGACCGGAAATACCCGGAGTCGATCCCGAGCACGTGCCGCGCGTCGGCGGCGCGCCGCGGGTCGCGATCGGCGACGGTCTCGTCGAGCTCGAAGTCGCGGTCCCAGAGGATGCGGTCGGCGAGATCCTCAATCTTGTCACTCCACTCCTGGAAGTTGTAGGAGGTCTCGGCCTGCCGGTATCCCTCGTCGCGGTCGTAGCGGCGCGTCTGGTCGGAACACCGGTCCATCCACGCCTCGCGCACCAGCCGCCGCCACCGGGCGCGCACTTCCTCGGGAAGCGCGTCCACGCCCGACTCGGCGCCGATATTGATCCTCACGGTGGCGAAAACGGCCATCACGGCCGATTCGGAGAGCGCGTTCAGTTCGGGCGCGGGCTGTTCGCTGCCGAGCGCGATGGCGACCTGCAGCAGGAGCCACCGCCGCCGGTCGAGCGCCAGCCCGTCGAACGGCGCGACGCCGACCGCGATGTCGTCGTCGGTCTGGATCGCGACGCGCAGCAGCTCCTCCAGCGCGACGGCGCCGGTGAGGAAAAGCCGCCGCTCGAGCCCCTGGAGGCGGCGCTCTCCGGAAGAGGTCTTCCACATGATCCGTGAAGATTAAGCGAAGATCAGGGAGTCCTTTCCCACTTTCTCGCCGCGCCCCCGTCGGGCAACATGGGCGCAACCCCAACGCACCCGGAGGTTCCATGTTCCGCGACCTGCTCTTCCCCGCATCCCCTGGCGCCCGCGCCTCCCTCGGCCTCCTGACCGTCCGGATCGTCGCCGGCGCGGCGTTCATGTTTCACGGCGGGCCCAAGCTCTCGCACCCGACGGACTGGATGCAGTCCGACCTCCCGGGCATGATCCAGGCCGCGACGGTCATCGCGGAATTCGGCGGCGGCGCCCTATGGGTACTCGGCGCGCTGACGCCGTTTGCCTCGCTCGCGATCGGGTGCACGATGGCGCTTCAGGCCTCGAAGCACATCGGGCACGGGGACGCGTTCTCGACGATCAAGTCGGCGTCGCAGGACTCGGAGAAGGCGCTGCTCTACCTCGCGGTTGCGGTTCTGCTTCTCATGATCGGGCCGGGAACATTCGCCGCGGATCACTACTTCTTCCGCAAAGGGAAGGAGGAGCACTAAGCCTCGTACCTGAGCACCGTATCCCCGATCCGGATCTTGTCCCCGGGATTCAGCACCGTAGGCTCGGCGATTTTCGTGTCGTTCACATAAGTCCCGTTGCGGCTCTCGAGATCCGTCACAAAGTGGTGCTTGAGCTGCGCGTCGTAGTCGACCTGGGCGTGCTCCCGGCTCGCCCGGCTGTCGTCGATCCGCACCATGCAGCCCATCTGTCGCCCGATCCGGCCGCGCCCCGTCAGCGCGACAATCCGGCCCGTCAGTTCTCCCGTCTCGAGCACCAGCCGGGCAGTCAGGCGGCGCGTGACCGCATCGGCGGGCAGATTCCTGCCGGGCGCCGTGGTCCTGAGCGCCGGGTCCGATCCCTGCACCGGCGTGTCCATGGACGGCGCCGCGTCCGGCTCGACATTGTGCTGAGTGTCCTCGTCCGGCGACAGGTCCGGCGGCACGTCCACCTCCTCCGCCATCGCTTCCACTTCCTCCAGCCTCTTCGTGTCGTACGGAACAGTCGGGTCCGAACCGTTCCCCACCGAACGCATCGTCGCGGAACCGCTCTTTCGCGTCGCCGGAGCGGCTCCCGGCGCCGGACTCTCCGCATACGCCAGCATCAGCCCCGCCGACGTCTCCGCCGTCAGAATCTCCGCTTCCACCATGATCTCCGTCAGCCGGCGCGGAAGAGCGCGCTGCGCCGCGAACTCGTACTTCTGCGTATCGATGCAGATTTCGATTTCCTCGTCGTTGGCCAGCCCCTTCTGGATCGCGAGCGCCCCGATCCTCCGCTCCTCTTCCAGCATGTCGGTGTATTCGCCCGCGAGTTGCACCTTGTCGAGCTGTTCCTGCGTCAGGACCGCGTCGCTGTACGCGATTTCGAAGAGGGAAAGCTTCGCTCCTGCGTTCGAGGCCTCCAGCTGAAGCGAGCGGAGATTCTCAAGCTGCTCCGGGGTCATGAAGAGCATCTTGCTCACGAGCTTGCGGAATTTTTCGTCGGACGGAATGGACATCGCTTGAGGATTCTCCCGGGAAGAGGTGCCGATCTTACCGCGAACTTTCAACTTCCAACGGCCTACTTGTCGTAACTTTTCACCTTCTGGTACGCGTCCGCAGCCTTTTTCCCGAACTCCGTGTCCGGATATTTCTCCATCACCGCCTTGTACCCCTGCGCCGCCTCTTTGCGCTTCCCCGCGCTCTCCAGGGACTGGGCTTCCTTGAATCCGGCCTCGCTCGCGGCTGCGGGATCTTCGAGCTTCTTTGCGAGCGCGGCGCTCTTGTCCGCGGCTTTCTTTCCGGCGTCGGCGCCGGCGAAGCGCGTCGCAAGGTCGTCGCAAAGAGACTTCGCCTTGAAAAGGTGGCCCTTTTCCTCGAGCTTGGGGACGTCGGTGTACTCCTTCTCGCCGAGCTTGTTGACGGCGGCGAGGGCGGCCTCGGCCTTCTTCTTCGCGTCGTCCTTGATTCCTTCGACGCCCGCGACGGCGAGAGCGATTCGGATCGCTTCGGCTGTCTTGCCGGACTTCGAGAGCGCGTCGGCCTGTTTCAGCACGACGGCGGCGTTCTCCTTAAGAAACCCGCCGGTCCAGAGCGCGACCACCGCGGACTTGCCACACAGCACGATCGTGCCGCGCGCGAGGATCGGGCAAACCGGGCCGTCCTTGAGCATCTCCGCGACGGCGCCGTCGGCCATCCACCGGCCGATCTCCTTGCCGTCGGCGAGATCGCGGACCGCAAGCCCTCCCTTCAGGCAGACCAGCGCCCGGCCCGAGTCCGACAGCACGATCGAAGACCGGTCGTTTCCGGAAGCGCCGCCGACGCCTTCGACGCGCGGTTCGGCGGTCTGCGCGCCGTCGACAGCGGCGGTCCACAGCGTCTTCCCGTCTTCCTTTTCTTCCGCGCCCATCGCAATGAGCTCGCCGCGCTTCGTCAGGGCGACCAGCCGGTCCTTCCACAACCCGGGGGACGACACCAGCGGTCCTCCGAACGTCGCCTTCCAAAGCTCTTTCCCGGTCCGCAATTCCAGAGCGCGCACTTCGCCGGCGTCGTCCACCACGTAAGCGCGCTTCGCTCCGCTCACGACGCTCCGGAATTTCCCCTCGACGAGCCAGAGCTGCCCACCCTTCTGCCATTCCCACGCGTAAATCCCGTCCTTCGGCCCGGGCGCCTGCTCGTAGCGCAGCGCGCAGAGGCAGATCCCCTGGTTCACGTTCACCTCGTGCACCGAGATGATTCCTTCGCCCTTCTTGATCTTCCAGATGTTGTTCTGCCAGAGGCTCGAGCCCGACAGCTTGTGCGCTTCCACGAGCGGAAAATCGGCGTCCGCCATGATGTTGTTCACGTGCAGCACGATCTTGAGCTGGTGGTCGACTGCGAGCGGCCCCCACCGGTCCAGCGCCTTCCACCGCTTGTCCGAAAAGGTCCGGCAGTCGTACGCGCCGAGCGCGTCGTCGATGTAGAGGACGTTGAAGTCCTCGAAGACCGCCAGCCAGTTCCCCTGCGTCACGTCCTTCTGCGGCGTAAATCCGCCCCGGTACTCCCCCGTCATCGCCCCCAGCGTGACGAGCCAAGGGTTCCGGAACCCCGACTGCATCCCCTGCCCGTTCCCCTCCGCCACGCAGTGCACGTGCACGTACCCCGCCGCGGCGACCGCGTTCGCCACAAACTTCGCCGGCGCTTCCGGCTTCCACGTCCACGCCACCGTGAAAGGTAGGTCGATCGCTTCCTTCGACACGAAACTGCGAAGCGCGTCGTGCCCGAACTGCGTCCAGTCGTCGCCGGGCGCCGCAGCCACCGGAGGAAGCCCTTTCGGCACCGGTACCGTGTTCCCTTTGGCGTCACCGGGATCGAGGTGCTGCATTTCTCCCTCCCGGCGCCCCTCGGGTTCCGTGCCGGAAGAGCAGGCTCCAAGAAGCGCGGCGAGGGCGAAACCGGAAAGAGCCCGGCAGCGTGAGCAACGAAGAAGCGTGTTCATCCCGCGAAGGTAACTCCATGTTCCCGGCCGGAGAAGCAGAACCGCGCGGCAGAAATGCGCCGGGGAGGTTTCCGCAAACAACGGAAGGCCCATTTGCAAACCCTTGAAGCGCTTCGGTTTATGGATTTCGTCGGAATTCGCGGGCCGCGCGCGTTTTCGTGCAGCAGAATCGACTCGCCGCGTCATTCACAGGCACCGAGGGGATGCGATGAGCAGGACCGACACCGCCCTCCTGGCGCTCCGACGGTCGGGACGCCCGGAAGGATTTTCCGAAATCGTCCGGCGCTACGCCGACGCGCTCTTTCGTTATTGCGCGCGCCGGCTCGGCGACCGGCAACTCGCGGAGGACGCCGTGCAGGAGACGTTCATGCGGTCGTGGGAAGGAAGTGCGACGGTGGCGCCCGCAGACGTCGCCGGGTGGCTCTTCGGCATCGCGCGTCACACGTGCCAGGAAACGGCGAGGCGGCGCCGGCGCGCGGCAGACGGCGCGGCGCCGCTCGACGAAGAGCTGGTCCCGGCCGCGGCGGAAGCGCCCGCGCCGGTCGAGGTCGCGCTGGACGGGCTAGACGACGCGGAGCAGGCGTTGCTCCACATGCGCCACGGAGAAGGACTCACCTGCCGTGAAATCGCGGAGAAGACGGGGCGGCCGCTTGGCTCCGTCACCTCCTCGCTCTCCCGGACCTACGCGAAATTGCGCGGCCGGCTGACCGCCGCGGGGAGGCCCGAATGACGTGCCGTGATTTCGAGAACGACTTCGAGCTGTTCGTGCAGGGGGACCTGGACGAAGCGCGCTCCTCGGCGATTGGTGAGCACGTGAAAAGCTGCGCCGCGTGCGAGAAGCGGCGCGCCGAGGCGGAGCGGCTGGTGGCAGAGCTAAATGAGGCGATGAACGGGTGTGAGCCGCCCGTGGGATTTGCGGACAGGCAGGCGAGAAAGACCGAATCCCGGCTCGAGGGGCGGAAGTCCCGGGCGAAAACGACGGCCCTGGCCGCTTGCGCCGCCGGCCTGCTGATCATGCTGGGCGCCTCCTATTTCATCGGCAAGGTGAAACTCTTCAAAGGCCACCAGCCCGTCTCCGCCGCGCTGGACGCGGTCAGCGTCGTCTCTTCCCCCGGCGCGAAGTTCGCCGTCCTCTCACCGCGCCGCCTGCGCCTCGACTCGGGCACGCTCTCCTGCACCGTCCAGCCGGCCTCCGAACCCTTCTCCGTCGAAACCCCCGCGGGCGTCGCGACCGCCTTGGGGACGCAGTTTTACATTTCCGTCCAACCCGTAGAGGAAACTCCCATGAACGCCAAACGCCTCGCCGCGACAGTGTTCGTCGCCGCGGGCATCGTCCAGTTCGTCAACCCGTTCGGCTCAGTCGCCGCCCACCGCGGCGAACAGGTGTACGCCGAGGACGGCGCCGCCCCTTCCCGAAACGTCGCGGACCTCGCCGCGGCCTTCACGGATCGATGGACGCCCGTCCCGTCGAAACAGGTCCCCTCCATCAAGGGCTACACCCTTCCCCTCGACCCCGCGGCGGTCCTCAATGCGGGAATATTCGAGTCTGCTCTCGGACTCAACCCGAACGACCCGCGACTCCGCGCCAACGGTTTCGTAATCCTCCGGCAGCTCGGAGCCGACGAACCCGGATCGACGAAGACCGACAACGTCGTAGATGCCTACAAAGGCCTGGCCGACAACGGCCTTCCCATCTTCGTCACCAGCGACTCCCTCCTGCATCTGCTTCACATCCAGTTCGACGAAGCGCTTCGGGACGTCGAGGAGGCGGAACTGGCCGGCGACGTGACGGCGATGGCGGAAATGCTCGAGCGCGGACTGGCGAAGGAGACCTCCGTCGCTTCCCCCGCAGCACGGGAAGGTTGCCGAAAGGCCTGGGTGTTCGCTTCGGTCGGCCTGAAAACGCTGAAGCCGGGGTTCGCCCCGGCGGAGGAGGTGCGCGCGGACGTGGAGCTCGTAACCTCGAAAATGAAGGCCCACGCAGGGTTCTGGCCCGAGCCCGAGAATGCGGAGGAGGAGTGGCCGCTCTTCCGGTATTCGGAGGACTTTTCACAGTACGTGCCGCGCGGGCATTACACGCAGAGCGAGGTCCTGAAGCGCTACTTCCTGGCGATGATGTGGTTCGGCCGGATGACGTTCCTCCTCAACGGGGGCGATCCGCACTCGTACCAGTCGGTGCACCCCTACCTGGTCTCAGAGCGCGAGGCCGCCGCTCAGACGATCGGCGCGGCCGCGATGACGCGGCTGCTGGCCACGGGAACGGTCGCGGACGGGAGGAAGGCGTCGGATCTCTGGAAGCGCATCTACTCGGTCACGGCGTTTTTCGTCGGCCTCGCCGACGACCTGGGCATGCAGCAATATGCCGCTGCGCTGGGTCCCGTGATGAATTCCGCCGAAGCGTTGTCGGAGCTGGCCCGCCCGGAGCGCCTCGATGCGCTTCGCGCCGAGCTTGCCAAGTCCCGCCTTCCCGCGATCTACAGCGGGACGGGGGGACAGGCCACTTCGAATGGACTCGGCAATCCTGAAGACCTCCACAAGGCGCTCGTGAAATCGGAAGGGTTCCGGCTCATGGGCCAGCGCTTCGTGCCCGACTCGTACATCCTGGGCCGGCTGGTGTTCCCGGTCGTCGGGCCGCCCCGGAATGGTCGCTGCGACATGTTCACCTGCGTCGTGACGGACGACGGCCCGATCCGCGGATTCCCTAGAGGTCTGGACGTCATGTCGGTCCTCGGCTCTGCACGGGCTCGGTCAATCCTGACGACGCTCGGCGACGATGCCTACGGCACGAACGAGACCGGAGAGAACCTGAAACACGAGGTGCCGGTCGAAGCCCTGAGAGCCGAGTTCTCGCGGCTCACACCGCGCGACTGGAACCGCAACCTGTACTGGTCGTGGCTTTACGGCCTCCAGGCGCTGCTGCGGCCCTATGGCGAGGGATACCCGACATTCATGACCACCACGGCGTGGCACGACAAGGCCCTCACGACCGCACTCGCCTCCTGGGCGCAGCTCCGGCACGACACCATCCTGTACGCCAAGCAGTCCTATACACTGACCCTCGAGGAAGAGCCCGAACCTCCGGCGCCGGGCTTCGTCGAGCCGGACGCCGAATTCCTGGGGCGTCTTCTGTCCACCGTCCGGATGATGCAGGCCACGCTCTCGGATCTCAAAGTCCTCGACCGCTACTCCACCGAACGCCTCCGCCGGCTCGAGGCGCTTCTCCTCCGCCTCCACTCCATCGCGGAGCAGGAGCTCGCCGGGAAGACGCTGGCGGAGGAGGACGCGCTGTTCGTCAACAACTTCGGGGACGCCGTGAAGGAGCTGGACGTGCGGAGGCGGGAGCTGGAGACGGCCTGGGAGCAGGCGGCAATCCAGAACGACACGAAGACGGCGAACGAGCTGCGGGCGAAACTGGACGCCTTGCCTTACCAGGGCACGCAGATCATCGCGGATGTCCATACCGACCAGAACTCAAAGGAAGTCCTCGAAGAGGGCACGGGCCCGCTCGAGATCGCGGTGGTTTGTGTCAGGCAGGCCGACGGAACGCTGACTCTGGCGGCAGGTCCGGTCCTGACGTACTTCGAGTTCCGGCACCCGATGGACGACCGGCTGACGGACAAGGCCTGGCGCGACCTGCTCGCCTCGGATCACCCGCCTGCGCAGCCCGCCTGGACGACGTCTTTCCGTTCCAAGTAACGCCCGGGACGGAGGGCCGGTCCCCCGGCCCTCCGCTTCCCGCGCGGCTACAATCGCGCGGTGACATCTCCCCTCGTGCTTTCCTGGGACGCCGCGTTTCGCGCGGGACCTCGCCTCGCGGGCGGCAAGGGCTGGAACCTCGGGCGGCTCGCGCGCTACGGGTTCCCCGTGCCCCACGGCTTCGTGCTGTCGGCCGATTCCTATCGGGAGTTCATGGTATCAGGGGCGCTGAAGCGGCTCTCGGCGGAATTCGCGCGGGTGGGAGCCAGGGAAGCGGCGTCTGCGAGCCTCACGGATCGGATGCAGCTCCTGCGCACGACGATCGAAGCGGCGCCGCTTCCCGCCGCGGTCGTTGACGCACTGCGTCAATCGCTGGCGCGAAGCGGCCTGGACCGCGCGGCCGTCGCCGTGCGCTCGAGCGCGACCGCCGAGGACGGCGGCTCGACCTCGTTCGCCGGAGTGCACCGGAGCGTCCTCGACGTGATCGGGGCCGATTCCGTCCTGCGTGCCGTCCGCGAAGTCTACGCCTCACTGTGGACCCCGCAGGCGCTCGCATACCGCCGCCGCTTCCTCGTCCCGGACGATGACGTCGCCTGCGCCGTGGTCGTCTGCCGCATGGTGCCGGCGCAGTCCGCAGGCGTCGCGTTCACGTGCGATCCGCGCTCCGGCCGTCGCGACGCCATCACGATCAGCGCGTCGCGCGGCGCGGGGGAAGCCGTGGTCAGCGGCGCCGTGAATCCCGAGGAGATCACCGTTGCGCTGACGCTTTTGGGCCTCGCCGTCGAATCGCGCTCCGGCCCTCCCACGCTCGACGACGTTCAGACCCTCGCCCTCGGCCGCCTCGCTCTCCGCGCCGCCTGGGCCCTCGGCGACGGCCAGGATCCGCAGGACCTCGAATGGGTCTTCGACGGGAAGCGCTTTCACCTCCTCCAGGCCCGCCCCGTCACGCGAGTTCCGCGCGTGACGTTTGCGGGCGCGGCCCATCTGCCCACGGTCTGGTCGAACGCAAACATCCGCGACGCGGTTCCGTTCGTGATGACGGCCATGACATGGTCCTGCGTCCTGAACGTGCTCCGCTTCATGATCTGGGAATACCCTCGCAGCGTCGGTTTTCCCGTACCTGCCGGAATGGAGGTCATCCGGCGGTTCTCCGGACGCGGCTATTTCGACGTCACGTCGCTTCAGTGGGCGTTCTACGACTGCTTCGGCGTGCCGCCATGGGAATCCAACCGCAGCATGGGCGGGCACCAGGCGCCGATCCCGGTCCCGGCGGGAAATCCCCTGTCGGGCCGCAGGGGGTGGCCGCGCCTCCTGCGTCTTCTGAAGGCGGCGCGCGTGCTCCTTCGGCTCCCGAAAACCGTCCCGCCGGAAATCGAGAGAGTCTTCCGGCAATCGAAGGAGCTCCTCGGCGTCGACATGGCCGCGCTCTCCGTCGCGCAACTGCTCGCACTGCTCGAGCGCATCTCGCTCGTCCAGGTTGCGTTCAGCAAGCCGTTCATGCTCACCGCTTCCGCCCTCGCCTGGCAGGCGGAACTCGAAAAACTCCTCGAGAAGCTCGCCCCCGGCCGCGGTATCGCGATCGCCTCCGCCCTCGTCGCCGGCTCGGGCGCCGTCGTTTCGGCCCAGCAGGGGACGCGTCTGTTCGACATCGCCGACGCGGCGCGCCGCGATCCCGCCGCCGTCGAAAAGCTCAAGGCGGGAACCGACGATTTGAAATCGCTGCCGGATTCCTCCCCCTTCCGCCAGGAACTCGCCCGCTTCCTCGCCGATTTCGGCCACCGCGCCGTCTACGAAGCGGAAATCGCCTCGCCGCGCTGGAACGAGGACTCCTCGTGGCTCGTCGAGCAGGTGCGCCAGATACTCGACGGACACGGGAAGCGCCCCGATGACGTCGCGAGGGAGCGCCGCACGGTCGCAGAACGCGAAGTCCGCGGCATCACCTTTTTCCGCCGGCCGCAGATCGCGTGGCTCGTGAGGCGCGCCCGGGAAGGCGCGGCGCTCCGGGAGCGCGCGAAGTCCGGGCTGGTCGCGCAGGTGCAGCCGATGCGGCGGGCGCTTCTCGAGATGGGCCACCGCCTCGTCGCGGCGAAGATCGCGGATTCGCCGCAGGACGTGTTTCACCTCGCGTGGCCCGAGGTCGAGGCCTGGCTGCGCGGCGAATGGGACGGCCGCGGGCTGCGCGAGCTGGTGGCGGACCGGAAAGCGCAGATGGCGCGCTGGGAGAAGCAGCTCCCCCCGGACCTGATCCACGCCGACGGCTCGGCCCCGCAACCGCATCCCGCTCCCGGGAAAAACGCAGCCGGAATAAAAACACTGAAGGGGCTGGCGGTCTCTTCCGGCCAGGCGACCGGCCCGGCCCGCGTGATCCGACACCCGGCCGATGGAGGTCGTCTGAAACAGGGCGACATTCTCGTAGCGCCATCGACCGACCCCGGCTGGACGCCGCTCTTCCTCCGCGCCTCCGCGGTCGTCATGGAAACGGGCGGCATGCTCTCTCACGGCGCGATCGTAGCGCGCGAATACGGCCTCCCCGCCGTCGTCAACATCGCGGGTCTCCTGGACCAGGTAAAGGACGGCCAATCACTCACCGTCGACGGCGATTCCGGCCTCGTGACCCTGGCCTAGCCAGGGCCTGCGCAGCCTTTCCTACCCCCTACCCACTACCCCCTGCCCTACGGCTTATCCCCGATCAAGCACTCAAACTGCTTCGCTTCCGCCGACGGCGGCTGCGCCACGATTGCCGCTTCTCCCTTCGCAGGCACAAGCAGCTCGCGCGCCTTCTCGCCCGGCGACTTGATCGAGTATCCGTCGTTCGTGCGCCAGCGCGGAAACCAGACGATCGTCCGGTCGTCGCCGCGTTCGTTGCGCACGACGACTCGCACGGGCGAACCGATCTCGACCGAAACGCACACCAGATCGTCCATCACCGGTTCTCCCGCCGCGAGATGGCGGACCTCGACCCGCTCTTTCGGAGGAGGGGAGGCGCACCCCGGGATAAGCGCGGCGGCAAGCAGAATCGCTGTAATTCTCATGCGGCGGATTCAACGCTGCCGGACGCGGGTGACTCAACATCTTTTTCGTCCGCGCCGCTCCGCGCATAATCACCGGACGAATCCTGAGCGAGCAAAGCCCTTCGACTCGCTCCGCTCGCTCAGGACCATTCGAGTCGAAGGAATGAGCGTCCGCTGCCTCTGCTACTCCGACTTCCCCCCGCGCGACTTCCTGCGCCTCCGCGACGCGGACGAATTCTCGTCCCGCGTCCGCTTCTCCACGAACTTCCTGCAGCTCGACAAGGACGGCCTTCGCTTCGGCTGCCGCCGCTGCGGGCAGGTCTGGTCGTGGACGATGCCGGAGAAGCCCCCCTTCCAGTGGCGACCGGAGGGGCCTGCGCTGGAGATGCAGGAGAAAGACGGCGATCACGACGTGCAGCACATTCTCGTGAAGAGGCGCCGGTGAGCGAGTGCGCCTGCGAGAAGGACTTTCCGCCGCGGACGTTCAAGACCGCCAGCGACGCGGACGACTACATGTCGGGAATCCGCATTTCGGCCGCGTGGCGGTATGTCGAAACGGATGGCGTCGAAACGCAGCGCGAGCGGTACCGCTGCCGCGTGTGCGGCGCCGACTGGGCGTGCACGGTGCCGCCGCAGCCGCCGTACACGTGGGGGCCGCTGGTGGCAAGGCGGCAGGAGCCGCGGGAAGTCCAGCCGATCGCGGTGCCGCCGCCCTTCGCGATCCCGGTCGACCTCGGATCGGGCACCGCCCCTTCGCCGTCTTCGGCCGAAAAGCCGGCCGCGGCCGCCAGCGAGGCGCCCTTCCTCGAAGTCGGCCCCCATCGAGTCAAATCCGAGGTCTTCACTCTCGTCTACGATGACGAAGCCTCGGGCGCTGTGAGTGAAGTCCTCGCCGCACTCTATGAATGGCGTGCCGGCGTGTGGACCTGGAAGGCGAACGCCGGCTTCGAGGACATCGAGATCGAGTTCGGCGCGCCGCTCGCCAGAAGCCAGAGCGCCTTCGACCTCTTCGCGAAAACCTGGAAGCCGGAACTCGTCAACCCTGGATGGCGCGGGCTGAAAGGCGGGAAGGGGCTCCGGCCGATTCACCTGCGCGGAATCCGGAAGCGCGGCGAAGGAGTGAGCGGCTTCACGGGAGAGTATTACCTGATCGTGGTGGATGAGAAGGCGCGGAAGGTGGTGGCTTGGATGATGGCTGAGGCCAAGTAGGGAGTTGTGAGTGTTGAGAATTGAGTGCTGCGTGGAGACAAGCGGCGAAAGGTGGAAGTGCGTGATCCAGGAAAGGGTGAATGAGGAACTCAGGAGCCGGTTCGCTGCAGCCCGACGCGTCGCGGTGCTGACGGGCGCGGGGATTTCGGCTGAATCCGGCGTGCCGACGTTTCGCGGAGGAGGCGGGGCGACGATCTGGGAATGGCGCGGCCGGCCGGTGACGGAATTGTCGAGCGCGGAAATGCTCGCGACCGATCCGATACTTGTGTGGGAGTGGTTCGACCACCGGCGCGGGCTCGTGAAGGATGTGAAGCCCAACGCGGGACACGAAGCGCTCGCGCGGTGGGAGCTGCGATTTACGGCGTTTTCCCTCGCGACTCAGAACATCGACGGGCTGCACGCGGCGGCGGGAAGCCGCAAGGTGATCGAACTGCACGGGAATCTCCATCGCGGACGATGCCTGAAGTGCGCCGCGATGCGCGAGCTGCCGCCGAGCCCGCTGGCGGTCCTGCCGCCGCTCTGCTCGTGCGGCGCGCCGCTTCGACCCGACGTCGTGCTCTTTGGAGAGATGCTGCCCGACGGCGCCTACGAGTGCGCCGAGAAGGCCGCTGAAGGGTGCGACCTGTTCTTCGTCGTCGGCACTTCCGCCGTCGTCTTCCCGGCGGCCCTGCTTCCGCGCGCCGCGCGGTCGGCCGGCGCGTTCGTCATCGAAGTCAACCCTGAGGAAACCGAACTGACACCGCGCGTGGACGCGACGATTCTCGGGAAGGCGGGGGATGTTCTGAAGCAATTCGAGGAGTAGGCGCGGAATCATAGCACCGGGGCCGCGGCGCTTTCCCGCGGCGCGAGGTGCATGACGGTGAGACTTCTCAATTGAATTTCTCCCGCTGAACCTCGACCATCGGGCGACACCCATGCCGCTTCCGCTGATCCCCCTCGAGACGTTCTTCGGCAATCCGACGTTTGCGCAGCCCGCCCTGTCTCCCGACGGCCGCGCGATCGTCTATCTGGCGCCGCTTGAAGGGGTCATGAACGCCTGGGTCCGGCCCGTTTCCGGCGGAGAGGCCCGGCCGCTGACCTTCGACCGGAAGCGCGGGATTCCGATGGCCTGGTGGGCGATGAACGGCGAGCAGGTCATGTTCATGCGCGATGCGGACGGGGATGAGAACTTCCACCTCTTCGCCGTTCCCGCTTCCGGCGGAGACGCCGTCGACCTGACGCCGTTCGACGGCGCAAAAGCGAATCTCATCGGCCGGCATCCCGATTTCCCGGACGAGATTCTCGTCGCCGTCAATGATCGCGACCGCCGGCTGTTTGACGCCTGGCGCATCGACACCCGCACGGGCCGTCGCACGCTGGAGGTCCTGAACGACATCGGGGCGTCTGCGCTGAACAGCGACCAGCGCCTCTGCGTCCGTCTCGCCAGCGTCGCCACTCCCGACGGCGGAAAGGTCCTGCGCCATCGTGACGGCCAGGGCGCTCCCTGGACGGACCTCCTCACGTTCCCGTCCGAGGATGCCCTCGGTTCGGGCGTCATCGGTTTCGCGGACGACCACCGCACTGCGTGGGTGGTCAGCAGCCACGGCGCCGAAACGCTCGAGCTTCGGGCCCTCGACACCGGGAGCGGGCGCCAGACGGTGATTGCGTCGGATCCAGAAGCCGACGTCGAGCACGTCATCCGCCATCCGCGCACCGGAGCGATCCGGGCCGTTGCCTTCGATCGGGACAGGCTCGCGTGGAAGGCCGTCGACCCCTCCGTCGCCGCGGATTACGAAACGCTGCCGGGGGTCAATGCCGGCGACTTCGCCGTGATCGGCCAGTCGATCGAGGATCGGACGTGGCTTGTCGCTTTCGAGCAGGACCGCGGATCCGCGGCGTATTACCTCTGGGACCGCGCAGCTCAGCGCGCCTCCCTGCTCGGCTACGCGCGGCCGGAGCTCGAAGGACTCCCGCTGGCCGAGATGAAGCCTGTCCGCTTCCCCGCCCGCGACGGCCTCCCCCTTCGCGGCTACCTTTCCGTTCCCCGCGACGCCGAGCCCCGCGCGCTCCCCGCCGTCCTCCTCGTCCACGGCGGCCCCTGGCACCGCGATTCGTGGGGCTGGCAGCCGCAGGTCCAGTGGCTCGCCAATCGCGGCTACGCGGTTCTCCAGGTCAACTTCCGCGGCTCCCCGGGATTCGGAAAACGCTTCCTCAACGCCGCCAACCGCGAATGGGGCGGCCGCATGCAGGATGACCTGACCGACGCGGTCCGCTGGCTCGTCGCGCAAGGCGTTGCGGACCCGAAGCGCGTCGGGATTTATGGCGGTTCTTACGGCGGGTACGCGGCGCTCGCGGGAATGACGTTCACGCCGGAACTGTTCGCCTGCGGCGTCGCGATCTGCGGGCCTTCGAACCTGATCTCATTCGTCAAGACCGTCCCGCCGTACTGGACGACGATGCTGTCCATGATGCACCACCGGATCGGCAACCCGGACCTCGACGCCGACTTCCTCAAGTCCCGGTCGCCGCTCTTCCACATCGACCGCCTCCGCGCGCCGCTCCTCGTCGGCCAGGGCGCCAACGATCCTCGCGTCGTGCGGGCGGAAAGCCTCCAGATGGTGGAAGCGCTTCGGAGCGCGGGCAAGGAAGTGGAGTACATCGAGTTCGCGGACGAGGGGCACGGGTTCGCGCGGCCGGAGAACCGGATGACGTTCCAGCGGGCTGCGGAGAAATTTCTGGCGAAGCATCTCGGCGGACGGGCTGCTTCAGACTAATACGCTCTCGCGAACAGCACCCGCTGCGCGCTCGGCCTCCCGCACTTGATGCACTTCCCGTCCTCTTTCGCGTTCTGGAGCGGGATGCACCGGATCGTCACCTTCGTTTCTTCCTTCACCTGCGCCTCGCATTTCCCGTCGCCGCACCAGTGGCAGCTTGAGAAGCCGCCTGCGCCTTCGTGAAGCGCCTTGAAGTCGTCCCACGAGTCGATCTTCCTCGTATTCTCGTCGCGGTACTTCTTCGCCTTGTTGAACATGTCCTTCTGCATCTGGTCAAGCTGGCCTGTGATGTGTGCGACGGCGTTGTCGAGCGGCGCGAATTCCTTCTTCTCCAGGTCGCGGCGCTTGAAGGCGTAGCTCTTCTTCTCGAGATCCTTCGGGCCGATCTCGACGCGCGCGCACGCGCCCTTGCGCTCCCATTCGAAATACTTGGAGCCCGGGCGGTCGTCGCGGTCGTCGAACACGACGGTGAGGCCTTTCGCGCGAAGATCGTCGGCGAGCTTGCGGCCCACCTCCGTCGTCGCGGCCTTCTCCTCCGGCGTCTTGAAGATCGGGATGATCACGACGTGGTACGGCGCCAGTTTCGGCGGGCACACCATCCCCGCGTCGTCGGCGTGCGTCATGATCACGCCTCCGATCAGCCGCGTCGAAACCCCCCACGACGTCTGCCACACGAATTCGCTCTGCCCCGCCGCATTCTGAAACTTCACGTCGAACGCCTTGCCGAAATTCTGCCCGAGGTCGTGGCTCGTCCCCGCCTGCAGCGCCCAGCCGTTCTGCATCAGACCCTCGATGCAGTACGACTTCACCGCCCCCGCGAACTTCTCGTTCATCGTCTTCTCGCCGCGGATCACCGGCATCGCCATCACGTTCTCGGCGAAGTCCGCGTACACGTCGAGCATCTGCAGCACCTCCTTCAGCCCCTCTTCGTGCGTCGCGTGCGCCGTGTGCCCTTCCTGCCAGAGGAACTCCGACGTGCGCAGGAACAGCCGCGTGCGCAGCTCCCACCGCACCACGTTCGCCCACTGGTTGATCAGCATCGGCAGGTCGCGGTGCGTCTTGATCCACTTCGCGAAAAAATGCCCGATGATCGTCTCCGATGTCGGCCGCACGACGTACCGCTCCTCGAGTTCCTTCCCGCCGCCGATCGTCACCACCGCCAGCTCCGGGCTGAACCCCTCGACGTGCTCCGCTTCCTTCTTCAGGAACGACTCCGGGATGAACAGCGGGAAATAGGCGTTCCGGTGGCCGGTCGCCTTGAAGCGATCGTCGAGCTCGCGCTGGATCTTCTCCCAGATCGCGTAGCCGTTCGGCTTGATCACCATCGCGCCCTTCACGACGATCGCCGGCTCGGCGAGGTCCGCGACGCGGATGACGTCCTGGTACCACTCCGGGAAATCTTTCGCCCGGGTCGTGATCGGCTGTTCGGCCATGGAAATCCTCTTGGTTGTGGAATTGAAGGGGGGTCAGTCAACACGGGGTGCGGATCGATGTCAATCTGCGACGCCAAACCTCCGTCATCAGGAGAGACCTGGCCTCGAAGGCGTCGCTGTCAAGTCGCCAGCGCGAGCGTGCCTGATGGCCGCGCCATGAAATGGAGGCGAACGCGCCGCAGCGCGTCCCGCCTCAGCGTGGAGAGAGGATCATGGGGCTTTGATCGCCCGCCCGGCAGAACGGTTCACGCTTCGTCCTCGTCCCGCCCGAACCCGAGGGGAATCCGCTCCACGAACCGGTCGCGCGCGGCCGTCCGCTGCTGCAGGAGACGCGCCAGGGCGATTTCGAGGTGAAGAGTCGTGATGACCGGCAGATCGCCTGCCGGCTCGCCATGAAGCGCTTCCTGGGCGCTCGAAAGGTAGAGCTCTTTGAGGTAGGCGGCGGGAAATCCATCGGTCTCTGCAACAAACCGGTCGAGTTCCGCCGCCGCCGGTTGTCCTGCGAAAAGGCGAGCCAGGTAGCGCCGCCGTTCAGCAGCTTCCGGATTCCCGATCGTCCAGACGCGGTCGAAACGGGATGGGCGGTCGAGGAGTGCCGGGTCGATTTCCTCGGGGTGATTTGTGGTGGCGACGACGAGGACGCCGGCGGTGGGGACGAGGCCGTCGAGGAGGTTGAGGAAGTAGGACATCTCGCCGGGGCCGCGGACGAGAGAATCGACGTCCTCGAAGACGAGGATGCATGGGGCGAGGCGGCGGGCTTTTCGGAACATCTGGCCGATCGGATCCTGCCGGTCGCCCGAGGTCGCGAGTAAAAGGTAGAGGCTGGGCATGCCCGACTGCGCGGCGATCGTTCGGCAAAGGGTGGTCTTGCCGTTCCCGGGCGGCCCCGTGAACAGCATCCCGCGCTTCCAGGGCATCCGCAGCCGTTCGTAGGCGGCCTTACCGCGGAAGAAAGAGTCGACGTTGCAGCGGATGTCGGCTTTGAGAGGCTCCGGGAGGATGACGTCGTCCCAGACGGCGTCGCGCTGAAGCTTGACGCGGTGGCCGCCGATCACCTGGATTTCGTCGGAGGAGCGCCAGCGGGCGAGGCGGAAGTCGTCGAGTTCGCGAAGGGACTTCACGAGGCGATCCGGATCGGGGGCGGCGGCGAGGCTGAAGCGCGAGTAGCAGGCGTCCTTGTCGAGGAGCGAGAAGCAGAAGAAGGCGAGTTCGGGGGCGAACCAGGCGGCGTGTTTCGGCGCAAGGTCCCGCTCGTACCAGCGCCAGCAGTGGAGAATGCCGGCCTCCGCGCCGGATTCGAGGTCGATCCCCTGCACAACCGCACCCGGCAGGCGTTCCCGGGCAAAATCGTGAATCAGCGACGGGCCGATGTCGTCGAGCGAGTCGATTTCAGCAAGAGTCCAGCTTCCCAGCCCTCGCGCGGCCAGCACTTCGCGGATCTGCCGGACCACGCGGAAATAGGCGGCGAGGTCGCCGGAAATACGCCCGCCTCGCGCCGCGGCGTCGACATCGGCCCCTTCCCGTTCCTCAAGGAACCGGGTGAGCTTTCGAGGGAGCCAGAGTCGGGGATGTCTCACGTCCGGGTTGATCGCTCGACAGCCCTTGCGGGTTCAGAATGCGATCGGGCACGCGGCGAGGCGCATTCCCAGATGTTCGCCGAACTTCGTGGGCATGGAGCCGCCGCGGGCCGCGCTGGTGCAGCGCGCAAAGCCGAAGGTCCAGGAACCGCCGCGGGTGGAGCGGCTGCCGCGGAACTGCTCGTAACCATGGTTGAAGCCCCAGGACGAGACGCCTCCGTTCGTGTCGCGCACGCCGTAGGGCGACTCGTCGGCGAGGAACGTCCCGACGGGGCGAGGGCCGAAATAGGCCGAGTCGGAGACGGCGGTATGGGAAAAACCGGGTTCGTACCGGTTGCCGAACGAAAACGTGCGGCCGTCGACGCCGCGCGACGACTTCTCGTACTCCTCCTCGTGCAGCAGGCGGTAGACGCGGCCGTCGCGGACGGACCGCCACGCCGCGTACGCGAGCGCGTCGGGCCAGGCAATGCCGAAGACGGGCCAATTCGCATCCCACGGCAGTTTCGTGTTCATGAAAGGTACGGCCCTTCGGTGCTCCGCGGCTGCACGCCCGCCGCTTCCTCCGCGCGCCCCGCTGCCGTGAGCGCATTGAGGAACTCGAGGTACTCGCCGAAAGTGACGTGGAAGCGCGAGACGAAGACGTCCTGCGTGCAGACGGTCCGGTGCGCGTTTCCTCCGGCCCAGGTGCCGCCGAAGACGAAGGGGCCACCGGGGACGAAATGAAAACCCGTGGGGATCCGGTCGGCCGGGTAGAGGACGACGTCCTGCGACCACCGGCCCGCCCGTTCCACGCGCACTGGCACGATCGCCGGCGCAAGGCCCGAGCCGGCGGGCGGAATAATCTCGCAGCGCCAAGAGCCCGGCGGAAGCTCGAGGTTCTCGATCGGCGTCACGCCCAGCCGCAGTTCCGCGCCCGGGACCAGCCTCCGTTCGCGTTCCTCGAAGCGGCGGATCCGGACCTCCGTGCCTCGCAGTTCTTCCCGGGGGCAGTCGGGCCGGTGGCCCCACCGCGCAGTCCCGGGCGAAATACGGGTTACCGGAACCGGCTGTCCCGCGTAACTCACGGCGAGATCCGGCCTCGGGCGGCCGTCCACCCAGGCCACCGGCGTCGAATCGTCGAATTCCACGCGGAAGCCCTTCTCCGTCACCGGACGCAGGCAGTCGCAGGAGTACGCGAACGCCCGCAGTGTCAGCGTGCCCGGCGCCTCGAGCTTGAGCCGGTACGTGCCAAACCTGTCCGCCTGCGCCAGCGCCCGGCGCTGAATCATTTCCTCCTGACGGTCGCGCTTTCGCTCCGCTTCCAGCACGCGCTCGACGATCAGCTCACATCGTCCGTCCAGCGCTTCCCGCCAGTCGGGATCGGCCTCGAGCGCGCGGCTGAATTCCACAGAGGACTTCGACCAGGCCTCCATGCCATCCTCCGTCAGCGTCTCAATCCGGGATTCCATCGACCAGATCGCGGCACGCTCTTCGGCCGTCGCCGATCCGTAGCGGAGGGAGAGAGCCTCGGATTCGTCGTGAAGAGCACGGCCTTCCGCGCTCAACTCGAGATATCTCTTCAGCTGCCTGAGCCCCTCCGCGCTCCGCTGCGACGCCTCCGCGGTGCGCTTCTCGCGCTCCCGGGCGCCGTCGAGGTACGTCTGGATCTCGTCATGCAGTTCCCGGGCCGAAGCGTGCCGGCTTCCCTTTTCGCGCGACATTGCGCGCAGGCAGATCGCCTCGAGCGTCGCCGGAACGGGTTCCGGAGCCGGACGGCCGAGCACGTGCGCCGCCTCGACGCGCTTCGACGGCGGCTGCAGATTCCCTGCGATGACGTCCGCGAGGACTTTGGCGCTTGCGCCCTCGAACGGCGCCCGCCAGGTAAGGATGGCGAAGAGGATCGCGCCGAGCGAATACACGTCGCCGAGAGCGTCGACCTCGGCGAGCCGGCCCTGCGCCTGCTCGGGCGGCATGTAGGCAGGGGTGCCGATAACCTGTCCGACGAGGGTGAGCGACGTCACGTCGCCGTCTCCCCATCCTTGCGAGCGGCTGCCGCCGGCCTCAGCGGCGGGCGCAGGTTCGGCCTCGCCGAGCCGCTTGGCCAATCCCCAGTCCACGATGTACGTCTCGCCGAAGTCGCCGATCATCACGTTGCCGGGCTTGAGATCGCGGTGCACCACTCCCTGCGCGTGCGCATACGCCATCCCCTGGCACACTCCCTGGAAGACGCCCAGCAGTCGCGTGCGCGACCACGCCTCGCGCACGCCGGCCTCCCCCGCCGCCATCGCGCGCAACAGGCTCAGCAGATCCCGACCGCGCACCCGCTTCATGCACAGGTACATCTGCTTCGAACCGTTCTGCCCCGGCACCACGCCGACATCGTGCACCGGGACGATATTCGGATGGTCAAGGCGGGCCATGATGCGCGCTTCGCGCAGGAAGCGCTCTACCACCGTCCGCGAATTTCCCTCGAGCAGCACTTTCACCGCGATTTCGCGGTCGAGGTCGCGATCGCGCGCTTCGACGACTCGGCCCAGGCCGCCGCGGGCGATTTCGGCTCCGAGCAGATAGCGCTGCTCGCGGGGCGCAGGCTCGAATGTCGGATCGGGGGAGCCTCCCGCGCCGTACGTCCGGAGCCATGCGGCGATCTCGCCCGGGGGCCGCAGCGAGAGGAGCGTGGAGCGAAGGGACTTCTCGAAGTGCGGAAGCGCCGCGCCTCCCTTGACGGTCTCGAGCATCGCGGTGTTGTCGGCTTCGGACATGGAAGACTCGCGCGCGATCCGGCTCGAGAGGCTCTGGACCTTCGCGTCGGGCGTCAGACGCGCGGCGTCGAGCTCATTCAGCCACGTCACGAACGCCTGCACGACCTGGCCCGGAGTGCAGCGTCCGCGGTCGACCGCGACGAGTGCGAAGAGGAGTTCGTGTTCGAAGTGCATGGAAGGCTCCGGGCGACGTGGGCTGCACTCTACCAGCGGTCGGGGGCGGAATTGAGCGTGTCATGGATCCGCGACGCGCCAAAGAAGAAGAGCCTCGCCATGAGGAATCCTCTCTCTGCATCCGTGGACGTTATCCGGGGTGCATCCGTGCAGAACAATCCGCGAAATCCCGGTCTCCATCCATCTCTATCCCCGGATCGGCAGCCTCACGAATTCTCGCCTCCGAACGACAATCTGAAAGGGATGGAGATGGATTGAGAAACAGCGATTGCGCGGATGGTCCTGCACGGATGCACCTCGGATCACGACGACGGATTCAGATGAGAGATTCGTGGCTTCGAAGGCTTTCACCACCCTGACCGATTCCTACTTCGGAATCTCAGCCGCCACTTCCACTCGCCCGCCCTTCACCGAATCGAGCGTCACGCGAAAGACGCCGCTTCCCTTGACCACCCACTCCACCGTCGTCTCTCCCATCCCGGGCACCGAATCCACACGGATGCGCGACGGCTTACCGGCCACCGGCTCGACCCGGTTGAAGTCCTTGTCCTTGACGATGCCGGCCGACAACGCAGTGACGCCGTCGCCGGCGATGGTGAGCTCGTCAGGCTTTGAAATCCGGGAAGCGACGTCAATCGCAGTGCGGGAAGGGATCATCCTCGCATTTCGCGCCGACACGCGCACCGCGTACAGCCCGTCGCCGAGCGCGCGGACCGCCGGCGCATCGAGCGACAGCCGCGGCATCTGGTCGGCGTGGTAGAGGGTGAACGCCATGTTGCGGTGGCACTCCTCTTCCAGCAGGAACGACGGCGGCGTTCGGCCGAAGTTTTTTTTGAACCCGCCGATCTCGATGTCGCCGTAGGTCGGGTGCTTGAAAGCCTTCCACTCCACGAACGCGTCCTTCATCAGGAGGAGCTTGTTGAACTTCGCCCGGTCTTCCTTCGTGTCGGCGAACAGCCCGGCGCTCGCCGTCCGGAACAGGTTCGCCTCGGTCCAGAGTTCGTTCGTGAACGTCACGACGCCGCGCCCGAAGTAGAACCAGTCGACTTCGCCGCCCCAGACCGTGTAGAGGTCCTTCCAGATGATCATGTACTTGTACCCCGGGAGCATCTGCTCGCCCTTCCTCCCGATCACGTCGTACAGCGCCGCGTCCCTCTCCGGCACGTGCCCGCCCTGCTGTCCCGGCGACCGAAGGATCATCCCGCCGGCGTTGTGGTAGCTCTGCGCGCCGGCCAGGTTCGGCCGCGCCATCCAGAAGCGGGCGACCGCGCGATCCTCGGGAAGCGAGAGCGGGAAGTCGTGCGCGCCGTGCTGCACGTACGGCGGCTGCCAGTCCGTCGGCCAGTTCCGGTTCGGGTCGTATCCGCCCGGGCCGTCCTCGTTCACCTGACCGTCGCCGTCGTTGTCCAGCCCCTCTTCGTCAAGCCGCTCGAATTCGCCTTCCTCGTCCGGCTCGCACGGAACCAACAGCCTCGGCTCCTGCGCGTGCGCCTTCCACCGCCCGTGCGGATTCCGGCGCCGCATCTGCACGATGTTCCCGTCCCCGTCCAGGTCGTCGAACCCGTCCTCGTCCGACCGGCCGTCGCCATCGTTGTCCCACGGTTTCAATCCGCCCCGCAGCGAGTGCGCCGTGTTCGGGGAAAGCAGGAACGCGTCGCGCCCATCGGGGTTTATCGTCGGAAAGATGTAGAAAACGCGCTCGTCCACCAACTCCGTGACTTTCGCGACACGCCCGTAGTTCTCCAGCAGGTACCACGCCGTGTAGAGCGCCGCCTCCGCCCCCTGCACCTCGTTCCCGTGGATGTTTCCGTCGATGTAGAACCCCGCCTTCCGCGCCGGGTCCCCCTTCGAATGGCTCGTGATCTCGATGCCCCGGATCGAGCGGCCACCCACCGACGTCCCGATCGTGTGGAGCTTCGTCAGCCCGGGGAACGCCGCTCCGAGCCGGTCGAGAATCTCGCCGAGTTCTTTCGTGTCGTAGAAGCGGTTCCACCGCACGTCGACCTTCGGGTTCGGAGGCGCGCCCAGCGCGCCAAGGTCGTCCTCAGCGAAGGAGGCGAGGGGAAATAACAGGAGCACGGTGATCGCCAATTTCATGAGTGTCGATCCTCGCGGGCGGGCGGAGGCTGGCGAAGGCTGGCAGAGACGTGCGTCGTTGTCATTTCAGCAGCAATCTGGCGGACGAGATGCCTGCGCGATCGGTTTCGGCCTTGATCTCGACTTCCGAGCCCTCGGCCGCATGCACGACCCACTTCATTTCCTTCACGGCCCCCGCTGCCAGCGTTGGTACCAGCGTCACCTTGTCTCCCGCCGTCAGCGTGCCCTTGTCTGAGACGAAGTCGACCCTCACCGCCCGCGCCCGATGCGTCCGCACTCCCTGGCGCAGCGCCGTGGGGAGCGCGCCCTCGTTCGCGACCGTCGCCGTGATTTCCCAGAGCGCCGCGTCCAGTTTCTTCGCCGCGAGTCCCTTCACCGCAATCCGCGGAAACGCGTCGAGAACGTCCCGCAGGAAAGCGCCGTGCTTCGCGGAAAGCGCTTCCAGCTCTCCCGCCGGCGGCAGAATCGTCGAGTACGGTTTCCAGCCGCCGATCTCGACCTTCTTCCCCGGGAAATCCGGGTGCTGCACCGCGTGCCATTCGACCCACTCCCCCGCGCGGTTCTCGCGCATCCACCGGAACGCCCATCGCGCTTCCCGCCCCGGCCCGTCCTCATGGGCAAGCCCTTTGAGATCCGCCGCCGCCTTCCACGGAACGCTCCACCCCGGCCCGCCGAGCGAAAGGATCCCCCAATGGAAGTACAGCCATTCGGCGACCCCGCCTTCGCGCAGCCCCACCGAATTTCGCGCGATAGTTCTCCGCCAGATTCGCCAGCGGCAGCACGTCCCCCGCATCCAGCGCCATCACCGGGCTCGCCGGCTCGGGAAGCGGGTGCGGCGGCGGCACGGGCGCCACCTGACGGATCAGGTTGTCGTTCGAGGCGAACGTGAACGCCGCTTCGATGTTCGGGTGCGCGGCGACGAATTCCGCGAGCGCCCGGCTCTCCACTTCGCAGAGCTGATAAACGCCGGCGCGGCTCGAGTGGAAGCGGTAGTTCCACGGGAAATTCGAGTTCAGGTCCACGCCACCGGCGCCGTCCTCGTTCCACGCGCCGTCGCCGTCGTCGTCCTTCCCCTCGGCCAGCAGCCGCCAGGCGCCGTGCTCCCCTCGTACCGCGTCGGGCTTCCGCATGAACCCTGCGTCCTTCTCGTCGGCGACCCATTCCCCCGCCGCGTCCTCGACGCGCATCATCAGGATCATCCCGTCCCCGTCGAGATCGTCGGAACCGTCCTCGTCGTCCGCCCCGTCCTTGTCCTCGTCCCACTTCGCCGCTGCCCCTGTGGTCTGTTGCTTCACCGCATCGAAACACCGCTCGACGCCGTCCGGGTTGAGCCGGGCAATCACGTACACCGTCCGCTCCGCGAGCAGCTTCCGCGTCCTCTCGTCCGTCGCCGCCATCAGTTCCGTCGCGAACGCCGCCGCCATTTCGCAACCCGCGATCCCGTCTCCCTCGACGCCCGCGACCACAAGAAGCGCGGGACGCGTTTCCAACCTCTCCCCCGTGCCGATGGTTATCAGCAGGAGGTCGCGACCTTCGGAGGATTTTCCGATGACGCCGGACTTCGCCGCTCCCCCTGAACCCGCGACCCGCGCCGCGAGGTCGCGCGAAGCATCAGCGAATCGCCTGTACGTTGGCGCGTCTTCGGCAAAAGAGTTTCCCTGCACCAGCATCAACGAGAAGGCCGACGCCCTCATAGCGGCGCGGAAGATGTCCTGATTTCTCTTCGGCCTCACGGTCGTCGGCCTTTCTCAATAGACGGCTCGAAGTGATCTGGTTCGGCGCGCGTCCGGCGAAGCGCGCCGTCACAACTCCCTGCGTCCATCTCAATGTTCGCGCGAGTCCGGACGTGCGCCGAACCGGACCACTTCGAGCTGTCTATTGGAGCCATTCCGGGATCTTTGTCGGCGGTTCATCTCCCGGGCCGGGCGGCGGCTCTTCGGGATCCTCGTCGAGACGAGTCGGCTTTTTCGGATTTCCCTGTGCGTCCGGCGGATGCAGGATGATCGGCGTCGGCGTCTCCGTCGTGGGCGGCTCGTCCACAGGGAAGTCCTGAACAAGCCGGCCGAGACCGGAGACGTCCGGCGGAATCACAGGCTCATCCGGAGACGGCTCGACCCCGAAGATGACGCGCACCGCCTTGTCCATCACCTCTTTGGACGGCAGTTTCCGCTCGAGCGGTCCCGGCTCCTGGAACGGCCTGTCCGCCGCGGGACTCTTCGGCGGCTTGGGCCACGCCGCGCCTGGAAGCGCCCCGTGCGTCTCATCGCGCACCGTGCCGCGGTCGATCGCCGGGTGAGCGACCTCCGTCGCCTTGCGCTTCTGCATTTCCGCGACGCCCGGCTGCAGCTGCCCCGTCGAGATCAGGTCGGGATTCGGCGTCGGGCGCAGCCCCGCGAACTTCGGGTCGTACAGCAGGCATCGGACGACGTGTCCGCCGCCCATGTCATAGGCGGGAGGCACCATCACCTGGCATTCGGGCATTACCTTGGGGCAGCGCGGGTGGAAACGGCATCCGTTGGGAGGGTTGACGGGACTGGGGACGTCGCCGGTGAGGATGATCCGGTTCTTCCGGTTCGCCGGGTCGGGCTGCGGCACCGCGGAAAGCAGGGCCTGCGTGTAGGGATGCAGCGGGTTCCTGAAAATCTCGTCCTTCGGCGCGGTCTCGACGATTTCGCCGAGGTACATGACCGCGACGTCGTCGCTGATGTGCTCGACGACGGACAGGTCGTGCGAAATAAAAAGGTAGCTGAGGCCGAGGTTCTTCTTCATCTGCGCCAGAAGATTGACGACCTGCGCCTGGATCGACACGTCCAGTGCGCTCACCGCCTCGTCGCACACGATGAATTTCGGCTCGACCGCCAGCGCCCGCGCGATCCCGATCCGCTGCCGCTGCCCGCCGCTGAACTCGTGCGGGTACCGGTTGATGTGCTCCTCCATCAGCCCCACGTCGCGCAGCAGCTTGCGCACCTTCGCGACGCGCTCGGCGCTGTTGCCGAGCCCGTGAATCTTCATCCCCTCTTCCACGATCGACCCGACCGTCATCCGCGGATTCAGGCTCGAATACGGATCCTGGAAGATGATCTGCATGTGCCGGCGAATCGCTCTCAGCTCCGCACCCGCCAGCCGCATCACGTGGCGCCCCTCGAACGCGACTTCCCCGGACGTCGGCTCGATCAGCCGCAGCAGCGTCCGCCCCACCGTCGTCTTGCCGCACCCCGACTCCCCGACCAGCCCCAGCGTCCGCCCCTCCCCGATCGAAAAACTCACCCCGTCCACCGCGCGGACGTGCCCCACCGTCCGAGAGAAGACGCCCTTCTTCACGGGGAAGTGTTTCACCAGCTCTTTGACTTCAAGCAGCGGCATGTTTCCTCAGATCACGATGCAGGCCGCGGTATGCCCGCGGCGGATTTCACGGAGGGCGGGAACGCTGTTGGCGCACTCAGGGACCCACTTCGGACAGCGCGGATGGAAGCGGCATCCGGTCGGGAAATGGAGCGGATTGGGGACGGAGCCTTCGATCGCTTCGAGGAACTCGCGCCGTTCGCCCATGCGGGGTTTGGACTTGAAGAGGCCGACGGTGTAGGGGTGGAGGGGGTTGGCGAACAGGTCCGCGACGGGGGCGTACTCGACGACCTTTCCCGCGTACATGACGGCGACGTGGTCGGCGATTTCGGCGATGACGCCGAGGTCGTGGGTGATGAAGAGCATGGACATGCCGAGCTCGCTCTGGAGTTCGCGCATGAGGTCGAGGATCTGCGCCTGGATGGTGACGTCGAGCGCCGTCGTAGGCTCGTCGGCGATGAGGAGCTTGGGGTTGCACGCGAGTGCCATCGCGATCATGACGCGCTGCTTCATGCCGCCCGACATCTGGTGCGGGTAGTCGTCCACGCGCTGCTCGGGGTTCGGCATTTTGACGCGCCGCAGCATTTCGATCGCGCGGTTCCGGCCTTCCTTCCACGAGACGCGCTGGTGCAGGACGACGGCCTCGGCGATCTGGTTCCCGACGGTGAACACCGGGTTGAGCGACGTCATCGGCTCCTGGAAGATCATGGAGATCCGGTTGCCGCGAATCCCGCGCATCTCGGTTTCCGAGAGGTTCAGGAGCGAGCGGCCGTCGAACAGAATGTCGCCGCCGGTGATCTTCCCGGGATTCTGGATGAGGCGAAGGGTGCTGAAGGCGGTCACGGACTTGCCGCAGCCGGACTCGCCGACGAGCCCCAGCACTTTCCCCCTCGGGATCGAATACGAAACCCCGTCGACGGCCTTCACCACCCCGTCGTACGTCGGGAACTGGACGTGGAGGTCGCGCAGCTCAAGGAGCGGAGTGTCGGTCACGCGATCTCCTTCTTCGCGCGGAGGATCGTCTTGGGGTCGAGAGCATCCCGCAGGCCGTCCCCCAGGAACTGGAAGGCCACGACCGTGACGAAGATCATGAACCCCGGGAGCAGGACCCACGGGTGGAGCTTGATGTCGTTCGTGCTGCGGGCGGCCTGGAGCATGTTTCCCCAGGAAGCGTACGGCTCCTGGATCCCCAGCCCGAGAAAAGACAGTCCCGACTCGCCGAGCATGTACCCGGGGATCGCCATCGTCACGACGTAGATCGCGTACGACATCGTCTGCGGAAGGATGTGCCGGGTGATGATGGCGAAGTTCCCGACTCCCAGGGCCTTCGACGCCACCACATAGTCGTTCTGCGAAATCGACAGCACCATCCCGCGGATCGTGCGCGCCAGCCCCGCCCAGCCGATGAACGACAGGATCAGCACGATCGCGAAATACATCTTCGGCGGGCTGATCCCGGGCGGCAGCGCCGCGCGCAGGCCGAGCATGAGGTAGAACCCGGGGAGCAGCATGATCATCTCGATGACGCGCTGCGTCACAATGTCCGTCTTTCCCCGGAAGTAGCCGGACATCCCACCGATGAGCAGCCCCAGCGTGAACGTCACGGCCACGCCCATCAGGCCCACCGTCATCGAGATCCGGCTCCCGTACAGGATCCGGCTGAACAGATCCCTCCCCATCTGGTCCGCGCCGAGCAGGAAAAACGCCGGACGGTTCACCATCTCGGGACGCTCGATGCCGAAGAGGCGGGTCTTCATCGGAATGAGACCGCACAGCTTGTGAGGATCGCCCGAAGCGAAGAAGCGGATCGGATGCTCCGTCGGCCTCTCCGTCAACTCGCTCCCGAGTTTCCGCTTCAGGTACGCCATGTTTTCCGGCGCAACCTCGACGTAGTACACGATGAAATTCTCGTCGCGGACCCGGACCGTGTTGTAGACGAACGGCCGGCCGAGGCTCCCGTCCGCATGCTTCCAGCGGATCGTCGAGGGCTGATGCCACGGCTTTGTGCGCATCTGCGTCTCGAAGTCGTAGGGGGCGATGAAGTCGGCGAACGCCACCATGAAGTACAGGAACAGCAGCACGACCGCGCCGTAGACCGCCAGTGAGTGCTGGCGGAACTTCATGAAGGAGATCTGCCGGGGCGTCAGCACCTCGTGGGCTTCCACCTTGAACGCCACGTTGGGGGTCGCGACAGCCATTAACCCTCCACCGAAACGCGAGGGTCCACGAGACCGAGCCCGATGTCGGCAAGCAGGTTTCCGACAACCAGCAGCAGGCCGGCAATGAGCAGGTTCGCCATCACGACCGGCATGTCGTAGGACAGCAGGCTCTCGAGCATCTGCCGCCCGATCCCCGGGTAGTCGAACACGATTTCCGTGAACGCGCTTCCCGCCATCATCCCGGAGAGAAGGCTCCCGGAGCTCGCCACGAAGGGAATGATTGCGTTGCGCAGCGCATGCTTGTACAGCACCTTGAACGGCGGCAGCCCCTTAGCCATCGCCGTCGTCAGATAAAGCTTCCGGCGCTCTTCAAGCATCGTGCCGCGCAGAACGCGCTGCAGGCCACCCACGCCGCCCAGCACGCCGACCGTGACGGGAAGGATCGTGTGCTTGGCGATGTCCCACATCTGCCCGAGCTTCCCCATGGCCGAATGGTCCTGGCTCGTCCGCCCCGCGATCGGCAGAATTTCTCGCAGCCAGCTGAACGCTGAATTCTGCGGAATGTCGTACGTCAGGCTGACCAGGAACACGATCAGGATCGCCAGGAAGAACGACGGCAGGCTCATCCCCAGAAACGTCACGAACGAAAGCGTCCGCTCCGAGGTCGAATGCTGCCTTACCGCGCCGTAGACACCGATCGGAAGCGCGAACAGCCAGACGAAGATGAGCGAGAAGATGTTCAGCGAGATCGTGTTCTTCACCTTCTCGCCGATCAGGTCGAGAACGCCTTTTTTCTTGTCCCACGAAGTCCCGAAATTCGGCAGACCGATGCGGAAGGGACTTCCGGCGACGCGGAGGCGGAAGTCGTCGAATTCCGCGCGGCCGGGGGCGTCGCAGGTAAAGCGCAGGCCCCGGATCTGCCGGAGATCCAGGTCCTTCGGGAGCGTGGCGAAGGGAACCTCGAACGTCTGCTCTTCCTCGCCAAGTTTCAGGTCCACGATCTTCGCGGCCTGCGGTTTCTCGCGGTCGCCGTGGAGAATCCACAGGCTGACGGGGAGAGGGCCGCCCTGAATGGCGTGCGCGTCGAACTCGAGCGCGTCGAAGTCCACCCGGTCAATCTCGGGCTTTTCCGGCTCGGTCGACTTCTTGCCGCCGGTTTCCCATTCCTTCCGCGCGGCCGAGTAGCTGTCGTCCACCTTCTTCTGGACCGCGTTCCAGTCGGTCTTCCAGTCCTGTCCCTCGACCAGTTTCATGGCGTACGGAGACTTGAGCGCGCCGAGTTCCGCGGATTCTCCCGGAGTCCCCCGGAACAGCAGCTGGATCGTCCGCTTCTTCGCAGTTCCCGGGTACGTTTCCTGCCAGACGCGCCTCTTCAACAGCTCCGCCTTCACGATCGCCCTCCCCGGCTTCGCCGACGTCAGCCGGATCTCGCGGAGCTCGCCGATCGCCGAGACGCGGTTCAGCTCGTCGATGTCGACCACGAGAACGGAAGGCTTTCCGGCGGCGGCCTGGAACGCCATCGGGGTGGCCCCGGACCCCGTGACCACCGAGAGCGCCAGCCCCTCCGGCGGCGCGGATTCGGGCGACGACTCCGGCCCCGTCCCCACGGCCGTCAGCTCGAGCGCTTCGATTTCCTTAGGGTCCAGCATGCTCCTGAGCGCGGCCGTTTCTCCGAGAACTCCCAGCGGAACGCCGGCGGGGCCCGGCACGGCGTACTCGCCTCCCACGCCGTCCGCAGGACGACGCAACTCGACGCCGCCGAACTTGTACTTGTCATCCCCGCGCGAAAGATCGTTGTCCTCAAACGTCGCGACAAACCGGCGATCGGGCGAAAACCGGATGTCGAACATCACCCCTCGCAGCCAGTAGAAGTACCGCACAAGCAGCGGGTCGTAGATGTGCATCCGCCGCTTTTCCATCTCGATGATCTGCGGGTCCGCCGCGGGATCGTTTTCAAACGTGTCGAAGCGTGAGCTGCCCTGCGAGTTGACGACGATGAACATGACGAAGGTCATCACGAATACGAGCGGGATGCTGATCAGCAGCCGTTTGAACGCGAACGTCGTGAGCCCGCCCGACAGCAGGCGGCCCAGGAACGACCCGCGCGAGACCGCCGGGGCCTTGCCTTCGCCTTCCTGAAACCGCGCCGCGCTCATCGGACGAACTCCGGATCTTCAAAAAGCCGCTCAATGTCGTACAGCGAGTAAAGCGTCGAGCGGCGGTTCCGGATCCGCTTCGAGAACGCGTACACCTGGATCCCGTACATCAGATAAATGTGCGGCAGGTTCTCGGCGCAGATCTGCTGCCACTCGTGCGCCAGCTTCACATCCGTTTCCCAGCGGAAGCGCTTTTCAATCGGATCCCAGTCCGTGTACGCCTGATCGAAGATCTGGTCGATCCTCTTTTCCCAGTCCCGATTTTCAGCGCTCCCCGCGGGCATCCGTGGGTTCCAGACGCGGCGCGGCTCGCCCGACTTCCAGATCGTCTTTCCGAGCAGCGGCTCGGGCCCCGCTGTGTAGGACAGAATGATCGCTTCCCAGTCCCAGTCCTGCGAAATGCGCCGCACCAGCAGGTTGAACTGGATGAACTCGGGAACCAGCTTCACGCCGACCTTCTTGAGGTCCTGCTCGATGATGGTGACCATCGTCACGAGCGTCGGCTGGTCCGCGACGGTCGTCAGAATGAACTCCGCCGGATTTCCCTGCTCGTCTTCGCGCCATCCGTCCCCGTTCCGGTCCTTTAGCCCCATTTCGTCCAGAAGCTGGCGTGATGCATCGAGGTCGTACGGGTACGTCTTTACGTTCGACGTGTAGTACTTCGTGTACTTGGGCGTGTAGGGCGACCAGTTCGCCGCCGCGAACCCGTCGGACACCAGCCACTTGATGCTGTCCTTGTCGAGGCAATGCGCGACCGCTCGACGGAATCGAACGTCGCGGAACCAGCCCGATTTGTGCGGCTTCACGTACGGCCGGCCGTCGGGGCGCGCGCGCGGATTCTGGTTAAGACAGATGTAGCTCCAGCCGGCTCGCGGACCCATAGGCACCGCATCGAACTTCCCCCCCGCCGACTTGCGGATGATCTCCCCGAGGTCGATCGAGCGCACGTCGAGGTAGTCGATCTCCCCGACGAGGAAGCGGTTCTTCATCGTCTCGGGGTTCTGGATGATGTTGAACACGATCCGGTCGAGGTAAGGCAGTCGATTTCCGGCTTCGTCCTTCTTCCAGTAATTCGGGTTGCGCTTTTCGATGAACCGTTCGCCCGAGACGTACTCCGCGGGCATGTACGGCCCCGTCCCGATCACCTGTTCGGGCGGCGTCGCGATATTCCATGTGCTGGCAAACGTTCCGTCGTCCACGTGCGACTTCAGGATGTGCTTCGGGTACATGTACGTCCCGTTGATCAGGTTCTGGTAGAGCGCGTACCTCTGCGGGAACGTAAACCGGACCGTGAATTCGTCGACCTTCTCGACCAGCACGTTCTTCTTCACCGTTTTCCCGGTAGCTTCTTCTTTCACCATCATCTGCAGCGCCGGCCGCCCTGAGGCTGGGATCGTCTCGTTCAGAGTGATGTCGTTGAAACTGAACACCACGTCGTCCGCCGTGAATTTCGCACCGTCGTGCCACTTCACGTCGCGCCGCAGCTTCACGATCCAGATCAACCCCTCGGGGTCCTCGCTGTGCGTCGGAACCTCGGCGGCGAGAAGCGGCTCCCAGTCCAGCGTGAGCGGATCGCGGTCGAGCAGCAGCTCGAAGACCAGCGACCCCATGACGCTCGACGTCTGCGCGTCCGTCGAAATTGCGAGATTCAGGTCCTTCATCTCGTTGTCGATGAAGTCGTTCAGCGAGCCGCCGTACTTCCCGATCTCGTACTTGAACCCCTTCGCGGCCTCCTGGATCTCATCCGCCGTCGGCAGCGGCGGCGGCGTCTTCTCCGGCATCTCGTAAGCCTTGCTCAGCCGGAAAAGCCAGATGAAAGCGCCGAATCCGGCGAGCACGACGAGGGGCGGAATGAGGCGCTTCATGCGGTCGGCGATTCTAGCCCCCCCGGGGACGGGGGGAGAAGGAGAGTCGTACTTTACTTCCGGATGAAGATCCGCTCGGGATCGTACAGCGAATTGAGAGTGGTGCGGACATTGCCGAGGCGACGGGAAATGGCATAGACGGACGCCGACGAGAACAGGTAGATGTGCGGCAGGTTTTCAGCGCAGATCCGCTGCCACTCGTGCGCAAGCTCAACGTCCTTCGACCGGTCAAAGGCATGCAGCTTCGGGTCCCAGTGCGAGTATGCCTTGTCGAAAATCGTGTCGATTCGGCGCTCCCAGTCGCGAGTTTCGCTCGCGGACGCGTCAGCTTTCGGATTCCACACGCGACGCGGTTCGCCGGTTTTCCAGATCGACTTCCCAAGCAACGGCTCGGGACCGGCGGTATACGCGAGATAGATCGCTTCCCAGTCCCAGTCCTGCGAGATCCGGCGGACGAGAATATTGAACTGCAAGTACTCGGGGACCAGGGAGACGCCGGCCTTCTTCAAGTCCTTCTTGAGAACATCTACCATCGCCTCGATCGCCGGTTGATCCGCCATGACCGCGAGCTCGAATTCCACCGCATGGCCTTTCCCGTCGTCGCGAACACCGTCGCCGTCGGTGTCCTTCAGCCCCATTTCGTCGAGAAGCGCTCCGGCCTTCGCGAGGTCGAATGGGTACTTCGCAACGTCGTCGGTGTAATACTCTGCGTACCGCGGGGTGAAGGGGCCCCAGAGCGGCGTGGCTCTACCGAAGTAAATCTCGCGGATGATCCGGTCGCGGTCGAGGCAATGAGCCACGGCGCGGCGGAAGCGCACATCCCGGAACCAGGCGGACTTGTGCGGCGCGACGTACGGAGTGCCGTCGGGGCGCAACCGTGGATTCTGGTTGAACGAAAGGTAGCTCCAGCTGGCGCGCGGCCCCGTCGAGAGTAGTTCGTATTCTCCCTCCGCGGCGCCTTTGGCGAGCAGGTCCACGTCTCCGGCCCGCACATCGAGATAGTCCAGTTTTCCGTCCCGGAAGCGCGCAAGTTGCGTATCGGCACTATCCAGGACTCGAAATTCCCATCGTTCGACGTAAGGAAGAGACTCCCCAAATTCGTCCTTCTTCCAATAGTGCGGATTGCGCTTGAGTACCACCCTTTTGCCTTCCGTTCGTTTCTCCGGCATGAACGGCCCAGTCCCAATGATCTCCGCCGGCGGAGTCGAAATGTCCCATGCGGTCGCGAATGTTCCGCCCTCGACCTGTTTCTGGAGAAGGTGCTTCGGGTAGATGTACGTGCCGTTGAGCAGGTTCAGGTAGAGCGCGTATCTCTGCGGAATTGTGAACCGCACTGTGTGCTCATCGACCTTCTCAACCAGCACGTTTTTCTTCACCGCCTTTCCCGTCGCTTCGTCTTTCACGGCCATTTGAAGCGTCGGCCGTGCCGTGCTGCGAATCGACTCGTTCAGCACGATGTCGTTGAAACTGAATATCACGTCGTCCGCACCAAAGGGCCTGCCATCGTGCCAGGCGACGCCTTCGCGCAGCGTCACGATCCAAACGCGCCCGTCTTCGTCCTCGCTCCTCGCCGGAACCTCCGCGGCGAGGCAAGGCTTCCACTCCAGGGTTACGGGATCCCTCCCGAACAGCGTCTCGAAAACCAATGCTCCCAATACGCTGCTTGTCTCCGGGACTGTCGACAGCGCCAGGTTCCAGGTCTTCATGTCCAGATCGATCCAGTCATGCAGCGTCCCGCCGACCTCGCCCTTCTCGAACTTGAACGCGGCAGCCCGTTTCTGGATTTCGGCGGGCGGTAGCAACTCTGGCGCAGGCATCGGCGATTCCGCTGCACCCAGGCTCGCGGCGAGGAGGCAAATCAGGACGGTGCGTTTCATGACGGGCATTGTAGGTGGACCTGCCTTCGACCGAGAGGACGTAATGCCCCCCGCAGGGCTAGGCCTGCGGCCCCTTAGCCGCTTCTGCCTCGACCTTCGCACTCGCCTCGCGCTTCACGCGCAGCACTTCAAGCACGACGACGGCCGCGACGACGGCGATCAGCAGCCAGACGGTGGCGTGATGCGGGTTCGGCTCGTTTTCCGCGCCTTTCGCCATGGACGACCCGATGAGGAACTGGACGCGCTCGATGAGGAGGGATTCGCGGCCCATGACCGTGTAACCGAAGTGGGCGCCGAAGGCGATCATGAGAAAGACGACGCCGGTGCGGGCGACGGGGCGGACGGCGCCCTTGTGTTCGACGGCGAAGACGAAGTAGGCGAGGACGGAAATCACGCCGATGAAGAGAAGGATGGCGGAGAGGGTACCCATGAACAGGAACCCTCCGTCTTCGCCGTGCTTGATCGGGCTGTCGAGCATGGCGCCCATCTGGCGGAAGAGGAACGCCTGGACCTGAAGAGGCAGCTGGGTGCCCGCGGTGGTGCCGACGATGAAGGCGAAAGACCAGCGGGAAAGCCACGAGGCCTTTGGAATGAAGCGGAGGAGCATGAAGGTCGCGAATACGGCGGGGACCAGGAGCCACCACGTGTCTCCTTCTTCGAGCGCCTGCGGGCGGCGCAGGACGTCGTGGCCGATGAGCCGGCCGAGCGGGTAGACGAGGTCAGGTTTGACGGAAGCGAACCAGGCCTGCCAGAGGAGCCAGCCGTTGGTGACGCCGACGTAGACGTGCTCGGCGAACTTGAAGACGGCGTTGTCCTTGTAGAGGAAGGTGTAGAGGGCGAGCGTGAAGCCGACGGAGGCCCAGACTCCGAGGACGCTCATGGCGTCGCCTTCCCAGAACGTCGGGGGCGCGGCGGGATCGGTATTGGCGAGGAGGTGGAGGATCATGCCTTCGCCTTTCTCCGGCCCATGAAGTAGAGAATGTTCCCGATCAGGATCAGGAGAACGACCGCGACATGGATGGCGGATTGTGTCGGCATGCGCGAGGACGCGAGGCCGCCGTCCTTGCCGGACTCGCTCGCTCTCTTGAGGTCGTCGCGGCGGGTGAGGGACTCATATTGCGAAGCGCCGGCGATGCCGCCGATGATGCCGACGACCTGGCCGGTCGCGAGGTACTGGTAGTAGTCGGTCGCCATGACGGCCGTGACGCCCAGGGCGAGCTTGAGGCCGTATTTCGCGTTGCCTGCAAGAATCCAGTAATCGATCGTGCTGACCGCGGAGATCTCGAGGCAGAGCGGAAAGTCGGTCAGCTTCGTGATCCCCTTCATCACCGGGAGTTCCCGGGACGGCGTGTCGTTCAGGTCCTTCGGATACACCGCGAACCAGTCCTGCCCGAGCGCGAGAATCGGGGCGCTTCCACCGGCACGGTATCCGAACTGCACGAAGTCCGTGCCGTAGACGGCGCCGTGAGCGGCGGCGGATTCCTTCAGGATGCGCCCGGCGAGCGGCGGGCTGTTGACGCTGCAGATCGACATGACGACGACGCGGAGCTTCTTGCGCCAGCACTGGGCAAGAATCGCGCGCAGCATCGGCTCGAGCTCGGCCTCGCTTCCGGGATCGAAATCGGCGCTGATGAGAAGCGGCGTGCCGGCTGGCATCTTCTCGATGGTGTCGTAGACCTTCATGACGACGGGCGTGGCCTTGAAGTCGCTGACGCCGCCGATGAGAAGCGAGACGACGACCACGACGGCGACCGTCGCGAAAATGGCCCAGCGGGTGGCGTTCTTGCGAAGCTCGTCGGTCATTCGCTCCCCCCGAGATAGGAGCGCTCGATGCCGAAGATGATGCGAAGCGCCGTCGCGATGCTGCCGAGCGCGACGCCGAACGTCAGGGCGCGCTTCGCGGCCGTGAGCGGCACGCCGAGGATCCAGGCGGAGATGTTCGACACGCCGGGGATGTAGGCGCCGAGCGGGACCTGCCCGAGCATGACGATCACGGCGGTGCAGAGGAGAAGCGTCGCTTCAAGCGAGCGTGCGCGGAAGGCGCGGAAGGCGGCGCTCGCGATGAAGAAGCCGAGCAGCGAGAACATCGTGGAAGACATCGGCGAGTAGGCGTTGGTGTAGGCCCAGAGGAGCGGGCCGCCGGGCTTGTCGTTGTTCGGGTGGAAACCCGCGGCGACCGTGAGCGCCAGCACGGTCAGCGTGACCACCGAATATCCCCACCCGGCCGACTGCGCCTTGATCTTCCGCAAGTGGGACTGGAGAAGCGACCCGAGGCCGAGCAGCAGCGCGACGAAGACGACGATCACCAGCCACTTCTGGGTCATCCCGAGCGCCTTCTGGCTGATCGGGTGGGGGACGAAGTACTGGATGATGAGCCCGACGCCGAAGATGAAGGCGATCCAGAGCGGGACGGTGCGTTTGAGGTGTCCCATCAGAACGTCGCCATCAGGTGTTTTACGAACGGAAAACCCGCGGCGGCCGTCAACGCGCCGATGAGGAGCGTCGCGATGATGAAGATTTTCCCGGCGTCCTGGCTGCGAAGCGATCCGAGCTGGAGGGGCTCGCGGGAGAGGTAGGCGCTCGCGGCGTAGAGCTCCTCTCCGATCAGCGTGTAGTCGCAACAGGCGATGAAGAACGGGAGCTGAGTGATGGAGTCGGTGCCGGCGATCTGGATGGCGCCCGTCGAGCCGCCGGTTTCGGCGAGGAGAAGCGACTCGGCGTAGTAGTACCCCATGTAGAGGCAGGCGG
>WSZJ01000067.1:28990-34431 GCA_009773755.1 Planctomycetota bacterium | reverse complement strand
ATGGACCGTTCCATCGAAGAAGCCGGCCACGTCAGAGGCCCCGTCATGGCCGGCGCCGCAAAGTGGGTCCGCGCCAATCTCCCCGCAGGCAGCAACGTCGGCCACCTGAACTGGGGCGACTTCGTCCAGCTCTTCGCTTACGACCCCGATCACCGCTTCATCAACGGCCTCGACCCCGCGTTCATGCTCGTCACCGACCCCACGCGCATCCGCTACTGGGAGGAGGTCCGCACGGGCCGCAAGCCCCTCGACCCCGTCGAATTCGGCGACACGTTCAGGACCAACGTGCTGATCGTGACCAAAGAAGTGCCGCGGCAGGTGCGGATGTGCGAGGACGCGCTTCTGGAACGCGCGTACGAGGACGAGGGCGCGATCGTTTACGTGCTGCCGGAGGGGAGCGAGGCGGAGAAGCGCTGATGGCGGAAGCGGTGACCGTCGAGGGCCTTGAGAAGCGCTACGGCCGGGTCGAGGCGCTTCGGGGTATCTCGCTCTCGGTGAAACGCGGAGAGATCTTCGGGCTGCTCGGCGCGAACGGCGCGGGAAAGACGACGCTCATCCGGATCCTGGTCGGGCTCGCGCGGCCGACCGCGGGCTCGGTGAGTGTCCTTGGATTCGACCCGAACCGCGAGGCGGCCGCGCTCCGCCGGCAGGTCGGTTTCATGCCGCAATCGCCCGCGCTGTACCTCGACCTCTCGACGCGCGCGAACGTGGCGTTCTTCGGCGCCGCACACCCTCATGAGAATTCAGGGCGGCGCGTCGAGGAAATCATCGACTTCGTCGCGCTGCGCGAGCGCGCGCACGACCCGGTCCACACGCTCTCCGGCGGCATGAAACAACGCGTCTCGCTCGGCTGCGCGCTGTTTCACAAACCCGCGCTCCTTCTCCTCGATGAGCCCACCGCCGGCGTCGACCCGCCGCTGCGCGAGATCTTCTGGAAACACTTCCGCGACCTCGCCGCTTCGGGCGCGACCATCGTCGTTTCAACGCACCAGCTCGACGAAGCGCTCGCTTGTGACCGGCTCGCGGTGATGCGCGACGGCGCGGTGCTCGCCTGCGACTCTCCGGCCGGGCTGCTGCGGCGGGGGCGGACGACCGTGCGGGTGAAATGCGGGGACGCGATCGAGGAGGCGCGGATCGAAAGCACGCCGGAGGCGCTGGCGGCGCACCTGAAGCATGCGGGGCTTTCGCCTGAAGTGGCCTCGGTGGAGCTTGTCGCCGACACGCTCGAGACGATCGTGCTCGACCTCGTCCGGCGCGGAGGCGCGCCATGATTGCCGACCGCATCCGCCGCACGCGCGCCGTCGGGGGCCGCGTGATGGTGCAGCTCGTGCGCGACCACCGTTTCCTCGCACTCGCGCTCCTGGTTCCCGTAGCCGTGGTCTACCTGCTGCACGTTTTCCTCGGAAGCGTGAACTCGCCCTTCTTCGATCCGGCGCGCTTCGCAGTCCCGCTCGGCGCGTTCATCGTCCATTTTCTGACGTACGTCCTGACGGCGATCGTGCTCGTGCGCGAACGAACTGGCGAGACGCTCCCCAGGATGTTCGCGTGCGGATACCGGCAGGGCGAAATCATCACCGGATACCTCACCGCCTACACCGCGCTCGCCAGCGTGCAGAGCCTGATCGTGCTCGCGGAACTCGCGTGGCTCTTCGAGCTCGACTACCCCTGGACGAAATTCCTCTCGATCGCGCTCGTGATCTGGCTGCTCGCGGTGATCAGCATGTCGCTCGGCATCCTTGTGTCGAATTTCGCGCGCACCGAGGGGCAGGTTCTGCCGTTCGTCCCTGCAGTGATCATCCCTTCGATCTTCCTGTCGGGCGTGGTCATTCCCCCGGAGAATCTCCCGGCCTGGGCCCGCGTGCTCGGCTGGTTCACCCCGCTTTTCCATGCGGACGCCGTTCTTGTGCCGCTGCTCAAGAGCGGCGGTTCAATGGCCGACGCGGGGTGGTCGCTGGCGGGCCTCCCCTGCTACGGCGTCGCGGTGCTCGCTCTGGCGTCGCTGACGCTGCGCGAGCGCGACTGATTCAACCTGCCTCGGGCGACGGGTCGGTTTCGATCAGGAAGGGGTAAAGTAGGGGATCGCACGCCGTGAAGCGTCGCCGGAACTCATAACGAGGAGCCCTACATGATCCCACGCCGAACGCTCTTCGCGCTTGCTCTCCTGGCATCCATCGCCGCCGGTTGCAAGCGCAAGGGCCTCACCGACGCTGAGATGAATGCGATGGTCGACCAGCAGCTCACGAAGGAAGCCGCGGCGGTCAAGCGGCTCGACGCCCTGATGGAGCTGGCTGCGCCGATGGAAGCGATCCCCCCGACGATCTCGGCGAAGGCGTTCGGCCCGCTGACCGGCAAGGCTCGCATGTCGGACGCGCTGGTCTGGCAGAAGGAAAACGTGCTGTGCGTGATGCTGGAAAGCCTGAAGGTCGGGCCGTGGACCGTGGCGCCGTCCCTGCCGTACCCCACGGAGGTGGACTGGGACATGTCGCGCAGATTTCTCAAGAATGTGCGGGCTGCAAAAGCGGCCGGGCAGAACTACGGACACTTGATGCGGAAACTCTGGCCCGCCGCGCAGATTGAATACGTGGTGGTCGTGCGCGGAACCCTGACCGTTCCGAAGATGGTGACAGCGAAGACATTCGAGGCGGGCGGGTTCGTGGGCGACGCGCAGATCTTCGCAATCGGAGACAAAACGGAGCACCTGGGCGGCGTGCCGCTTGCGGCGACGAACAGCAAGGACCTGTCGTTTCGTGAAAAGCACGGAATGCAGGAGGACAGTGCGAAGCAGGCGCTGGGCAGCGATCTGGCACACCAGCTGTTCGTCCACCTGTGCCGACAGCTCGCGCAGTATGGCGGTGTGGAAATTCCCGAAAGGTTCAAGGAGGAAGCGGTCAAGAATCCCGGGGGGCAAAAATAGGCGGCCATGCGTCCGACCCAGACACTTGCCGGCGCCCTCGCAATCGCGGTACTGACGTCCTGCGCTTCTACCGATCCCTGGAGCGGTTGGCGGCGCGACGGGAATGCGCGAGTCCATCGTGGTCGAGCTGTCGGAGGAAGTTCCCGGTGGGGTCCTTCGATGCGAAAAACTCTCCGCCTCTTCGTACGACAGGTCTGCAATCCGATGGGTCGCGGCGGAATGGGGCGAGCGCTCAACTCCACCCGTGAGCCGGTAGACTCTACCGCTCCAGCTCCATCAGGATGCGCATCCTCTTGATCGCCGCTTCCCTTTTCCGCGCGGTCAGCGCCGGGTCGAGCGCCGCGGTGCCTGCCTTGACGATTTCGTCCCCGATGATCTCGCGGTCCCGGGCGAATTGTTCAGCGAGCGCATGCTTGAATTCCGCTTCCGCGAGCTCGGCGACCCGTCCGGAGAAATACAGCACGCAGCGGCTGCCGTCCGGGTGTGCGTTCCGGTCGTACAGGCTGATGGAATCCTGAGGCTGCGCGTCTCCGCAGACGGGATGCAGGTACTCGTAGCTGCACGGGTCGCCGCTCCTGTCGAGCGGGCAGACCAGGAACTTCACGCAGTCCCCGGAAATCAGCGCAGGCTCTTTCAGGTCGGCCAGCGAAGCGGGATAGTGCCGGTACTTCGACTCGTACTGGGCGATGAAGACACCGACTTTCTTCATGTTCTCTTCGCACTGCGTCACGTTCCGGCTGTCTTCGGGGGATCGTCCAACGACAAGCGCGAGGACGGAAGAGGCGACGGCGCAAAGCGGGGCGAGGCGAATCATGGGAAGCTCCTGATCTGGGACTGAAAATGAGATGCCGGAGAGGGCGAAATCGTCACGCCGCTGGCACAGTTCGGGGCGAAACAGGCCGGCCGTGGCAAACTCTCCGGCCACCCGATTCGATCCGCTTCAAGGAGCCGAACATGTCAATCTCGTGGACAGCCCGTCTCGCCGTCGCCGCTTCCGTGGCGCTATGCGCCGCAGCGGGATGTGCGCCGCTTCCGCGGCGCGACTTCACGGGCGATCGCGGTTCCCTCCAGATTCCCGACGACGTCTGGGAGCACGTCCTCGCCGGGAATGGATCCGGGCGCCGGCCGCTCGGGTTCACGGGAGACGAGATGAAATACTACGTGGGCAGGGATTACCTGCTCCGGTCGGTGGAGAACCTGTTCCGGGACGCCAGGACGGTATCGCGAATGACCGGAAAGATTGCGGAAGAGCTGATCGCCGCCGCGAAAGCCGGCAGCCCCGGCGACGTCTCGCGCTGGTGCTGGAGTCTGACGGACATTCCGGCCGGACGGATGTATGCGGCGCCTGAGGGAGAGGAGTGGGGAGTTTCGAGGATCGCGAAGGGCGCGGCGCCCGCGGACGCGCTGGCGATTTTCCTCGGACTCGAGGCCGGAGTTACGGATCGCGCCGCGACCGTCGCGGAATTCGCAAAGCTGCCGCCTCCCGTTCAGCGCTTCCTTCTCCGCCTCGCGATCGCGCGGCGCGTGGCGCTTCCGTGGCTCCGCCAGTCGATCCCTGCGCCGGCGGATGATCCGCAGGGAGCGGGGTTGCGCCGGTCGGTGTCGGCGCCGTGGACGGACGGTGAGAACGACCAGAGCGCGACGAAGGACGGGCGGTGTTTCCAGTGGCTTCGAGAGGTCGACCGCGCACCGCAGGCCTACGGGTCCGCAATTTTCGGTGCGCACTTGAAGATCGCGCTGGCGGAAATCCAGGCGTGGCTCGAGGCCGGCGGGCGCGAAGAGCTGGCGCAGGTCGGCGCGCTCGACTGGAGCGGGCTGCCGGAGATCCGCGTTCTCGGGACGGCTGATGACGCGATCAGCGGCCCGCAACCGTCGATCGTGGTCGACCTCGGCGGCAAGGACCGCTGGACGGGACGACTCGCCGTTTCAAATGGACCTTCGGAGCCTTTGTCGGTCGTGATCGACCTGGCCGGAGATGACACCTACGACGGAGGTGAAGAGCTCTTCACGATGGGCTGCGGCGTGTTCGGGCTTGGTGCTGTCATCGACCTTTCGGGCAACGACAAGTACAAAGTGAAAGACTCGGGCCTTGGATGCGGCTGGTTCGGGACGGGGCTCGTGTGGGACGCGGCGGGGAACGACGAGTATGTAGTGAAAGGGAAATGGGGGCAGGGCGCGGCGCATATGGGAGCAGGGATTCTTGTCGACCTGGCGGGCGACGACCGCTACGAATGTGCGGAGCAGTCGCAAGGGATGGGCGCGACGCTCGGGTGCGGCCTGCTGCTGGACCTCGCGGGGAGCGACGACTACGTCTGCCGCGACGACGGCAACGTCAGCGCGTTGTACCTTGATCAGTCGGTCGCGATGGCGCAGGGCTGCGGCTACGGCCGCCGCGCGGACATCGGCGACGGGCGCAGCCTCGCGGGCGGCTGGGGGCTCCTCGTCGACGCCGCCGGCGACGACCGCTACCACGCGCAGTGCTGGTCGCAGGGATGCGGCTACTGGTGGGCCGTCGGCGTGCTCGAAG
>WSZJ01000067.1:0-28972 GCA_009773755.1 Planctomycetota bacterium | reverse complement strand
CGTCTACGAGAATGGCAAGTACTCGCTCGGCGCCGGAGCACACTACGCGATCGGCATCCAGGTCGACCTCGCCGGCGACGACACCTACAACGCCGGCATCGCCACGACGAAAAACCAGTTCCAGGGCCACGCCCGCGACGGCTCCATCGGCATCTCCATCGACGGCGACGGAAACGACCGCTACATGCTGAAAAATATGTGCGGTGGAAGCGCCGACCTGTGCAGTGTCGCGCTTTTCTGGGACCGGAGGGGGAACGACCTGTACGAGGTGAAGATGGACAAGGACATGGGCGAGCCGGGTCCGTTCGGTTCGGCGTCGAAATATCCCCCGTCGCGGACGTTTCGCGACGACCTCCCCGCCGTCGGCGTCTTCCTCGACACGGGAGGCGAGGACTCGTACCTGGGAGATCCGCGCAACGCCGCCGGCGCGCAAGACGGGTACGGCTGGAAGGAGAACAGGTCAACCCAATCGTTCGGGCTCGGTTGGGATGCGGCGATCTACAAGTAAGCCGCAGTCGCTCCCCGGAGTCCCGCCGTCTCCCGGAGCCTTCGCGCCCTATCTCACCGTGAGGTGATCCACACGCGACCAGTTCCGCAGCGCCGCGGCCTGCTTTTCTGTCAGGGTCAATGTGGCCGCGATCCTCCTGTTCATCCGGATCATCACTTCTCTCAGATCTTCCACCGGTGTGGAATCGACCCCTCGCATGACCTCATCGGCGTGAAGCCGCTCCATTTCCTGGATGTACTCATTCGCCACCGAACGAAGCGTTACCTTCTGTGCGGCATCAAGGCCCAGGTCATCGCCCCACACGTTCGACAGCTCGCGCTCGGCCTCCTCCTTCGAATCGAAGGACTGCCAGGAATACCCTCCGTAAAACGTCGAGGGGGCCGCATCGCTCCAGAAACTGGTGAGGTCGTCCCAGGCCGCGATCTGTCCTTCAGGAAGCGTCGCGGACATCCCCGACTCGAGCTTGTCCCACATCCGGCCCAGCTCGCGGTCTTTCTCCAGCTTCGTGAGCGAGCCGCGCGTCTTCGCGTATCCGTCCCACTCCGCGCGCGCTCCGTCCAGGACATCGAGAAACTTCTGGCGTTGCGCCGCGTCCAGCGGCGGGTCAGAATTTTCCATCAACGCCGCGGCGAGGGCCGGGAGCCCGTCGGGGGCCATCGTCAGTTCGTCGAGCTCGATTCCCTGCAGCGCGGCCGCCTCGCGCATCAGCGACTGAAGCTGGAACAGCAAGTCCTGCACCGCGGCGTCGTTTCCCACCCAAAGTCGTCCCTTCTCATTCTGAGCTTCGAAGATCTTCGCGAACACGGCCTTCCAGGAAGCCGTTCCGCTTCCGCCCGTCTTCGGCGCCGCGCCCGCTTTCAGCGCCGCGATTTCCTTCCGGAGGCCTTCGACGGTCAACTCTGCCTGCGCCAGTGACGCTCGGAGCCGAAGAACCTCGGGGTCGGCGTCTGAAGTCTCCGGGGACGCTGCGGCGACCCGGGGCGCCGATTGGGGCTTCGCTCCGATTTCGCGGCGGGACTCCAGGAATTTGAACAGGACGCCCGCGATGACCGCACCGAGTAGGAACGACGCCAGCGCAACACGGGCCATGGTTTTCGCCTCCTGAAGCGGAGCAAGTCGCCCTCAATGATAGACCGGCCGGCGTCGACTCGGGTCAAGCGCGCACGAAAACTATGTTCGCTTCTTCGTCTGGCGGCGGCCCGCTTTCGCACCGTACCTGCGCCGGTACAGCTCCATGGACTTCCTCACCGCCTCCTGGGCCTCCACGGGCCCGAGGAATTCGCGCACCTTGACCGTCTTGTGCTCGAGTTTTTTGTAGTCCTCAAAGAAGCGCCGCAGTTCGAGCAGCCGGTGTCCGCGCAACTCCCCGATGTCCGCGTACGAGCTGTACTCGGGGTCGTCGAGATGGACGCAGATGATCTTCTCGTCGCCTTTGCCCTCGTCGAACATCGCCATCATCCCGATCGGGCGGACGCGCAGGAGCGACAGCGGCGCGACGGGTTCCTGCATGAGCACGAGAACGTCGAGCGGGTCGTCGTCGTCGCCGAGGGTCTGCGGGATGAAGCCGTAATTCGCCGGGTAGACCACGGAGGAGTACAGGACACGGTCGACGAAGAGGAGACCGGTCTCCTTGTGGAGCTCGTACTTGACCTTGTCCCCCTTCGGGATTTCGACGACGGCGAGAAAAGTCTCGGGGGCGTCCTTGCCTATCGGGACGTCGTGCCAGGGATGGGCCATGGCCGCCGAGCATAAGCCCCCGTCCCGCCGTAGTTTTCGTTTTTCGTTTTTCTTTTTTCGTTTTTCGTTTCTTTGCCGTACCCCTTCTCCGTTCCGCATAAACTCTCCCCCCCGCAATCACTCGGAGCCCGCGCAATGCCCCCGCCGTTCATCATGCAGATGCAGAACGTCTCGAAGTCCTACGAGAAGAAGATCGTCATCAAGGACATCTCCCTCTCGTTCTACTACGGCGCGAAAATCGGCGTCCTCGGCGCGAACGGTTCGGGCAAGTCCACGCTGCTGCGGATCATGGCGGGCCAAGACACCGATTTCGAGGGCGACCTCCACCACATGCCGGACTGCAAGATCGGGTTCGTGCCGCAGGAGCCGCAGCTCAACATGGAATCGGACGTCAAGGGCTGCCTCGACGAAGCGGTGTTCGAGACGCACGAGCTGCTGCGCAAGCACGAAGAGGTCGGGACACGTCTGGAAGGGAAACTCGACCCGGACGAGATGGAACACGCCCTGGAACAGCTTCAGGCGCTTCAGGACAAGATCGACGCCTGCAACGCGTGGGAGGTCGACCGCCACCTGGAGATCGCGGCGGAAGCGCTCGAGCTGCCTCCGATGGACGCGAAGATCGCGGTGCTGTCGGGCGGAGAGCGGCGGCGCGTCGCGCTGTGCTGCACGCTTCTAAAAACTCCCGATCTCCTTCTCCTCGACGAGCCCACGAATCACCTCGACGCCCTGTCGGTCGCCTGGCTGGAGCGCTTCCTGAAGGAATTCAAGGGGACCGTCATCGCGGTCACGCACGACCGGTACTTCCTGGACAACGTGGCGGGGTACATCCTGGAGCTTGACCGCGGGCGCGGGATTCCGTGGCAGGGGAATTACACGTCGTGGCTGGAGCAGAAGAAGAAGCGGCTCGAGCTGGAAGAGAAGGCGGAGGAGCAGCGGCAGCGGACGTTGAGCCGGGAGCTGGAGTGGATCAGGATGTCGCCACGCGCGCGGCAGGCGAAGCCGAAGGCGCGCATCGCGGCGTACGAGAGCCTGCTGGAGCAGGATTCCGGGGAGAAGGCGGACGAGCTGGAGCTGAGGATCCCGGCGGGGCCGAAGCTGGGGAACCAGGTGCTGGAGACGAAGAATTTGAAGAAGGGGTATGGCGACCGGGTGCTGATCGACGGGCTGACGCTGAGCCTGCCGCCCGGCGGGATCATCGGCGTGATCGGCCCGAACGGCGCGGGGAAGACGACGCTGATGCGGATGATCGTCGGGGAGGAGAAACCGGACTCCGGCACGCTCACGGTCGGACCGAGCGTGCAGCTCGCGTACGTCGACCAGAACCGCGAGTCGCTGGACCCGGCGAAGACGGTCTACCAGGAAATCTCGGGAGGCCAGGACCAGTTCAAGGCGGGCGGCAAGTGGATGAACAGCCGCGCATACGTCGGGAAATTCAATTTCCGCGGGACGGACCAGCAGAAAGTGGTCGGCGAGCTGTCAGGAGGCGAGCGCAACCGGGTGCAGCTGGCGAAGCTGCTCAAGAGCGGCGGCAACCTGATCATCCTCGACGAGCCGTCGAACGATCTCGACGTCGACACGCTGCGGGCGCTGGAGGAAGGCCTGCTGAGCTACGCGGGTTGCGTGATCGTCGTCACGCACGACCGCTGGTTTCTCGACCGGATCGCGACGCACATTCTCGCGTTCGAGGGCGAAGGAAAGGTGCGGTGGTTCGAGGGGAACTACCAGGCGTACGTTGCAAAGCGGCGCGAGGAAGTCGGGGACGACGCGGAGAACCCGAGGAGGATCAAGTACAAGAAATTGGCTAAAGCCTGAGTTTCGGCGCCAGCCTTGCAGTTTCCCTTTCCCTTTCCCGTTCCCTTTCCCGGCAGGTTGAATCTCTCGCGTGCCGGGAAAGGGAACGGGAAAGGGAAAGGGAAAAACTGCGAGCGCTCCGTTCCCCAATGGCTTATTTCACATTCTCCACCAGCATCTCCCTCACCACATCCTCATCCCCCTTCGTCCCCACCCCGTACGTCGTCGCCTTCGAAATGTGATTCACATTCACGTACGCCTGCCGGTCCAGCGCCTGCTTCTGGTTGCAGTCAAGTTCCTGCGCGGAAGCGGCGCCGGCGAAGAAAAGAGCGGCAAGAAGCGTCGTCATTGTGAAACGCATTCTCGTCTCCTCGTGAAATCCGGTGCGACGGTTCAAGAACCTGAAACAGGAACGGGCGTGAAGGGCGGGAATTTGTAGCGGATATGATGCGGGCGTGCGCCGCCTCCTCCCGCTCCTCCTTCTCCTGCCTTCCTGCGGAAAGCCTCCCCCGCCGCCGGGTCCAGCGACTCCCGCCCCCCCGCCCCGCCTCGCCCCGGCCCTGACCCGCCCGGTCGTCACCGCCTTCGTTGCCTCCCTCCTCGACCCCGACCTCCCGAATCCCGAACCCGGCCCTTCCGCCGGCACCACCGCCGACGCCGCTTCCCTTCGGCGCTCCGAAGCCTTCGCGCAGAAGTACGGCTTCCGCGATTTCGCCGAATACGCGGAAGCCCGCCGCCGCGTGATGCTGGCGAAACTCGCCTGGATGAAGCGCGAAATCGCGAAGTCGTCGGGAGGCAATCTCGACTTCCAGATCAAGATCGCGACCTCCACGCTGCTGAATCCGGATGCGACTCAGGAACAGAAGGATGCTGCGACAAACTCGCTCAATCGCGCCATGCAGCTCAAGAAATCGCTCGAGTCGCCAAGCGCCGCTTCGACCGTCGCCGAAGAGGACATCGCGCTCGTCGCGGAGTTTGCGGAGCAGATCAACCGGGCGGAGGAAGCGGCGGCGAAGCGCTAGCGTCGCGCGTGAACGCTGATTTTCGACCCGCGAAGGATTGCGAGGCGCCGCCCGTCCGGGGACGCCGTGATGGCATCGGCGGAGAAACCAGGGATCCGCTCGACGACGCCCCAAGGTCGGCCGCGCAGGATGAGAAGTCCCTCAGGCGACAGCACCAGGGCCACGTCATCCGAGAGCACGGTGGTGGGGGGAGGCGCGGTCGTGCCGAGGTCCGCGAGTCGCGTGGATTCTCCCGAGCCAATGTCGAAGCTCCAGAGGGCTTCGCCCTGGCTTTCCCAGGCCAGCAGTTGTTCGCCGTCCTGCGAGGCCGCGATGATGCTCCCCCAGTACGGATTCCCCGCACCAAGATCGAATGACCGAGTCCGCTTCGGATCGAGCAAGTCTGTGAGAAGGAGATGATCCGGTCCGAACAGTGCCACCCAGCGTCGGCCTGCGAATTCCTGTCCCGGCAGCGGAGCCGGATTTGTCTTCGCACCTGCGGCGTCCCATGCGGAATACTCGCAGAGGCGGAGAGCCCCCTCGGCCTCCGTGCGAAAGATGAGGTGTTTCGAGTCCGTGGCAAAGGCGAGGGCTTCAAGGTGGCCCTGCGGCGCCTCGACGCGAAAGAGCCGGTGGCGCTCCGCGACATCCCAGACCTCGATCTGGCGGAGAGCCGGCCCGAGGATGGCGATGCGGGCGCCGTCGGGCGAAACCGCCGCGAGTCCGCAGGCGCCGCTTCCCGGTTCCGCTGGCGGATCTTCCACCGGACACGGAAGTTCGAACGGCTTTGCACCCGCGACGATCCGCACTTTGCCGCCCTCGATCCAGGCGCAAACGGTTCCATCGGTAGAGGCGGCAACCAGCGTTTTCTCGGGTGCACCGACGTCGGCGGCCAGGCCGAAGCGGCCTCCGGTGAAGTCGTTTTCGTCGGTGGGAAGCGTCCGCGTGGCGCGGCCTTCGTCATCGAACAGAACGAGGGTCTTGAAAGCTCTCGCGGCAAGGCCGCCATTTTTCCACTCGATGCCGAAGACGAGCCCGCGGTGCGGGGGGAGCGGGCGGCGTTCGGAAGCGTGGGCCAGGTCGACGAGGTAAGGATCGCCGCTTCCGTCGAACAACAGGGACTGGCCTCGGTGCTCGATTGAATTCCATTCGTTGGAGCCGCGCGCAACCTTCGGCAACTCGCCGACACGCCGGTCGCCGGCGAAAATCGCGACGCGCCCGTCGCGGTAACGGCAGACGATCGAGTCGCCGCCGGTCGGCATCTCGATGCAGGCGTCCGCCAGCGATTCCACCAGCTCGCCCGTGTCGGATCGCCTGATCTCCACGGAACGCGCGGTCCGGTCGCCGTGCACGAACGGTCCGGGACCGATCGCGAGGAGGGGACCGGCCACCCGGAGCGTACCGCGATCGAGCGTCAGCGCCTTGACAGAGCGAGTCTCTTTGCCGTCCTTCCACCACCGCAGGACGCCGGCGTTCTCATAGGTCACCCAGCCGTCGGGAATCGCGGTTACGCAATCCAGGAATTCGCCGAATTCAAAGGTGACGTCCCCGGCCGGGAAATTGACGACCGAGCAGTGGCCGCGCCTGATTGAGGCGAGCTTCGCCGCGCTGGAGTCCAGCGAGACCCTGTCCGGGAATTCCGGGTCGATCGCGTCTTCGACCCGCAGTTCGGCGTCCGCCAGCCGGCCCGAAAGGTGGACGAGGCAGAAAACGAGCTTGCCTCCCGAAGAAGCGACCTGGCGCACGATCCAACCTGGCAACCTGCGAACACCGCACGCCGACCCGCGAGTTGTCGTCGAAATCCCTTCGGCGCTTCCTACGGCCAGGATGTCACCCCGCCAGCCGGCCTCCGGGTGTTCAACAAACGCGAACGCTCCTTCACTGTTCTTCCAGAGCGAGCCGCCACTGATCCCGATCGTAAGCGGCGGAACTTCCTTGCCGGTCTTCACCGTCCATCCGCGGACCGGGCATCCGCCCGACTGCGCGATCCCGAAGACCACATCTCCCTCCGGCGAGAACACGACCGAGGACGGATTTCCGATGAGTGTCCCGGTTTCGATCGTCGCGAGCTCCTTGAGCGTCGGCGCTTCCAGGATCCGGATCCGCGCGTCCGGCCCGCCGGTCGCCACGAGCTTTCCGTCCGGGGACAGGGCAAAGGAAACCGGGTTGTCTTCGAACGGCTCGCGCGCCCACAGCGGATTTCGGATTCCGTCGACCCAGCTCTTCACGAGAATGGCGTCGAGACACGCTTTCATCCGGCCGCGCACCTCGGGGTCCTTCTCGCCGGAGAGCCGCGTCCGGATCGGCTCCTCTGCCGCCATCCCTTCCCGCTGGATCGCTTCCATTGCGGCGTCCCGATCAGAGGCGCTCTCGGAAGCGAGGTGAGCGAATTCGCGGTTGAGGCGATCGGCGAGGTCGTCGGCGCCGGCGGGGACGGAAGACAGCAGTGCGGCCGCGAGGAAGAACAGCCTACCGCAGTTCATAGACCGTCACCTTCGCCCCGTTGGCGACTGCAATCCGCTTCCCGTCCGGCGACACGGCGAGCGCCTGGCCGCGGATCGCGGGGTCGAGCGAGGAGCGTTCGAGGGTCGGGCCGTGCCAGAGGGCGAGGCCGGCGTCGGTGAGGACGACGGCGTGGCCGCCTTCGAGGAAACCTGCGAAGGGGTTTTCGCCGGCGAAGTCCTCTGTCAGGCGCCGGAGGAGGCCGGTCGTGCAGGAGGCGACGAAGGCGCCGCCGCCCTCGGCGCTCTCGACGAGGATGCGGTCGCCGTCCGGGGACTCGTGTACGGCGGTGACGGAAATTCCGGAGAAGCCGGGCAGCGGGCAGCGCATCGGGTTCGCGGCGCCCTTTATGTCGAGGAGCACGAGAGCGGGAATGCGCTCCTCGTCGTACTCGGACGACATCGCCCACCGGCCGTGGACGATCAGGCCGTCGACATTGCTGTAGATCGGCCAGACCGCTTCGCCGAGCGGCGTCCCGTCGGCTTTGTACCGGTAGATGACGCCGTCTTCGAACGACTCTGTCGTGACGACGATCGTGGGACCGTCGGCGGCGATCGCCAGGTCGCTCAGGTCGGACGGGAAGGGGCCGAGGCGGGCGACACGGCGACCGGAGACTGTTTCCCAGACGTCCACGTGGCCGTGAGTGCCGGTGATGGCGGCGAGAAGGGCGCCGTCCGGGGAGAACGCGAGCGGGCCCGACGGCCCGGGATCGCGACCGCCGGCGTCGGTGTCGATCTTGAGTTTCCGTTCCGCCTGGGAGCCGTCCGCCGGACGGACGGTGACGGAGGAGTCGGTGCGCTGCGCGACCCAGCGCCCGTCGGCGGAAATCGCGTCGAAACTGAAGGCGTCGAGGCCGAGCGCCTTCAGGTCGATGCAGCGGCCGGCCGCGATTTCCAGCTGGGAAGTGGTTCCGTTCCGGATGACGCGCCCGTCGGCGGCGTCGAGAAGGGCGCGCTTGCTTCCCGAAGAGGTAACGAGACCGTCGCGCGGCCAGTCGAGGCGCCAGATTCTCGCGCCGTGCGGGCCGAGAACGCGATCCGGTTCGGCCCCCGAGAGGCTTCTGGTGACGGCGGAGTCGCCCAGTTCGAGGAGCGCTCGGCCGCCGCCGAAATACACGGGAGTGCACCAGTCTGCGGGGGCGCGGTCGGGTGAAGTGACGTCCGCAATTCTCTTTCCATCGAGGTAGACGACAGAGCGCCGGCCAGGCTTGACCAGCAGCGCCGACCCGCCGACCGATGTCGAAAGCTGGCCGTTGCCGAACGATTCGATCGTCTCGCCGGTGTCGGGGCGACCGAGGACGCCGCCGGCGACGAGGAGCTTGCAGGCGGGCGCCCCTTTCAGCTTGAACTCGCGAATCATCGCGCCGGCGCGCCACCAGCGGATTTCGCCGCCTGCGTGGGCGGTGACGATTTCGCCGCCGGCCCAGGCGAAGATCCGTGTCTTTTCGCCGAATTCAAACGACTTGCCTCCCTCGGCCAGGGAAACGACATGGACTTTCCCGCCGGTGATCGCCGCGGCCGCCGAGGCGTCCGGGGCGATCGAGACGCGATCCGTCCCCTCGTCGAATTTCATCGGGAAGGCCCGGAGCAGTTCCCCCGTCGCCGCCGAATACACGCGGACCGGTTCCGTGCCGGCCGCCCGAACTTCTCCCTCCTGCGGCTCGGGCGTGATCGCCAGCGTCGCGCCGTCCGGAGAAATCGCCGCCCACGGGAACGGGCTGGTGAGCGGGACAACCCCGCCGCGCTCAACGATCCACGCGCCGAAGCCTGCGACACCGCACCCTGTCGCCGACACAGCCACGAACGCGAACCCGTCGAGCCCCTTGAAAATGAGGAAGTCCTTGTCCGCGCGCGTCAAGCCCATCGCCGGCAGCTCGCTTCCGTCTTTAGTCCGCCACCCGCGCACGGAAACGTCGGGGCGCCCCTGCAGCCAAAGCAGATTCTCGCCGTCCGCCGTGAACCCCATTCCCCACCACGGTCCGCTGTCGAGCCCGCCGAAGTCCCGAAGCGCCTTCCCGGTCGCGGCGTCCCACAGGATGACCCGCCCGTCTTCCCCGGCCGTCGCCGCGAACCGGCCGTCCGGCGACAACGCATGCCCTTCAGGGTCCGCTTCCAGCGGCGCCCCGCTCCAGACTCTCGTCCACTTCCGCGCCCCCAGCTCCCCGGCCGCAATCAGGTCCAGCGCCCGCCGCAGCCGCGCCTTCGCCTCCGCGTCCTTCTCAACCGCAATCCGCGCTTCCACCGCCCCGCGCGCCGCAATCCCCTCTTTCACGATCGCTTCCACCGCCGCGTCGCGCTCGGCGGGGTCGTCGGAAGCGAGGCGGGCGAATTCGCGGTCGAGGCGCGAAGCGAGGTCGTCGGCGCGAGCGGTCAGCGCCGCGGAAAAAGCGAGGATTGCGAAGAGCGCTACACGGCCGATGTCAGCGCGGTTCATACATGAAAATCCTCGAGGTTCGGGAGAGGGCGACGCGCTTACCGTCCGGAGACCCGGCAAGCCAATCGGCCGCGAGATCCGTCCTGGTCGTGATGGGGTCCCACGTCCCCTTTCGGAGAATCAGAAGGCCGTCCCAGGCGAGCACCGCGGCGTTCCCGTCCGCAAGCACCGCCGCGCCGCCGCCATTCCTGGACGCTTCGCCGAGCCTGAGTTGTGACCCGTCGGACATGTCGAGGCGCCAGAGCGCCGTCTTGTACACATCGCGGACAATCAGCAGGTCGAGTTCGGGCCGCGCCAGTACGTGCGCGTACGGCGTGTCTTCCTGATCCGACAGCCTGAACCTCCGCTCGCGCCTCGGATTCAACAGGTCGGCGACCCGGAGGTCTCCCTTCTCCGAACCTGCAACCCAGCGACCGCCGGCGACCCAGTCGCCCTCGATGTTCTTCCCGGCCCACTCGAATCGCCCTGCCAGGCGCGCTTCGGCATCCAGCACGCGAAGACTCCGGGTGGGCGACATCTCGTTGTCGTCGTCCATCACCACGATTCCTCGCCCGTCAGCCGCGAATTGGATGGCCCTCGTATTCGCGTCCGCGAGCGGTTCGGCCGCAATCCGCTTCCCGGATTCTGCGTCCCACACTTCGATCCGCCGCCGCGCTGGCCCGAAAACCGCAAGTCGCTTTCCGTCCGCAGTAACGGCCATCAGGGCGCCTCGACTGATGGCCTGGAGGTCCTCCTCAGAGAGCGGCAGATCGAGCGCCGTGCTGCCGTTCCGATCCACGCGAATGACGCGATCGACGACGTGCGCGGAGACACGCCCGTCCGGGGAAGCCCAGCGGGTCCCGCCGGGCAGGTAGCCGAGGGTCGCGGGGTCCTGGAAGGCTCCGAAACCGCTGAAGCACCCGCCGGCATGGCGGTGGGCAATCGTGCCGTCGGCCGCGAAGACCACGTCGCCGGAATCGCTGCCGGCCGTCAGTCCACCCGGCTGCCAGCGAAGGACCAAGACAGCCTCTTTGTGCACGGGAAGCGGAGCGGGGAGTTCTTCGCCGTCGAACGGTACGACGACGAATTCAAATCCGTGCTGCACGACGCAGGTCGGGCCGGCCTGGAAGACGGTGAACCAGCTCGAAGGACGCTCCGGGCACTGAGGCAGCTCGCGCCGGAACTTCCCGTCGGCGAAGAGCCTGGTGGCCAGTCCTGAGGTCTGCACGACGAACGCGCCGCCCTGCCACGGGCCGGAGAGGTGGGCACGCGGGTGCCACTCGACGAGTTCACCGGTCGACAGCGAGCGGATGATGACCATTCGCGGATAGTCGGGTGCGGAGTCGGGCGAGTCCGCCGAAAACACGACGAGCCCCGAAGTGACGTGAGCCGAGGATCGGGAAAGCGGCCGGCCCATGATGGATCGCGCCTCGATCCCGTCCTTCCACCATTGGATACGACCCTCCTCGGTCCAGGTGAGCCAGCCTCCGGGAATGGCGCAGACGCCGGCAAGCTCTTCACCGAAGAGACGCTTCCGCTCCCCGGACTCGAGGTCGTACTCGCCGCACGATCCGCCGCTCAACACGGCCGCGGTCGTGAGGTTGGCGTCGACCTCAAACACCCGGGGCGCTCCCGGGTCCGGGTCGAGCGGGATCCGGACCGTTTCGCGGATCCTCTCTTTCCCGATTTCGCGGATGCCGAAAGCAAACGTGATTCCGTCCGTCGAGGTGACCGCGATCTTCTCGCGGTCGGTGGAAACCTGGAAACTCCGGCCTGCCCTGCGCACGGAAAACCGCTTCCCGTCCGATACGTACTGAATGGAGCCCACTTCGAAGCATCCCGGCGGAGCCACGACGATGGCGAGGCCTCCGGGTTCGCTCCAGCGATCGAGCCCCGGGAAGTCGGGGGCGCTCGAGAATCCGCCGATTTCCGTCCCTTCCGAGATCCGCCATGCGCGGGCAAAGGGCGGGCCCTCCGGGCTGTAGTGCAGCAGGACCGACCCGTCCGGAGAGAAGGCGATTCCGTCACTCCGGCAGCGGTAACTCGTTTCGAACTCCCTGAGGATTTTCCGCGTCACCGCGTCGAGCACCCGGATCCGGCCGTCCGAACCGCCGGTCGCGATCCGCTTTCCGTCAGGAGACACGGCGCACGCGTCGGCGGGCGCCTCATAGGGTTCCGCAACCCAGACCGGATCCCACTTCGCTTCCCGCACGATCTGCACCTCGATGCGTTCCAGGGCCACCGCGAGCCGGCCGCGGACCTCCGGGTCATTTTCCGCCGCCATCCGTGACCTCACCGCAGCTTCTGCCGACCAACCCTCCTTTGCGATCGCGTCGACCGCCGCGTCGCGCTCGGCGGGGTCGTCGGAAGCGAGGCGGGCGATCTCGCGTTCGAGGCGGGCTTCAAGCCTGGTGTCGTCGGCGAAAGAAGGAAGGCACGAGCATGCCAGGAGCGCGAGCGCCGATTTGACGCAACGCGTCATTTCGTCGCTCCTTCCGCAACCGCCTTCTCTACCGCCGCCACCAGCGACCGGTAGGCCTCGCCGGGCTCGCCTTCCCCGTCGAAAAACTCTCCGCCGGGGTGGAGCCAGCGAAGAACGCCCGCGCGGTCGATGAGAAAGGTCGAGCTCGTGAAGGCGCGCTCGTGACCACGCTCGAGCCACCAGGAATTCACGGTGGCCCACTCCTGGTCCTGCGCCAGCGCGAACGCGAAACCGTACCTCTGCGCCGCCGCGCGCCAGTACAGCGCTTCCCGCGCCGCCGGCTCCTTCGGGTGATGAACGCCGACGACGACAAGGCCCTTGTCGCGGAAGCGGCTGTCGAGCTCGTTGAGCGCGGGGGCGGTGTGCTTGCAGAGGGAGCAGCCGGTGGTCCAGAAGCGGACGAGGACGGCCTTGCCGCGGAGGGAGGCGAGCGTCAGCGGCGTCGAGTGCGTCCAGTCCGAGAGGCCGGTGAACTCCGGCGCGGGCGTGCCGAGCAGCTCCCGGCCCTCGGAAGGCTGCCATCCAGGGCCGGCCTTCGCCGGCGTTTCGGTCGCGACGGCCGGCCCGCTCGGAGCCTCCGAAGGCGCGCAGGAAGCGGCGATCAACCCGAATACTGCGAAAGCGGCGCGACGCATCGACTGAGCATAAGTCGCGCCGCGCGCAGGACCAAGCGCGCCTTTGGCGCCGGAGCTACACTGCTTCGGTTTATGGACTCCCCTCCCCCTGGATCCCGCGTTCGGGCCGTCGTCGGCTGCGGCGCCGCGCTCCTGATCTTCGGCGTCGTTACCACCGCATTCGTTCTGGTGTGGCGCCACGTGAACGGTTCACCCGTGAGCGCCGCGGAAGAATTCCTCGAGGCGATGAGCCGCGGCGACGACGACGCCGCGCGCATGGCCTGCGAGCCCGCTTCCGGCGTGCCGATCGAGGCTGCGCTCGCGATCGAGGGACCGGCGTGGGGGACGGAGTGGACGATCGAAGAGAGATCCCGCTCCGAGACCGCCGGCCAGGAAGTGGCGCAGGTCGAGGCGCGCGTGAAGGGCCGCGACGGAAAGTCGCGGACGGTCGAGATCACCGTGTCGCGATTCGTGTCGTGGCGCGTCAGGGCGATGAAGCTCGACGGCCGCTCCTCGTTCGCGCCGGCCGAGCTTCCGGCGGGGATGTCGATGCCGGTGATCGGCAACATCGAGGTCCGGAAGTCGGAATTGTTCGGCGAATGGGAAGTCGAAGTGACTTTCACCGTTTCGGCACTGAAAACCGAGGCCCGCGACGGCGGAAAGTGGGCTTCGGTCGTGCATTCTCTGGTGCTGCGCGACCCCGGAGGCAGCGAGCGCACCCGCATGGAAACTACCGCGGACGTCAATGAGACCGCTTCCGGCCTCCACGCGTTCACAGACCGGCTCAAGATCAATCCGTCCGGCGCGGCAGGCAAGTACGTTCTCCGCGAAATCGTCACGGACAAGCGGACGCATCTCTCCGCGGAGAAGGACATCGAGTTCACGCTGCCCTAGGCGCCTCACGCAGGAACCCGCGCTACAATTCCGGGGAACACGCCCCCAAGGAGAATCTCATGGTCATCATGCAGCAGCAGGCAACGCCGCCCCGCAGCAATCCGCTGAAGTGGATCCTGATCGGGTGCGTGGGCCTGTTCCTGTTCGGCTCGTTGTTCGTCGGCGGGTGTTTCTTCCTGCTGCTGAAAGCCACCTCGGCCCCCGTGAAAGCAGGCGAAGAATTCCTGCAGGCGATGAGCTCCGGCGACGCGGCCCGGGTGCGCGGGCTCTGCGACCCCGGCGTTCCGGTCGAAGAGCTGCTCAAGGAGACCGGCGCCTGGAATTCCGGATGGACGATCACAGGCCGGTACATCGAGACGAAGAACGGCGTGACGACGGGGAGGGTGATGGCACAGGTTCCCGGCAAGGACGGAAAAACGCGCGCTGTCGAGCTTCAGCTGGTCGACAGCGGCGGATGGAAAGTCATGAGCGTGACGGTCGACGGGCGAAGGTCGGGGACTGCGGGGACTTCGGCCGAAGCCAGCGCACCGGAGATCCGGAACGTCGACATCCAGAAGGAAAAGATCGAGGGCGGCTGGGAGGTAAGGGTCGCGTTCGAAGTGCATGGGCTGAGATCCGAGGCGCGCGGAGAGAACAAGCGGATTGCGGCGACGCACGGAGTTCTGCTGAAAGGACCGAAGGGGCAGGACGTGATCAAGAACGACGACTTCAAGACGATCGACGGCGAGGCAAACGTGGCGGTCGCGACGTTTACGGACACGTTTACGCTGACGGGGAAGGAAGCTCAGGGGAACTGGGTTCTTCATGCCACCGTGCGGGACCACCTCGGCGGCGCGACCGTGACGAAGGACATCGAGTTCAAGCTGCCCTGATCGATCGGCGTCTGCGCCATTCCCAAGAAAAAAGCCCCGGGGGTCACCCCCGGGGCTTCTCTTTCGCATTCTTGCTACTTCGACGGCGCGTCTGGCTCCGCCGGCTTCATTTCGGTGACTCCCTGACCCTTCAGATCCACGCCCCATTTCATCGTCGCGTGAGTTGTTCCGCCCACGGCGCCCAACTCCGCCGACCCTTCGAAATCCAGCTTCACCAGGACGCCGTCCGCCCTGGAGAACCACGACATCCCCTTCTTCTGGGCCGCGACGATCATGGCGGAGGCAATTTTCGCAACGTCACGAGCGCCCTCCACCTTCACGTCGCCGGCCTTCACAGCCCGCTCCTTGTCCGCGCTCTTCATCCGCGATTTTGCGCACAGGTGCTTGCCGATCGCTTCCGTCCCATCCGACTTCACCGACAGCTTTTCTTCCTCCGGCAGCTTCAGCGTCTGCTCCCAGGCGGCCCCGTCGCGCGGCGCCGTCGAAAAGACCAGGTTCAGCCACACGGACGGCGCCGTCGGCACGTGCACGGCGTCGGCGGCCTGGTTCTCACGGTCGTTCTTGTCGTTTCGGACGGCGCCCGCTTCGTCCGCCTTCGGCCAGTCGCCGTTCGACACTTCCTTCACCGATCCGTCCGGACCGATGATCGCCCGGAAGGTGTGCCCCGCCACCGCCTGGTACTTGCGGAACCCCGCAAGTTCGGTCTTCGGCGACTTCGCGGAATCCCACTTCGCGTGGACGCCGGTGATGTCAAAGCGCACCTCAATGCTGACCCGCTCGACAAGGAACTCGATGCGCGCGCTTCCGTCGTCGCCGACGCTCAGCACGGTGCCGCGAAGAACGACTGTTTCCCACTGCGGATCTTCGGTCGTGGTGCCGCCCGTGGTGCCGCCGCCGTTGTTCCCCGGCGCGGAAAGGCCGTTCGTCTGCGCTCCGCCCTGAAGCGTCGCGCCGGTACCCGGGGTAAACTGGATGTAGTGGAATTCAGAAGTGCACTCGTAGGTAAAGGTCTTGCCGGGCTTGAAGTGCCAGACCGGGTCGCCGGCGAAAGCGGCGGGCGCGAGGACCAGCAGGGCGGCGACGGCGAGGCTGGAGACGAAAGGCTTCATGGCGCGGACCTCGAAGGTTCCCCCCTTGAGTTGGCCGGTACCGGATGCGCCCCTACTATGCCATTCTCGACATGATTAATGAAATGGCGATCCGCTTTGGTATCTTTCCCTCAGGGGTGGACTGGAGTGCCGCGATGAGAATCCTGCTCGGCTGCCTGTTTCTGATTTCGTTCGCCGCCGCGGCCCGCGCCGAGAGCGCGAATGCGGAGCCCGCCGAGAAACCTGACCTGCCGGAAGGCTACAGCTGCGTCGACATCGCCGGCCGCCTTCCGATTTTCGCCAAGGACAAATCTGTCCTCGCTCCTTTCCGCACCGACCTCAAGGCCGGCCTGGCCGACATCACCAACGAGCTCGAAAAGCAGTTCGGTCTGACGAAGGAAGTCCTGCGCGTCGGGATGGGCACCGACAAGGGGCTGTTCAGGGAAGAGCGGCGCGACGCGGCGTTCCTCGTCGTGTTCACCGACGCCGCCGCGTTCGCCGCGTGGGAGAAAAAAGCAGGCATCGACGGCGACAAGCACCTCGCCGCGGGGTACCGCAACACGGTCGGCGTGCTCGTCGAGGGGAAATCGCTGACCCAGGAAAACTGGGCCGACCTCTGGCACCGCTTCTCTCACCTCCTCTTCCGCCACTGCCTCTGGACCGGCTCGCCGACCTGGCTCGATGAGGGAATGGCGGCGTATCTTTCGTGGGCGAACAGGAAGGTGAAGCCGGAGCAGACGAAGGGATTCCCCGAAATGCTGGAGAGGCTGAAGCAGGCGAAGGACGCCGGGAAGCTGCCGCCGGTTACGGAATTGCTGATGAGGAAGGCCGCGAACTTCAAACAGGCCGACGCCGACGCAGCGTGGGTGCTGGTCCACCTGCTGGTGACGCACGAGCAGGCGCTGGTCAACGCGCTGACCTCCGCTCTCTCCGGACTCGAACGCTGCGCCGCGGACCGGATGGAAGGCGTCCGCAGCGACTTGCATCGTTACGCTTCCTGGCTGCTCGTAAACGTCTTCGGCGACGAGAAGAAACTGCAGGCGGTCTGGGATCAGCACCTCGAGGACATCCTGGCAGACCCGGCGCGGCCAAAGAAGCGGACGCTGAGCGCGGGAGAGATCATCGGCGACATCCTGCCGGGATTCGACGGGACGGTGAGCGGGCGGGCGCTGGAGATCACCGACCCGGCCACGGGAGTGCGCTACCCCGCTCGCCGCTGGCTCGGAAGCGTCATCTATCGCGCGCCGTGGACCGGCCGGATGTCTGCCGTGGCCCAGACCGAGGATCGCCACGACGACATGTCGGCCGAAGTCGTAATCCTGAAGGAAGTGGCCGCGAAAAACGGACAGAGCGAGCGCTGTGACAACGAGTCGCTGCCGTTCGTGGGCGGAATGGTCTGGGCAGTCATTACGGTTGTCTGGTCGATCGACGAGGGCGGCGTGTACCGGACTTCGCGGAAGTACCTGCTGGCGAAATGATGCGGCGTCATTCCCGGTGAGCGAGCTTCACCGTTTCGACGCCTGATTCCCGCACGACTTTCAGTTCGAGCGCCGCTTCGCCGGCCGCCAGATAACCCGCAAGCCCGCGCTCGTCGTGGATCGGCACCTCGCCGCGCACCTTGTTCTGTTTCTGCTGCAGATCCATCACCGCCTTCCACAGGAGATCCCCCGTCTTCAACCCCGCCCGCTCGGCCGTGCTCCCCTGCGCCACGCTCACCACGATGAGGCCGCAGTCCACGATGAAGCGCTCGCGATCGATCGACGTGAGCGGTGCAACGGTGAGACCGGTGGCGGCGATGCGCTCGCGCGCTTCGCGGACAGTCGCCTCGATCGCCGCGGTGTCCGGCTCCTGGGGCCGGTTGTTCTCGATCCCTTCGAGCTCCTTCTTGAAGCCCTCGAACGCCGCCGCTTCCATAGAAACCACTTCTTCAATCCCGATCTGCCGGTACGACCAGGAGCCCGGCCCGGTCGAGCGGTAGCCGTAGGTCTCCAGGAGAAGCGCTTCCTGGCCCCATCGCGCGACGACCGTGTCCCGGAGGGCGGCGGGCGAAGCGGCGTCCATCAGGACGCCGTGAAGTTCCTCGCTCGTCGGCCAGGCGGGGAGGATGCGGTCGAGCCCGACGGTGCGGAGGCGGTCGGCGACATTTGAGGCGAATTCCGACTCGCGGCCGACGCGCCAGTTCGAAGGGGATTCGCCCTTGCGCGAGGCGCGGGCGATTTCCCAGGCCTGGGCGAATCTTGTTGCGGCCTCGAGCACTTTCGTGCGCTTGTCCATGCCGGGCTGGAGCGACCACGCGGCCCAGAGTTCGTCGGTCGCGCGCATCATGTCGCGCCACGCGGTGAGCCAGGCCGGCGAGAGGATCTCGCGCTCGAGCACGGCGACAAGCTCGGCGTTCTGCGGCGCAAACGAGCGCGCTTCGCGCCACCCGGGAAGTCCGTCTTCGTCGTCGGCTTTCTTCGCCGGCGGCGGGCGCTGGCCTCCGCGCACTTTCAGTTTTACACGAGCCCGTGGCGCCGACTCCGGCTCGCCGCCCGCATCGATGAACGCCCCGAACCCGCACGGCTCGACCGCCACCAGTCCCGCGATGGGGAGCAGCGTCAGCGACTCGCGCCATCGCTCTTCCTCCACTGCGTCCGGATTCCAGATCGTCTGCCGGGGCCGGTGATCCCACGCGCCGACGTCGCTCACATAGACGCCGTCGCCGCGGCGGAAGAGGAAACCCTCGAGGATGGTTTCGTCGGCCGCGGGAGGGAGCGCGGGAGTTTTCTTCGCGATGGAAGGACCTTCGGAAGCGGCTTCGGTCGCGCCGGCCTTCTTCGCCGCGTTCGCGACCCCTGATCCAGCGGCGACAACCGCCGGCCCGCCGGCCTCAGCGCCGCCGTTCGGGAGCAGGCGCGACACGCCGAAAGCAAGAAAGAGCGCCGCGACCGTCGCCGCCGCGCCGACGGCCAGCTTGCGCCCGCCCGCCACCGATACCGCAGAGCCGGTTGCCGTCGCACCCCCGGTCGAGAGCCTCAGCAGCCTGTCGACGAGATTCGCCGGCACAAGTTCTTCCGCCGCACACTTCGACAGCTCGCTCTCCAGCATCGCCAGCAATCCGCCAAACGCCGCCGCAGCCAGTGTCGTCCGCAAACGCGAGAGGCCCGCGTTCAACCGGCTCGAGACCGTTCCCGCCGGAATCTGAAGCGCGTGCGCCGCTTCTTCCTTCGTCAGCCCGTGGAAATAGTGCATCTCCACCGCGACCCGCTGCTCGTCCAGCAGTTCCGCCACCTTCGCCCGCAATTCCGCCCGCGACGCCGCTTCGACAGGATTCGTTCGATTCGCCCGTTCGCTCATGGAAGCCTCCCTCCGCATCGCCTCGTTTTCGTGTTTCTCCCGCCGCCCCGCGCCGCGCTTCTGGTCCAGCGCCGCATTCACCGCCGCCCGCGCCACGAACGCCTTCAGATTCCCGGCGCGCTCGAGGGTGGAGGGGTCCCGGAGAAACCGGAGATACACATCCTGCACGGCGTCCTCGGCGGAAGCGTCGTCGCGCACGACGGAGCGCGCGACGCGGAACGCGAGGGAGTGGTAGTCGCGGACGAGGGTCTCGTAGGTGGGCATGATCGGGTCCTTGTTCGGGAGGCGATCATACGACGCCGGCGGGGACGGGGACTGGTCTCGGAATGTGGAAAAAGACCGAACGAAATCCCAACTCCAACCCCAACCCCAACTCCAAGTCCTATTTCCATTTCGGGTCGGAGGCCGCCCGCCGCTTGGACGCCGCAAAAACCGGGGCTGGAAGCCGGGCTATTCCTGGCTGGTAAGGAGGCGATCACCCATAAACCACAACGTTCCATTGGCCTTGAATTCCGGGAAGTTGCCGCCGGCACGAAGTTCGGCCGGCAGGTTCCCGCGGGACTTCCACTCGCGTGTCGCGGACTGCTGCGCGAGGAAATCCTCCGGCGAGAGCGCGACGAGCTCGGACAAGGAAGCAACGGCGGGCTGGATCGGTTCGGCGACTCCGCTGGACGCGATTTCGATCTCGTAGTTCCTGAAGCATGAGTCGCTCTTCGAATCCAGGGCGATTCCCAGCCCTTTGGGCCGGAAGACCGGGCGAGTCAGGACGTCGATGGTCAACGCGAGAGACTCGACTCCCCAGCGCGACTCCAGGATCGCCCGGAAGCCTTCTGGAGAATCTGCCGCCAGGAAAGCCTCGCGCAGCTCCGCTTCCGTCGGCACGCCCGGCATGAGACCGGCGAGCCCTTCGGCCGCAAGCACCGCGACGGCGCCCGACGAGAATTTGTGCTCCATCCTGATACGCCAGGCGACCGGCGACTGGCCGGCGCGCGCGAGCCGGGCGCGGCGCAACGCGTCTCCCACCCGCACGGCCAGGGCCGCCCGCGCGGATACCTGGCCGGAAACGTCGTCGCCAGAATGGACCTGCGAAGCGGCCGCGTACAGGTCGCGCCAGGCGTCGAGCCACGCGTCCGAGAGCGCTTCGACCTCGAGCACTTCGAGCACCGTGGCGTTCTCCGGGGCCGGCTCTTCCTCCCGCTGAAGTTGCCGGGTCTCGTTGGAGAGGCTCCGGGAGATCGTGGCGTACCGGATCGCGACGGCTTCCAGTTTCACGGCGTCGTTGAGAAGAGACACGGCGAGCGCGTCGGCTCCGGCGAATTCGTCCTCCTTCTCCGGCGCCGCGGTATCCGCGTGATAAGTCAGTCCCCATTCCGTCGTTTCCGGCTCCAGGATCTGCACCTGGTCGCCGTCGAACTTCAGGACGCGAAGAGACCTTGCAGCGCTTTCGAAGGCGCCCTCCGGGCCGTCCAGGATCTCAATCTGCGGCAGCAGCTCCCTCTGCGCAAGCAGCTGGAATGTCGAACGTGCTTCCGGGACGAGCGCGCGCAGGCGGACGCGGACATGGGGAGCGGAAGCCGCGGACATGCCGTCCTGGAGGAAGGGGGAGAAATTCGCGGTGTCCGAGACCGGCCACGAGTCGAGCCCGCCTCCCGTCAGGCGCCAGACGCGACCCTGCCCGGGGCGGTGCATACCGGAGCGGAGGAAAAGCCCCTCGTGCGGATCGGGGACGATCTCTCCGGCGAGGCACAGGCCCTCGGGAGTGCGGAAGAGGAAGCCCTCGATGATCTGTTCGGTCTCGGTCACGGCGGCGATTTCGGAAGCGACCGTTGCAGAACCGGCGGCCGCATTCGAGCCGGCCCCGGTCGAAGCCACTTCAGGCGCGGCCGCATTCTCGCCGGCGATCTGCTTCGACGCGGCGTCTTCCGGCCCTTCCCCGCCGATCGCGGCGCAGCACTGATCGCGCCGGCGCTCGATCCATTCCCCTGTATAAACCGCGAACAGCATGACCACGGCGAGCGCCGTCGCGCCGCGAACGACCTTGCTGGAACGGCCCGAGCGCGGCGCCGTCGACGGCGCGACGCGAACTCGCGGCGCCCCGAGGAGCCTCCTGGCGAGCCCTTCCGGCACGGGCGCCGCCTCCACCGCCGCCAGCTCGCTCTCGATGATCGCAACGAGCCCGCCGAACGCGGCGGCCGAGAGCCACTTGCGCAACGTCGCGACGGCGTCGCTGATCCGGCGGGACGCCGTACCGTTCGGTATGTTGAGGACTTCGGCCGTTTCGGCGAGTGTCAAACCCTGGAAGTAGTGAAGGTCCACGGCCTGCCGCTGAATTTCGGGAAGCGCCCACACCTTCTCGCGAAGTTCCCGACGAAAAATTGTTTCGATTGCGCCCATGGGGTCCTTCCTCCCGCTCACCGCCGACTCCCGCACGGCCCGCCGCAGCCCCGCTTTCCGCACGTCCAGCGCGCGGTTCAGCGCGGCCCGGCACACGAAGGCGCGGACGTTCTGCGCGCGGTCGAGGGCCCCCGGATCGACGAAAAACGAGAGGAAGACGTCCTGCGCGACGTCCTCGGCGGCGGCGCTGTCGCGCAGCACGCCGAGCGCCACGCGGTAGACGAGCGCGTGGTGGTCGCGGACGAGATCGGTGTAGGCGGGCATGAAGTGTTCTCCGGGATGCTACTAAATCGGGCCGAGTCACCGTCTCCCATTGCGTTCCCCCTCGCGGCCCGATTCACCCTGAGCCGTACGACTCGCTTCGTTCGCTCACGCTGGTCGAGCCCGAAGGGACCTGCCTGTGTTCCCCGGATGGTTAGACGACGGCGAAGGGCGATTTCCTCGGAGAATTATTTCGATAAATGGGAGCGCTTGATCACGACCCGCGAAACTTCAAGGCTCGTCGAATCGTGGTTATCAAATTCCGCCTTCGATTCTTCGATTTCATTTCCCGCCGCGCGGAACAGATCTTCGACTTCCGGGTCGTGCCGAACGGCGTGCGAGAGGATGCAGTCCCCTCCGGCGCTGAGGCCAACGAGGCGAGCCGCCATGTTCAGAGTCCCGCCGAAATAGTCGAGCCGGTCGTTGAGGGTGACGGCGACACAAGGGCCAAAGTGGACGGCGGCCTTGAGCAGGAGCGGGACGGTGCCGCGAGGTGGGGAGGCGAGTTCACGGGAGGCGGCGAAGATGGCGCGCAAGGCCGCGACGGGGTGCCGGAAGACCGCGAACGCGGTCTCGCCGACCGTCCTCACGAGCGCTCCTCTCTCAGCCGCAACGCACTTCCCCAGAACCTCGAACTGCCGCATGACCAGGGCGAACGCGCGGGCATCTCCCAGCTCGCGGTAGATGCCCGGAGGATCGGGAAGATCCGTGAATACAACGCAGAGCGAGCCTACGGAGAATTCCCGTCCGGGGCGGACGGCTTCGCGGGAAAACAGGTCGCGGAAGAGCCAGCTGCTGGTGACCTCGGCGGCGGTGACGGCCAGATCGCTCCAGGCGGTTCTTTCGAGGATGAACACGCCGGGCTTATCCAGCCTGTTTACAAACTGGAGGGACGCGTGAGGGCAGACGGCGGGTTCGTCGGCGGGCCATCCTTCCTTCGCCGCGACGAATTCGGCCGCAGCAAGGGAGTCCTCCTTGACGCGGAGATGCCGGGCGCCGCGCTCTCCGCGAGTCCGGACGCGGTAGGTCCCCGGCTCCAGGTGAATCTCGACCTTTCGAACTTCACCTGGCGCAAGGACCTGCTGCGCGACGATGTGGGGCGTCACGCCCGGCCCGCCGATGCAGAATTCATGTCGATCGATGATCCGGATGGTCGCGCTCGGGCGGAACGTCAGCTCGACGGACCTGTCGAAATCGACTTCGTAGTCCGTTCGGCAGGCCCCGCAGTGCACGTTCTGCTTCAGCCCAGCCAGCGAATTCGCCGTCTCCTTCGCTCCCCGGCAGAGCGGGCAGATCATGTCCCATCGAAGGTCGAGCAGCCCGGCCTTCGCGGCGTGCAGGAACAGGTCGAGCACCTCCCAGCGCGCGCCGTCGATGCGGGAAGCGAGCTCGTAGGGACGCATCCTCGCGAGCGTCCGGTCGTCCGCGGTCCGGACCAGCTTCAACATCCAGTCCACGAGCTGCGGACTGAGGCGTTCCCCGAGAAGCGTCGCCTGAATCGAGGCGAGCCTCCCGTCGGCGCCGGGAGCGAGCGTCACAGGGAGGGAGGGCGGGACCGCGGACTTCGCGGCCCGCGCCATCTGGTCGTACTGCCGGAACACCGCGTCAAACGCCGCGTGATTCCTCCATTTCATCTGAAGCGGAATGGCGATCTTTCCGAGGAGGCCGCGCGGCGTCAGCCAGAGCTCGTAAATCAGGTGACTGCCGCCTCCCGTGCGCGGGGACAACTGCGCTTCCAGCTTCATGCCCTTCAACGGCCCCGCGTGATAGTGACGCACGACGCCGAATCTCTTCGGAACGGTCCACTCGTACGGGGCTTCGTCCCATTCGAGGCGCATTCCCGTGAGCGTCATTTCGAGGCGCTCACCCTGGTCGGCTCCGGTCTTCCTCTCGACCCGCCAGACCGCGGGGAGGCCGACGTCCGCATTGAAGCGATCGGTGTCGGCGACGAGCGGCCAGATCGCCGATGGTGGAGATTCAAGATCCCATTCCCAGCGGTAGTGGCGCTCCTCGGTCATTCCGGGGCGAGGGTATCCCCGGGCGAGACGCCGAAGCAAGCACGCAGTTCACCGCTCCAGAGGCGCGCGAACGAGCCTGTATCGCGATACGGGCCTGCGCCTCGTCCTTGCGCCCTGGAGACTTTGATACACTTTTCCCCCCATGGCGCCCTCCTCCTTGCCGGGCGAACTCTCTCCGTCCGATGCGACCAGCGTCCGGCGCCGAAACCTGTCGCTTCACACCCTGGCCAGTGTTTCGAGGCTCCTGGCCACCCTCGACTTCGACGAAATCCTTGAGTCGATCGTCAATGCCGCCGTCGAGCTCATCGGGGGCGCCCGCGGGTTCCTCTTCCTCCTCGACGACGCAGGAAACCTGTCGATGCGCGTCGGCAGGGCGGCCGGGGGGGCCGTCATTCCGGACACTTCCATGCCCGAGGTTTCGACCACTCTCGTGCGGCAAGCCGTCACCGAACGCCGCTGCGTCTACGTGCAGAGCGTAGACCAGCTTCCGTCGCTCAAAGCGGAATCCAGCATCGTTCGGCTCGGGATCGGCTCCGCGCTCTGCCTCCCGATGGTCCTGACGGACCTGCGGGTCGCGAAGGCGGGAAGCGGCGAGCGGCGGAGGAACTGGCGTCCGTCGCGGGACATTCTGGGGGTCATCTACATCGACCGGCCGGACGCCGGCAAACCGCTTTCGGCGGAAGACTATGCGCTCTACCAGGCGATGGGAAACCTCGCCGCCGCGGCGCTCGTGAACGCCGCCATCTATCAGGACGCGATCAAGGACTCGCTCACGGGCCTCGCGCACCGGCGACATTTCGAAAAAACGCTGGCGTTTGAAATCGAACGCACGCGCGACGGCACTCACCCGCTGTCGCTTCTCATGCTCGACCTCGATTTCTTCAAACACGTCAACGACACGCACGGCCACACGGTGGGCGACGAAGTCCTCCGGCGCGCCGGCCGGGTCATTCGCGGCCGCACCCGCCCGGCGGACGTAGTGGCTCGGTACGGCGGCGAGGAATTCGCCGTCGTGCTTCCCGATTGCCCGGGTCCCGATGCCGTCCGCGTCGGCGAGAATCTGCGGACCTCCGTGAAGGAGTTCTTTGCGACCGAAGGGCCGGTGAAGATCACCATGAGCGTCGGCGCCGCCACGTTCGATCCCTCGCGCGACCCGACTCAGGAAGATTTCGTCAAACGCGCAGACGCGGCGTTGTACCGCTCGAAGCGGACCGGGCGTGACAAGGTGACCCTCTGGACGCCGGAGCTGGAAGCGGAGCCGGGGCAGGCCGACGACCTGCGAGGGATTTTCTCGGGAGAGCCGAGCCGCGACTACCGCACGATGCGGATGCTGCTTCAGTTCATGCTGGACGGCGCGCAGGCACAGACCGCGCCCGCAGAGCGCCTCCAGCGGGCGCTCGGGCGGGTCCGGGAAGCGGTCTCGGGACAGCGGGCGGCGATCTACCGGGTGGGAAGCGGTCGCTCGAAGCGATGGCTGTTCGACGGCGCGAAAGAAGCGGGCGGGCCGTCGGTCGCCGACGACGAAGCGGCGGCGCGCGCGCTGGGAGGTTCCTCCTTCAACGCCGCAGGACAGGCGTGGGCGGGGCCGCTTCGCCGCGACGGCGTGGTGGTGGGCGTGCTCGTCGTCTCCGGATCCGACAAAGGCAAAGCCCCTGGGCCCGCGGAGCGCACGCTGCTCGAGGCGCTCTGCCCGCAGCTCGCGCTTCTCGTGCAGGAGGAAACGCAGCGGGAGACCGGCTTTCACGGACGTCCCGGTTAGCGGCGCGCGCGGCCGCCAAACATGGAAGACTGGCTCAATGACATGGTGGAACGCGGCCTTCTGACTCCGGCTCAGGCTGAGGAGGCGCGGCAGCGGTCGATTGATGAGACGGCGACTCGGCCCGCGCCTGTTCCGCCGGCGCCTGGAGTCGCTGTCCCTGCGACTCCCTCGACGACCGTGCCCACGGTCTTCTCGTGCGTCCCCTGCGGACGCGTCTACACGCTTGCCGGCGCGAACCCCGCGGCGCCGCCTGTCTGCCCGGTCTGCGGGATTCCTCTGAGGCCCATGCAGCTCGGCAGCCTGATTGCCGAGGCGGCGCCCGCCGCTGCCGCGATCGACGGGCAGCCGTTCGGGCGTTACCTGATCCGACGCGAGCTCGGGCGCGGCGGCATGGGCATCGTCTACGAGGCCTGGGATCCCGTCCTCGGCCGCTCCGTCGCGCTCAAGATGCTCTCAGGCGCCGGGCGCGACCTCGACGCAACCGCCGTCGAACGTCTCTTCCGCGAAGCACGCGCCGCCGGGAAACTCCGCCACCCCGCGATCGTCGCCATCCACGATGTCGGGCAGGCCGAAGGGCGTCATTATTTCACGATGGACCTCGTCGACGGCGCCGGCCTCGACGTCCGCCTTGGCCTCCCCGACGCCGCCGGGAAATTTCCCCTCCGCCGGCGCGTCGAGATTCTGGCTGAGGTCGCCGAGGCCCTCGGATTCGCGCACGCGCAGGGCATCGTTCACCGCGACGTGAAGCCCTCGAACATCGCCATCGACCGCGCGGGACGCGTCATGCTCCTCGACTTCGGACTCGCCCGCGACTCCACCCTCGCCGTCGAGGGACTCACAGCGAGTGGCGCCCTCCTCGGCACTCCCCATTACATGGCCCCGGAACAGGCCTCCCGCTCCGCCGGCCGCGCCGGCCCGCCCGCTGACATCTTCTCCCTCGGCGTCGTCCTCTACCGCTGCCTCACCGGCGAACTTCCCTTCCCCGGCGACGAAGTCCAGGCCCTCCTCGCCACCGTCAGCGACGACCCCGTCCCCCCCGCGAAAAAAAACCCCCGCGTCCACCGCGACCTCGACACGATCTGCCTCAAGTGCCTCGAGAAGGATCCGAAGCAGCGCTACCCGCACGGCGCTGCCCTCGCCCTCGACCTCCGCCGCTATCTCGCAGGAGAACCCATCGAGGCCCGCCCCGCAGGGTGGGCCGCGCGACTCTGGCGGCGCTTCACCAGACGCCTAGCCGCCCCTCCTCCTGCAAGCGAGCAAGTGCTGCGCGCGGAAGAGGAAAAGTCGCGCGCCATCGAGATGGTGCGGGCGCAGGCGGATGCGATGAAGCTCCTCGAGCAGGCGCGCCCGGCGCTCGACCGCGCGCAGCAGTACCTCTACGATCGGAACGCGTCGTACGAAGAGCTGGCGAAGCGCGTCGACGCGGCGCAGGCGATCCTCGAGCCCGCGCTGGCAAAGGCGCCCGACCTCGCGCTCGGACACTACCTGCTGGGAAAAGCGTGGTCGCTCAAGGGACTCGACGACCGCGCGGAGGCGTGCTGGCGCGAATCGATCCGCCTCGACGCATCCTTCGGGGCCGCCCATTTCCACCTCGGCAGCCTGCTCGTTGAACGAGCATACACCTGGCCGCTTCAGTACCTCCCCGCCGACCGCCCCGCCCACGCCGGCGAAGCGCTTCGATGGGCGGCCGAGGCGGAGGCGGCGTTCCAGAAGGCGCTGACGTTGGGAAGCGGGTTCGACGACGCGCCGCTCAAGCTGCTCGCCTCGGCGATGGTGGCGTTCACGAAAGGCGACAAGGAGGCGTCGGCGCGCATGTGCCGCAGCGGGATCGCGGATTTCGCGGGCGCGGCGGGAGTCGAGGACTTCCACTGGCTCCTCGGCGTGTGCGCGACGGGCGATGAGAAGAATCGCGCCCTCGACCGGGCGATCGAGATCCGCCCGAAGCACGTCCTGGCGCGCTTCATCCGGGCCAATCAGCGCTGGGAGAAGAAGGACATCGCGGGCGCTCGCGAAGATTTCGACGAGACGGTGCACATCAGGCCGCACTTTTCCGCGGCGCGGAACAACCGCGGTTACTTTCTCATCACTCTCGGCGAATTCGCGGCGGCCCTTCAAGATCTGGACGAGGCCGTCCGCCTGAATCCGAACGACGCGGTCGCGTTGAACAATCGCGGGCTCGCCCGGTCCCAGCTCGGAGACAAGGCGGGCGCAATCGCCGACCACACGGAGTCGCTGCGGGTGAACCCGCGGTACGCGGTGGCGATTACGAATCGCGGGAACGTGAAGCGGGATCTCGGGGACCTCGAGGGGGCCGTGGCCGACCACACGCTCGCGCTGAACGTCGATGCTGCGTGTGCGGCCGCGTATACGAATCGGGGACTGACGAGGGCCGACCTTGGGGACTTTCGTGGGGCAATATCGGACTACGAGGCGTCGATCGGTCTCAACCCGCTGGCGCCGAACGCCTGGAACAACCGGGGAATCGCGCGAGGTGTGCTGGGCGATCACCAGGGGGCGATTGCGGACATCACGGAGGCGATTCGCCTCCAGCCGGGTTTCTACAGCTTTTATAACAACCGCGCCGGGCACCTGCTGCACGAGGGAAATCCCGATGCGGCGCTCCGGGACTGCGAAAAGGCGCTCGAGCTGAATCCGCGCCACGTTGCTTCGCTGTCGACGCGCGGCGCAATCAAGTCCCTTCGCGGGGACGTGGAGGGATCCGAAACGGACTTCGCACGGGCGCTTGAGCTGAACCTGACGGATGCGGATACCTGGCTCGAGCGCGCGCGAGTCCGCGCCGGACGCGGTGACAGGTCGGGGGGCGCGGCTGACGTGAGGAAGTCGCTCGAAATCGCGGCGCCCGCATGGCGGTCGCGCGTTGAGGCGGAGGCGCTTCTGGCGGAACTGCAGCGATGAGCGACCTGCGGAGAATCCGGGTCACGGAAACCGCGCCGCGCTACATCTTTAACTCAAAGGCCAGCACTTCCAGCCCGCGCACGACCTCAAGTTCCATTCCTCCCCATCCGTCGATCGCCGCGTCGTCCAGGAAGGACGCAAGGTCTTCTGGCCGCCGCACGTCGCGTGCCGCGGAGCGCCCGCCGCCGGCGAACGGCGTCACGCGCCACACGATGTCGCCTGGCCGCAGCCCCGCGCGGTCCGCCGCCGATCCCGGGGCGACCGAAAGGATGCGGGCGCCGCCGCGAAGCGCCAGCGCGCTCCGCTGAAGCACCGGCACGGGTTCCAGCTCCAGCCCCGCTTGCCGGGCGCCTGCCAGCTCCGCGGGATCCGGGAATTCCGGAGAGT
>WSZJ01000066.1 GCA_009773755.1 Planctomycetota bacterium | reverse complement strand
GCGCCCGCTTCGCTCGTCTCCCAGTGGCGCGACGAAATGGAAACGAAGTTCGACCTCGAGTTCCACATCCCCACGGACGCCTCCGAATGGTCGAAGCGCATTGAGAACGCGGCGGGGGTGTCGGGCTTGCCGTCGTGAAGCGCCTGCTCCCACGCCGTCCCGGGGCGCGGCGCGGGGACGGCGCGCGGCGGGAGCGGCGGCAGCGTCGGCACCATGTCCTCCGAAGGCGGCAGCCGCGCGCCGAGTCCGCACTTGCAGCGCACCGGCTGAAGCGGCCAGCTCGCGAGTCGGTAGCGCGAGCCGCACGCGCCGCACTGGAGGGTGGAGGGCATGCGCGCAGTATACGGCCGGCCTCCCGCGACATTAGCCGATGCCCTTGTTCCGCGATGAGCGATTCAGCTAGGATTCGTTTCGTGCCGAGAAAATTGCTGTTGGGTTTTTTCCTTGTCGCTTCCCACGCGCTGACGGCCCGCGCCGAAGAGGCGTGGCTCGATGATGTGCCGCTCAACTACGAAAGCGAGCAAGGCAAAATGCCGGCCCCGGTCCCGGCGCCCGAGCCTTGGCCGGACGCGAAAGCGTTCCGTTCGGGAGAAGCGGCGGCGATGCCGTATCTCCTCGTGGAGGGCTACGCCCATCGGAAACAACGGTGCCTCTGGTTCGACGTCTTCGAGAAGCCGGATGGATCGCTCGAAGCGCGCCAGCTGATCTACTACCGGGTCGGCAAATTCGCGGACGGCGCGGCGGCGTTCGAGGCGGATCTATCGAACGGTATCTTCCTCGCGCTCAAGGTCGACGAACAGGTCGAAGCTCCCGCGCTGCAGGAGGGGGCCGACGAATGGCGACCTTCCACGTGGAAACCCAATGTAAAAGCCTCTTGGTTCGGCGCCAAGGGGTCGAAGCCCGCCCCGGCGAAAGTCGGAGCGCCGGGGGACCCGGCCGCGGGGCCGAAGGACGGCCATGTGATCTATCACCGGGCGACCAACGCGGTCGTCACAGGCCCCAACGCCATCGTTTGCGAACCGAAACTGGATTGGACCGGCCTCATTGAGAATCTCGATCCCTACGCCAAGGATCCGCTCAAGGCGAAGGCTCTCGTCGGAGGAATGACGGCCGCCAGGAGAAGCGCGAAGGGCGAGATGCTTCAGGACGGGCGGGTCCTCTTCGTGGGCGGCTGGGTAGGCAAGGAGGCCGTGAATTCCGCCGAGATCTTCGACCCGTCGAAAGGGACGTTTACGAAGACCGGCTCATGCCACAACGCGCCCGGCTGGCACACGATGTCCGTGTGTGGCGACGGACGCGTCCTCCTTGTCCCGGGTTACGGGGGACCGGACAAGAAAGGGCCCGAACTCTTCGATCCGAAAACGGGAACGTGGGAACTCGCGCCGGAGCTGGATCGGAAGTGGTACACGCCGGTTTCAGAGTCGCTCGCAGACGGCCGCGTTCTCGTCTACTTTCGCGACTACAACGAGCAGGACGCGCCTGCGGACATCTTTGACCCAAAGACGATGTCGTGGACGCAGACGCCGAAGGTAACGGTTCTTCACCCGACGGCCACGCTGAACCGCTTGCCCCTCGGCCGCGTTCTCCTCGTCGGTCGGGGCGGGTCACTAAGCGGCGGAAGGGGGGATTCCGTCGCACGCCTTTACGACCCGACGACAAACACGTGGAAGGAGGTCGCCGCCCCCGCTGATGTGCGCTGCATGGGTGAGACGCTTCTGCTCCAGGACGGTCGCATCCTGGTAGCAGGAGGATCGTTCGAGCGAAGCGCCGAAATCTACGACCCCGCGACAGACAAATGGACGAAGACCGGAGACATGGCAACGCAACTTTCCAGTCTTGCCATGGCCCTTCTCCCGGACGGCCGTGCCCTTGTTATCGGCGGGTCACCCCCGATGCCTTGCCCGCCGGATCTGCCGGCCGCGGAAGTTCTTGATTTGAAAACCCTTCAGTGGACATACGCCGCCAGAGACGCAGATATCGGGTCAAGCCCATCCGCTTTCACGCTCGCTGACGGGAGCGTGCTCGTTGTATCGGGAGCAGGGCAGGTCGACTGGTTCACCGTGGGAAAGTAAGGCAGCCGGGCGACGTTATCGAATCGAGGAAGTCATCCTGTGAGTGGACGGCCAACGCTCAGCACTCAACGGCTCTGGCTCAGCCCCGCAAATACCAGCGAGGCGCAGGCGCTTCAGTCTCTCTGGAACGAGCCGGACGTGCGCAAGTTCCTGTGGGACGACCAGGCGGTGACGGTCGAGCGGGCGCGGGAGGCCATTGAAGCGGGGAATGCGTCGTTCCGCGCGCGGGGGTTCGGGCTCTGGTGCGTGAATCTCCGGCATTCGGGAGTGCTTGCGGGTTTCTGCGGGCTCCGCGAATTTGGCGAGCGCGGCGAGATCGAGATCCTGTTCGGACTGGGCCCGGCGCGCACCGGGCTGGGCTACGCGACGGAGGCGGTGCACACGGTGCTGGCGCACGCGTTCGGAGTCTGCGGGCTCGCGACCGTCTGGGGGCGAACGGACGAGCCGAACGCTCGCAGCATTCGCGTGCTGGAAAAACTCGGGATGAAGCTGAAGCGCACGCAGGCGGGAAAGCCGTTTCCGATCCGGGAATACGCGCTGGCGAAGGCTGACTTTTCGCCGGTCCCGCCGCCGGCTCCACCCCGCGAGGACGACGCCGTCGACAAGGACTTCCAGAAACGCCGCGAGCAATAATCGGCGAAACTGGCATGGGCGCCGGGTGTTGAAGAGGCGGCACTGACAGGGAGAAAAACATGATCGCAAGCCGCTTCAAGTGCACGCTACGTTTCGCCGCGGCTCTGTGGATCCTCGCCGGCGGCATCGCGCAAGCCGAAGAACCGGACCTGAAGTCGCCGGGGACACGCGACCTGACGATGAAGGTCGGCGAAGACGGGAGAACGTGGCGGCTTCACGTGCCGAAACGCGAGAACGAAAAACGTGTGCCGCTCGTGATAGCTCTTCACGGGGCGGCAAGCACGGGGAAGCAGATGGAAGCAATGACGGGGTTCACGCCGATGGCCGACAAGAAAGGCTTCGCGGTCGCGTATCCGGACGGCCAGAACCGGGTCTGGCGCTACTTGAACTTCGCCGGCGGGAAGGCGGACTTCAGCTTCATGGAGGGGATCATCGACGCGCTGGTGGAGGCCGGCGTCGCCGATCCGAGGCGCGTCTACCTCACCGGCATCTCGAACGGCGCGTACATGTCGAACGCGTGCGCGGTCCATCTCGGCGAAAAAGTCGCCGCGATCGCGCCGGTCGCGGGGACGTTCCTCAAACTCGGCGTGAATCTCCAGAAGCCGCCCCACGCGATGCCCGTGTGCTGCTTCCACGGCACCGAAGACCAGGTGGTCGGCTACGACGGCACGGACTTCATCTCGAAGCGCGACATGTCGATCGGCGCCGAGGAGCTGGTCGCGTGGTGGGCGGGAAAGAACGGGTGCGAGGAGAAGCCGAAAGTCGAAAAGCTGGAGGACAAGGCGGCGGACGACGGGACGACGGTGGAAAAGTGGACGTACGCAGGAGACGCGCCCGTCGTCTTCTACAAGATCGCCGGCGGCGGCCACACCTGGCCCGGGATGCCCGCGGGCGTCGAAAAACTCCTCGGCCAGGTTTCTCGCGACGTGATCGCAAGCGAATTGATCTGGGAGTTTTTCGCGAAGCACGCGCTTCCCGAACCGGACAAGAAGTGAGCGTCTCCTCCCTGTTTGAGTGTTGAGAATTGAGTGTTGAGTATTGAGAGTCCGCGTGTAATGGATGCATGCCCTGGTTTGCCTACTCGACCAACGCGTTCCTGCGCTTCAGCACCCCGGCGGCGCTGTCGAAAATCGCGGCGCTGGGATTCGAGGGGGCGGAGATTCTCATGGACCGCCCGCACGTGTGGCCGTACGACGAGATCAGCGTTGCCGCGGCGGCGGCGGCGATGGCGGCGGACGCGGCTTCGGCTTTCGAACGTCAACATCAACACGGCGATGGGGCTCGACGGAGGGATCTGCCGCGACGGCCCGGGCCCCGCGCTTTCGGACAAGGACCCCGGCCGCATCGGCGCTCGCGTCCGCTACATCCAGGCCGCGCTTCGCGGCGCGTGGGCGATCGGCGCGACTGTCGCGAGCGTCACGACCGGCCCCGCGCGCCGCGGCGCATGGAAGCCGGCGATGGACGCGCTCGGGCAGCTGGCGGAACTCGCTTCGACGGTCGGGATCCGGCTGGGACTCGAGTACGAGCCGGGGTTCCTCGTGGGGGACGTGAAGACGCTCCTGAAAGCGTGGAAGGACGTCGGCCACGCCGCGCTCGGCGCGAACCTCGACCTCGGGCACGCGCAGGTGGCGGGAGAGAATCTCGAAAAGACGATCGCCCTCTGCGCCGGGAGGACGTGGAACATCCACGTCGAGGACATCAAGGGCCGCGTGCACAGACACCTCCCCGTCGGCGACGGCACCATGCCGTGGCTGAAGATCGCCGCGGCGCTGAGGGAGACGCGTTACGAGGGTCCGCTCACCCTCGAGCTTTACACCTGCGACAAGACGCCGGTGGAAGCGGGGAAGAAGTCGCTGAAGAAACTGCGCGAGGTCTTCGGCGCAGGGTAACCCCGATTCCGTGGAGTCGTATCCGCGGCGGTTTCCGCGTCATCTTGCTGTTATCCGCGTAAGTCGTTTTTTCGAAACAGCCTTACGCGGATAACAGCCGGATGACGCGGAAACGGCCGCGGATAGGACCACTTCAAAGGGAGGGCGGGGCCGTTCACCCCGCCCTCCCCGCTTCGGCTACTTCTTCCGCTCCGCTTTCAGCACCACCATCGGCTCCGTCTTCTTCTCCCCCTGCACGCTGTTCCACGCCTGCTCCATGTGGTCCTTGTCGCTGATGACCAGCGTCATCGACCCCATGTAGAACGCGTCGGCCGCCGGCAGCGTCACGCTCTCGAAGGCAAAGTCGAACTTCCCGCCCGCCCCCGACGTCGCCCGCATGTGCGGCTGGTTTCCGGCGTGGCAGTAGTGCGTGAGCACCACGTCGCTTCCGTCCATGCAGTACACATTCGTCATCTCGTTGGGTGTCCCGGGAAAGAGGCGCTCCCGGACGATCGAGCCTCCGGAAGTGACCTCGATCACGCATGCCGTCATCTTCTTCCCGTCCTGCCCGGTCATTTCCCACTCCCCTGCGAGCGCGACGAGCGGCTCCCACATTTCTTTCATGCGGACCGCCGAAGCGGCGGGAGTGACGCGGGCACCGGAAGCGGAAGCGCAACCGGCTGCGAAAAGCGCGGCAAGCGAAATGCAAGTTCTCTGACAAGTCCGTTTCATTTCCCCATCTCCTCTTGAGTACGGGCTTGCGCCCTGGGTTATCGGAAGAGTTTCTTTCCCGTTTCCAGCCAGGTCTTGAGGCCGCTCAGGATGACGGGCCAGCCGCCGTTCACGTCGCGGGCGGTGCCGGGCGAGCGGCCGAGGCGGTCGTGGGTGAGGGTGAGGCAGCAGGTCGCGCCCTGCTTCGTGATGTCGTAGGTGACGCGCGAAGCGGGTTCATTCGCGTTCCAGCCGATGGTCTTGAAGGTGTGGACGAGTTTCTTTCCGGGTTTCGACTCGAGCACCTTCCCGACGATGACGGTCTTGCCGTCGGGCATGACGTACTTGAGGTCGCCGCCTTTTTTCAGCGCGATTTTCACCGTGCTGCGGAAGTAGTAGTACGGCGTCACGGTTCCCGATGTGACGGCCCGCCACAATTTCGCGGGTGTCGTCCGGATGTAGACGACGTAGACGCGACGGTCAATTTTTTCGGCCACGCTTTCCTCCCTTTTCGAGTTGGGACTTGAGATCGACGAGCGCCGCGGCCCAGGGCTTCGAGAACCGGGAGATCCACCGGTCGGCGATGCGCTGGATGGGCACGGCGTTGAGGTAGTGCAGGGCGAAACGGCCTTCCTTTTTCGCGACGACGAGCCCGGCGCGTTCGAGAACGCGCAGGTGTTTCATGACGCCGAAGCGGGACATGCGGAAATACAGGGTGAGCTCCTGGAGCGAACGGCCATCGCGGGAGCGGAGGAGGTCGAGGATGCGCCTCCTTTGAGCGTCCGCGAGGGCTTTGAAGACGTCGGTTTTCACGTGTGACTTAATGGTCACATGTTGAGGAGGGAGGGTCAAGGGAAAAATGCGGGGGGAGGGGGTTGCTTTCGTTCGGGCGGATTGCGAGGCTGAGGGGTCGTTCCTTTCCCTTTCCCTTTCCCTTTCCCTTTCCCGCGAACAAGAAAGGTCCCCTCATGCCGCAGCCAAGAGCCGTAGTCATGGAGCACGAGAAGCTGAACGTCTACCACAAGTCCCTCGATCTATCTTCCCTCGTCGCCACGCTGTGCGACGCCTGGCCCATCGGAAAGCACTTCCTTCTCGATCAACTCCTGCGGGCATCAACTTCCGTAGTCTTGAACATCGCTGAGGGCGCAGGCGAGCATTCCCCTCGAGAAAAGGCTCGCTTCTACCGGATGTCCCTCCGCTCGGCGACAGAGTGCTCCGCAATTTTCGACGTCGCACTGCGGCATTCGGCGGTCACGGACGAACAGCGCATGTTTGCGCGCGAAATCCTGATCGACCTCGTTTCGATGCTGACCAAGCTGGTGCTCAGCGTCGAAGGTGGCCCGGCTCACCGCAGTCACAGCGCTCCTCCGGCGCACCCGGTCCAATCACGGCCCTTTACGCCCGCCCGTGTTTTGCCGCCCGCATCTTATCCCCCTCGAAAATCCCCCGAACCTTTCGGCGGGGCACCGGCATAGATATCATGCGCCGTCCTTTGCCCCGGCTTTTGCTGACGGCGGGAGTGCGTTTTGTTTCCGACGTCGGGAAAGGGAACGGGAAAGGGAAAGGGAGAAGACACCTCAGATGCCATTGGACATTCCCACCCGCTTCGACCCCGCGAAACGCGAAGCCGAAATCTACGCCGGCTGGAAGCTTGCCAACCGCTTCACCGCAAACCCCGCTTCCCCCAAACTGCCCTTCGTGATCGTCATCCCCCCGCCCAACGTCACAGGCTCGCTCCACATGGGCCACTGCCTCAACAACACGCTCCAGGACATCCTCACCCGCTGGAAACGGATGTCCGGGTTCGAAGCCCTCTGGCTCCCCGGCACCGACCACGCGGGCATCGCCACCCAGAACGTCGTGGAGAAAGAACTTCGCAAGGAGAAATCCTCCCGCCACGTCCTCGGCCGCGAGAAGTTCCTCGAGCGCGTCTGGGCGTGGAAGGAACAGTACGGCAACACCATCCTCATGCAGCTCGAGCGCATGGGCTGCTCCTGCGACTGGACGCGCACCCGCTTCACCATGGACGCCGCCTACTCCCAGGCGATCCGCGTCGCGTTCGTGCAGCTCTACAGGAAAGGCCTGATCTATAAGGGCAAGCGCATCATCAACTGGTGCCCGCGCTGCACCACCGCGCTCTCGGACATCGAACTGCGTGACCAGCCGGACGACAAGGGGAAGCTCTACCACATCAAGTACCCGGTCGCCGGCGGCGGCGAGATGACCGTCGCGACGACGCGCCCCGAGACGATGCTCGGCGACACGGGCGTCGCGGTGCACCCGGACGACGCGCGCTACAAGGCGATGGTCGGGAAGAAGGTGATCCTGCCGCTCATGAAGCGCGAGATCCCGATCGTCGCGGACACGTTCGTGGATCCGAAGTTCGGAACCGGCGCGGTCAAGGTCACGCCCGCCCACGACGCCAACGATTACGAGTGCAGCCAGCGCTGCAAGCTCGAAGCCATCTGCATCATGGACGAGCGCGGGGTCATGAACGCCAACGCGGGCCGCTTCGCAGGGCTCGATCGCTTCGAAGCCCGCAAGCAGGTCGTCGCCGCCCTCGAGGCCGAGGGGCTCCTCGCCGGGACTTCAGATCACATCGTCCCTCTTTCCGTCTGCGACCGCTGCGACACGATCGTGGAGCCGTACTTGAGCGACCAGTGGTTCGTGAAGATGAAGCCGCTCGCCGAGCCCGCCGCGGAATCCGTGCGAAGCGGGCGCGTGAAATTCATGCCGGAGCGGTGGACGAAGATCTACCTCGACTGGGTCGACAACACGCGCGACTGGTGCGTCTCGCGGCAGTTGTGGTGGGGCCACCAGATCCCGGCGTGGAAATGCATCGACTGCGGCGCGTACACCGTCGAGACGACCGACCCGAAGAACTGCGGCAAGTGCGGCTCGGCCGGGATCAAGCGGGAGGACGACGTCCTCGACACCTGGTTCTCCAGCGGCCTCTGGCCCTTCGCGACGCTCGGCTGGCCGGAGAAGACCGCGGACCTCGCGAAGTTCTACCCGACGTCCGTCCTCGCGACCGACCGCGGCATCATCTACCTCTGGGTCGCCCGCATGATCATGAACGGCCTCGAGTTCATGGGGAAGGAGCCGTACCACACCGTCGTCATTCACCCGACGATCCTGACCGACGACGGGAAGCGGATGTCGAAGTCCAAGGGAACAGGAATCGACCCGCTCACCCTCCTCGACGTCTACGGCGCCGACGCGACACGATTCGCGATGTCCCGCCTCGTCACCACGTCCCAGGACATGCGCTTCGGCACCAACATCTCGAAGACCAAGGCCGAAGAAGGCCAGCGCTTCATGACGAAGTTCTTCAACGCCGCGCGATTCGTGCTGATGTCGCTCGATGGCACGGACAAAGCAGGCGCGCTCGCGGGCGCCGCTTCACTCTCGAACGGCGACGCGATCGAAGGGCTCGCCTTCGAGGACCGCTGGATCCTCTCGCGCCTGAACACCACGATCCGCACGGTCGACGCCGCGCTTCAGCGCTACGAATTCGGCGAAGCCGCCGCCCAGATGTACACGTTCGCGTGGTTCGAGTACTGCGACTGGTACATCGAGCTCGCCAAGCCCCGTTTGACACGCCCCGACGGCGCCGCCGCCCGCGCCACGCTCCTCCACGTCCTCGACTCGCTCACGCGCCTCATGCACCCGATCATGCCCTTCGTGACCGAGGAAGTCTGGCAGTCCCTGCGCGCGTTCGACCCGAAGCGCGAGGAAAGCGTGATGATCGCGACGTGGCCGAAGGCCGACGCCGCCCGCGTCGATCTCGACGCCGAGAAAACCGCCGGCGCCCTCATGGAAATCGTCCGCGCGATCCGCGAAGTCCGCTCCAAGTACAACATCCCGCCGAAGCAGGCCCTCGCCGCCGCCCTCTCGACGCCGGACAAAGCCACCGCCACTGTCCTCGCCGCCCACGCCCGCCTCGTCCAGGATTCCGCCAACCTCACCAGGCTCGACGTCGGCGCCGGCCTCACTCCCCCGCCCTCTTCCGCCACCCAGGTCATCGCCGGCGCCCAGCTCTACATCCCCCTCGCCGGCATCGTCGACCCCGCCAAGGAAAAGGAACGCCTCGAGAGCGCCAAGAAGAAAGCCACCGAAGCGGCAACCGCGATCCGTCGCAAACTCGACGACGCCAAGTTCGTGGCCAACGCGCCGCCGGAATTGGTGGGAAAGGAGCGCGCGCGGCTGGAGGAGTTCGATGACCAGCTGGCGAAGGTGGAGAAGAGCTTGGAGGAACTGAAGGGGTGGAAGTAGCGAGTCGGCCTGCAAGCGCATTCGAAACGGCGAGAGAGAACTCCTCAGACAGTTGGGTATTACCCATGAGAATTCCTGAGCTGATCCATGACTTCAGTGATGCATGGATAGACGGCATCGAATTCGGGCCTCGTCGTGAGTTCACCCTGAAGGTACTGATTCCCACACGAACTGGCCCCACGCCTTCCCCTCCGGCGCCGGTTGCTGTCCGATTTGGCGGCGTCGAAAACCTGGATCAAGTTCGAAGCGCCTTCCGTTCCAGTCCCCAGAAGGTGTCCGAACTTCGCTCCCTTCGGTACTCCGATGACAAGAAATCGAAGCCGGGGAAGCTATTCGTCACACTCGACTTCGAGCGGGTGGATCTGCGTCTGGAAGTGCGATGCAGCAGTATCAGCCTCTCGCAAGCGGAGGCCTGAGATCAGCACGAGCTGACATGCATGGGAGGCGACACTTCTGGCGCACCAGTAACGGCTCAGGAAGCCCATTCGAATAATTCGACTGTTGCGTTTATTGCGCTTATCGACTAGCATTCTGCCGTGAACAACGCGCTTCCGACGCACGACCCCGTCTCCCCCACTCCGGCTGAGTCCACGCTCGCCAAGGATTCCAGCCGTCGGCTCGCCCCGTTCCTGGCCAAGAATCTGAAAATCCAGATTCCGAATTCCAAGGAGACAATCGCGCTTCCCGCGTCGGCCGTGCGGCTCCTCATTGAAATCCTCGCCGAAATGGCGGAAGGGAATTCCGTAACGCTGATTCCCATCCACGCCGAACTCACGACGCAGCAGGCCGCGGACCTGCTCGGCGTTTCGCGTCCCTTTCTCATTTCTATGCTGGAGGAGCACAAGCTTCCGTTCCGGAAGGTCGGAACGCATCGGCGAGTGCTCTTCCAGGACCTGATGAAGTTCAAGAACGCGATAGACAAGAGCCGCAAGACGGTGTTGGACAAACTCGCGTCTGAGGCACAGGACCTCGGGCTGGGTTACTGATGTTCGCGACCTTCACTGCCCTCTATGACTCCTGCGTTCTGTACCCGGCGCCCCTTCGTGACCTTCTCCTTCGGCTTGCGCTCACGGACCTGGTCCGGGCGCGATGGTCGAAGGACATTCACGAGGAGTGGCTCCGAAGCGTGCTGAGGGATCGGCCGGACCTGAAACGGGAGCAGTTGCAGCGAACGCGTGAGTTGATGGACGCGCACGTTCGGGATTGCCTGGTCACGGGCTACGAACCGCTGATCGAAGGCCTGAATCTTCCCGATCCGGACGATCGGCATGTTCTCGCCGCGGCGATCAAGTCGGGAGCTTCCGTGATCGTCACGTTCAATGCGACCGACTTCCCCGAAGCCCAGCTCGCGAAGTTCGGAATCGAATCCCAGCATCCGGACGTGTTCGTGACCCACCTGATCGATCTCGCACCCGGAGCCGTCGTCGCGGCCGCCCGCGACCAGCGCGCGGCGCTGAGGAAGCCGCCGTTTTCGGTCGCCGAGTTCCTGGATTGCCTCACCCGGCAACAACTCCCCGAAACGGTTGCTCGCCTGCAGCCTTTCGCAGCATTGCTATGAGAACGGCGGGAAGAGCTGAGGACCTGGAAATAGTCCAACGCGGGATTCGAACTGCGGTGTCGTATCTTCCGGGATACATTCCGCCCCGCCCCTGCGTCGGGAGCCCGCGGCACGTGCGTTGCACCGCGTGGGACTTCCCTCTCAGAAAGGAACCGCCATGAAGTCGCTGCTCGCTCTGTCCCTCGCCTTCGCCGCTTCGACCGCTGCCTTCGCCCAGTCCGATTCCCCTCCCGATCCTTCCGCCGGCGCGAAGCTCGTCGACGAGATCGCGAAGAAGCCCGGGATCTTCCACCAGAACTGCAGCGGGCTGGACCGGCCGGAGGGGATGGACATCGAGCTGAGTTTCGCGGGGCGGTCGTCGCACTCGGAGCACGAGGTGTCGGCGAAGCAGTTTGCGGCGCTGCGGAAGGAACGCGCGGGAGCGATCAAGGCGCTGGAGGCGTGGCTTCAGGAGGGCGGGAAGGCCGTCGAGGAGGACGAATACGGCTACGTGAAGCCGTGGCGGAGCAAGCTGACGATGATGGTCGATCTGAACGCGACGGCTTGCCTGCCGCTTCTCGCAACATATGCGCAGAAGCTCCGCAAGGAGTACGACGAGGCGAGCGAGCTGACGGAGGTGGACTGGGAGAAGGTGAACGGGATGGAGGAGAAGGAGCGGAACAAGCTCTACAAGAAGGTCGCGGCGGGCGACCGGCTGGGGGACACGCTGAGCGCGATCGTCGCCATCCTGAGGTCGGAGAAATTCGAGCCGCTTCTCAAGTCGCAGCTGGAAAAGGACGGCGAAGCGGGGATGGCGAAGGCGATGAAGGAGTCCTGGAACGCGGAAGTGGCGAAGCGGGTGAAGGAAAACGGCGGCGAAGTGCCGGCGAAGGAGCGGGACATGGTGTTGAAGGATGCGGTCTCCGGGGAAGCGGTAACGCTGTGGGTGTACCCGAAGATGAAAGTGTCGAAGGAAGCGATGGCGGAGATTCTGGGCTGGGTGGAAGAGTTCTCGAAGCTGCCTGCGGAGAAGAGGCTGGATGAGAAGGGGATGACGGCGTGGCCGGTGAACCGCTGAGCCGCCGCGGCGCGTCGCTTCTCGCGCTGCTGGTTTGCGGTTGTGCGGCCGGCGGGCCGAACGGCCACGAGATGGTCCTGGTCCCCGCGGGGACCTACCGCGTCGGCGCCCAGGGGCACGGCCGGAATCCGCTTCGGCAGGTCGCGGTCGCGGCGTTTGAGATGGCGACGACGGAAACGACCAACGCGCAATTCGCGCGGTTCGTCGAAGCCACGGGCTACTCGACCGACGCCGAGCGCGACGGATTCGGAATGGTCTTCGAGGAAGGGATGATCGACTGGCAATGGCGGCAGACGCCGGGCGCGTGCTGGCGCCGGCCGTTCGGCGACGCGCGATTCGCGGCCGCGACGCACCCCGACCATCCCGTGACGCAGATCAGCGCGGCGGACGCGGCGGCGTACTGCGCGTGGGCGGGCTGCCGGCTGCCGACCGTCGAGGAGTGGGAAATCGCGGCGCGCGCCGGCGTCGACACGCGATACCCCTGGGGCGACGAGCTCATGCCGGGCGGCAAGCCGATGTCGAACATCTGGCACGGGAAGACGCACTTCAACAGCGACGACCTCGACGGATTCGTCTACCTCTCGCCCGTAAAATGCTTCGCGCCGAATGGCTGGGGGCTCTTCGACGTCTGCGGCAACGTCTTCGAATACTGCGCGAACGGCGCCCTCGCGACCGACGCCGCGGACCTGGCGCACATCACCACCGCCCGCGGCGGCTCGTGGTGGTGCTCCGAAGGCACGTGCGAGTCGTACAACCTGCTCGACATCGGGCAGATGGACCGGAACGGGTCGCTTGCGAACCAGGGGTTCCGGGTGGCGAGGTCGCCGGACCGGGTAAAGTAGAAGCGCCCGCCACCGCCTTCGTCACTCAGGAGCACACGCATGGGTCTTCTGTCCTGGATGCTCTTCGGCGCCCTCGCCGGCTGGGTCGCCAACGGGCTGATGGTCGACCGGCAGCCGAAGGGCTGCGTCTACAACATGATCCTGGGCGTGGTGGGCGCGATCGTCGGCGGGCTGCTGCTCGAGGTGATCGGCGGGCGGGAAGTGCACTTCTCGTGGAGCCTTCGGAGCTTCGGCGTGGCGGTGCTGGGAGCGGTGCTGCTGCTGGCGATCGCGGGGTCGCGGGGGAAGCGGTCGAAGAGCTGAGCTGCTTGCCAGGCTGGACTCGATTCGTGAATCCGACGAATGACTCGAATGGCTACCATGCAGCGACAGTGCCAACTCGCGAGGGCCGCAGGTGAGACTCAAGTTATTGATCGCGCTCCTGCTGGTCGCCGGCTGTGCGACTGAGAAGGAGCCCGACTCCTCCGAGCCGGTTAAGCCGGCAGCACGCGGCCCCGCGCAACGCCTGGCGGATCCGGATCCGTCTGTCAGCGCCGCAGCGCGGGAAGAACTCCTCGCCCTCGACGACCTGGCGGCGCCGCGCCTGCGCGCCGACGCCGAGAATCCGGCGAACGCTGCGGTGCGGGAGACCTTGCTGGAGATTGTCGATGTCCTGGAAGAAAAGACCCTGGCCGTGGCACGCGAATGGTTGTTGCTGACGCGCTCGGGGCACCTGGCGCTCGAGAGTCTCAAGGAATCGTCCCCTTCCCCCCGTTCGGTATTCTTGTGCTGGCTCACGAGACCGGAGGAAGTGGCAAAGGGGGATGAGTCCCGTTTCGCGCTCCGGGCCGATGATGTGCGCGCGCTCGGCATGTTGTGGCTTCGGGGATACACCCTGGCGGACATCGGCGCGGATGCCGCCGCCTGGCGCGCGTTCCTGGACCTTCACTCGGATTGCTCGGTCACGCAGCTGCGTCTTCAGGGATTGAAACAGCGCGGGTATTCCGTGCTGGGAGCGGACGCCAACGAAGTCGCCCGCGAATTTCTGCGCGCAGGAAATGGGAGTTTCCTGGGAGAACGGATCAGCTCCTGGGGACTCCGGATGCAGGCTGGCAACCTCGCGTGTGACGCGTTCCTGATGCTTCTCCCTGAAGTCTTCGCATTCTCCGCTTCGGGCGACAGGTCGCCCTCGGGTCTTCTCCCGGCTCTCGAATGGATAGCGATCAACTCCGGCCACTTTGTATGGGAGCAGAATCGCCTGACTTCCAATGCGGGCGCCGAAGTGTTTCTGACGATCTACGAAGGCGACAACGCATCGCACCGGCTCGCGGCGCTCAGCGAGCTGCGTCGCTGGCCTGATCGGATCCCCAAAGATGCCTGGAAACTTTTCAATTCCGCGCCTTCCCTCGTCGCTCACGCGATGCACCGCGCAGGTGTCCCGGCGCCCCGGGAGGCGCTGCCTCTTGTCCTGACGGCCCTGGGAGATGTGAACGACCCTGCTGACCTGGCGAGTATCTGGAACGCCGGAGACCTCGAGTCGCTGGCGCTGGACGGAGAGGCGGAGTCAGCGACTCGCGCGCGGGCCATCCGGGTGCTGGCGGCCGTCTACGGCGATCTGGGATTCACGGTCTGCACTTCCCTCCTGAAACCGGAACAGGATCGCCGTGTGACGAACGCGGCGATCCTGGCCCTCGCCCGGCTTCCGGGAAATGCAGGTCTTGAGATGGCCGAGAAGTGGCTCGACTCCGCCGCCGATGGCCCGGATCGAATTGACATCGCCATCGCGCTCGCCCGCCGCGGCCGGCGCGCGGGGTTCGACGTCATTCTCAAACGGGCCAGGGGAGATCTTCTCGATCGGCGGCGGGCGGCGATGGTGCGCGAATTCGTTGAGGGCGTTCCGGAAGCGGACAACGACGACCGGTGGGCAGCCTGGGCATCCGGCGTCGGAAACTACGCTTGGGACGCCGAGCGTCGGAAATGGACGGCAGAGTGAGACCATTCACCGGTTTCCTTGCCGTCGTTACCGCTTCGGTGTGCATGTCCGTTGCTCACGCCGAAGAAGCCGCGCTTACTCCATTGCCCACGGGGAACACTGGGATTGCCGCGAAGTACCCGGACGACACGGGAATCGCGAAGGATCCGGCCGTGGTCTTTCACGACGGGTTCGAGGAGGTAACCAAGGCTTCCGAGCTGAACACGAAGTGGGACGCCGGCGTATTTCAGGAACGATGCATCCGGATCGCGGAGGAGCCGGAGAATCGGCACGGCGGAAGGAAGGCGCTCGAGTTCACGGTGCCGAAGCAGGCGGAAGAACTCAGCAACGCGGTCGCAAAGAAGATCAAGGATGAGAAGGAGGTCCTCTTCCTCCGCTACTACTCGAAATTCGAGAAGGGGTTCGACCAGGTCGGGTCGAGCCACAACGGCTCGACGATCTGCGCGCACTATTTCGACAACGGGCGCGCGACGCCGGGCGTGCCGGCGGACGGGAAGAACAAGTTCCTCGCCTGCTTTGAGAACTGGCGCGGCGAGAAAGAGAAGAAGTCGCCGGGTGACTGGAACGTGTACTGCTACCACCCGGAGCAGAAGGACCGTTTCGGCGATCATTTCTTTCCCTCGGGCACGGTGCTTCCGAATTCGTACGAACGGTCGGGCGCGAAGACGTTCGGAAAGAAGTTCGTCGAGCGCAAGGACGTCATACCGGAACTCGACCGCTGGTACTGTCACGAGTTCATGCTGAAGGCGAATACGGTCGGCAAGCGCGACGGACGGATTGCGTGCTGGATCGATGGCAAGTTGATCGCGGACTTTCCGAACCTGCGCCTGCGCGACGTCGAGAATCTGAAGATCGACCGCTTCGGTATCGAGCTCCATATCGGCAGCAACACGGTGCGCGAAAACAAGAAGTGGTTTGATGATGTGGTCGCGGCGACGTCCTACATAGGGCCGATGGTGGAAAAGTCTCCACCTCGGAAGAAATGACCGCCAGGGAGACATCGATGAAAATGTTCAGCGCTCTAGTGGCCGCTCTCGCGATGTCTTCGCTTCTCGGTGCGGAGGAAGCTCCCATCTGGAATCCCTCGAATACCTGGGTGCTGGTCGCGAGCGTCATCGAGTGGCCGGACAAGGGGCTGGCCCCATTCAAGGACGCGCGGCGGGACGAGGCGCTCGTCGCGCAGCTCAAGGCCTGCGGCGTGCCGGCGGCGAACATCGTGTTTCTGAAGGACAAGGACGCGACGCTGGCGGCGATGCGCAAGGAGCTCCACGCGCTGGCCGGGCGGGCGGGCGAAGGCAGCACCTTCATCTTCTACTTCCAGGGGCACGGGCTGAGCCGGAAGGACAAAACCTGGCTCGCCTGCTACGACGTGGACCTCAAGGACTACTCGACCGCGATGGACGTCGATGAACTCTTCCCGATCTTCGACAAGGAGTGGAAGGGCGAGCGGCTGCTGCTGATCGGCGACTGCTGCCACTCGGGCGCGCTCGGCACGGTCGTCGATCGCTTCGAAGGAAAGTCCGGCGTCCGCGCGGCGTGCCTCGCTTCGGCCACGGCGTCGAACGCGTCGACGGAGCATTGGACATTCACGGAAGCGGTCATCACGTCGCTTGCGGGGAACGGCGCGGTGGATCGCGACCGGGACGGCAAAATCACCTTCGGCGAGACCGACCGTTTCGCGCACGACGAGATGTTGTACCGGGAGAATCAGCTTTGTCGTGGGAAGCGGGGCTCGAGTTTCGAAGAGGGCTTCGTGTTGAGCGCGGTGGCGGCCGACAAACCGGCGCCGGCGAAGGTCGAGGGGGAGCGGCAGGTCTTCGACTTCCTCGAGGCCTGCGACCAGGAAGGAAAGTGGTATGTGTCGCAGATCCTTGCGGCGAAGGACGGGAAATACCGCGTGCACTATCTCGGGTGGGACCCGAAATGGGACGAGTGGGTGGGCCCGGAGAAGCTGCGCGCGATTGCGCGGACGAAGCTGAAGGTGGGCGAGCGCTACGAGGTCGAGTGGCGGAAGGACCAGTGGTTCCTCGCGACGGTCACGAAATCCGAGGAGGACGTTTTCTACTACGTTCACTACGAGGGCGAAGACGGCGATGACGATGAGTGGGTGACCGAGAACAAGACCCGCCCACCCACGGCGGCGACGAAGCCGAAGCCGCCCGAGTTCGCCGCGCTCGCCCCGCGGGACTTCGTCAAGGGAGACGCCGTCGCGGCCCGCTGGAGAAAAGAGTGGTTTCTCGCCACGGTGACTTCGGTCGTCGACGGCGTCCACGCAGTGACCTACGCCGACGGCGACAAGGGCGCGCTCACGGCCGCCGACCTCGTCCCGCTCGCCAAGGCCTCCGAAGTCCAGGCCGGCGAGCGCGTCCTCGCCTGCTGGGGCGGTAAGCCGCGCATGTACCCGGGGAAAGTTCTCTCGAAGACGGCGAAAGGGTGCACGGTGAAATGGGAGGACGGGACGAAACCGACGGAAGTGCCCTTCGAGCAAGTCGCGCGGATTAAGGCCCCGGGGAAGTAGCTACTCCTTAGGCTCTTTCTTTTTCTTCTTCCCCTCGAAATCGCCGATCTGAATCGTCCCCATCTTCGAAGGATCGACATATTTCCGGAGCGCCGCGTTCACGTCATCCAGCGTGAGCTTCGCGGACGCCTCGTCGAGCTTCGTCCAGAGACTGAAGTCCTTCCCCGCGACCTTGAGCGCCACGATCGAGCCGGCGAGCCGGCCGTCGTCGGCCCTCGACTGGGCGACTTCGTTCGCATGCCCCTTCTTGTACGCGGCCAGCTCGTCCTCCGTGATGCCGGACTTCAGCGCTTCCGCCAGCTCCGAGCGGATGAGCTCGAGCGCCTTGGCCGCGTTTTCGGGCTTCGTGGCGGTGAAGAGGAGGACCATGCCGAAGTCGCCCTTGAGATCGGCGACGACCATGCCGCCGGTCATGTAGCTGAGCGCCTTCTCGACGCGCACCTTTTTCGGAATGCGCGAGGCCATCGCATCCTGGAACAGCGCCGAGGCCGCAGCCTGGACTGCCGAGTAGTCCGGCGAGCCGATGCTGAGGCGGATCGGCTGGATCATGACGCTGATCGCGCTGGGCTTGCCGGGCGTCTCGACGTGCGCCTCCGTGGACAGGAGCTTGTCGATCCCCTCGTTCGGCTCGTTGACACCGGGCTTCGCGGCCTTCCAGTCGGCGAGGATCGGCTTGAAGAGCGCCTCGACGTCCTTTGGATCCACGTCCCCGACGACGCCGCCGATCATTCCCTCCGCGCCCAGGAATTCCTTGTGGAAGCCGAGAACGGCCTCGACCGTCAGCTTGTCCAGCTCGGCGATGAGCTCATCGAACGTGCGCGGCCGGCGCGGGTCGCCTGCCGGCAGGAGCATCTCGGGAATCGTCTGCTGCATGATCACCTGCGGCTCGTCGCGCGACGCCTTGATCTGGTCCTTCGTGCGACGGACATAATCCTGAAGGGCTTCCTCGTCGATCACCGGCGATCGCAGCATTTCGCGCGCGATTTTCAGCGCTTCCGCGAAGGACGCCTTCGTCGTAGTGATGGAGATCGCGGCGCCGTCGATCGAGATGCCGATGTTGATCTCCGTCATCATCCCGGCGAGCTTCGACTTCAGCGCGTCCTTCGACAGAGAAGCGGTTTTCTCGACCATCAGCTCAGAGAGAGCTTCACCCGCCACCGCAGTCGGGTAGACGACCTTCCGCCCCGCAAGGGGCATCGTGAACTGCGCGTACACGCGGTCGCCTTTCGTCTCCTTGCGGACCATCCCGACCTTGACCGGGCCGATGTCGAGCCACTGGAGTTTCGACGCCACGTTGGCCGCGGAGTAGTCGAATTCCTTCACCGTCTTCGACGTCTTCGGCAGCTTCGACAGCAGCATGTCGTACTTCGACAGCGCGGGTTCCGGAGCGATCTTCACGCCGACCGCTTCCGAATCCGGCATGAACCGCCCCACGACGCGGTTCTCGAGGCGGATGTACTTCTCCGCGAACTCGTGGATCTCCTCGATCGTCACGTTCTTCGTCTGCTCGCGCCTCGCGAGCAGCAGCTTCCACGACCCCCACGACTCCGCCTCGCTCAGCGCGAACGCGAGCGACTGCGGGTTGTTGAACAGGTCGTCGAACCCCTTCTCCATCTCGCTCTGCGCGCGCTCGAGATCGTCGTCGTCGAGGGAAGACGCCTTGTGCTCGAGCATGTCGATGATCGCCGCCTCGGCCGCGTCGGCGTTCTTGTCCTTCGGGACGCTGGCCATCACGAAGAACGGCGAGGCGTAACGCAGGCTGATGGTGCCTGCGGAGATGCTGCCCGCGAGGCCTTTGCCGACGACGGCTTCGTAGAGCGGGCCGGAAGTTCCTGAAGCGAGCATCTGGGCGAAGACGTCGGCGATCGCGGCGTCGGCGTGGGACGAGCCGGGGACGCGGTACCCTGCGAGGACGACGTGCGCTTCGCCCGGCTTGCGGACGGTGTAGCGGCGCTCGCCCGTCGAGGCCGGTTCGCGCGTCGTGTACCCCGGGCGCGTTTCGCCGGAGCCCTTGAGGGGGCCGAAGTGCTTCTTGACGAGCTCGAGGGCCTTCGCGATTTCGAATTTCCCGGTCACGAAGAGCACGGCGTTGTCGGGGCGGTAGTACTTCTTGTAGAAGGGGAGGATGTTCTCGATCCGGAGCGACTTGAAGTCCTCGATGGTGCCGATCGGCTCGCGCGAGTACGCGTGGAAATCGTACATGGCGCCGAACATTCCCATCAGGACGAGGCGCTGTGGATTCGAAGAGCCGATGTCGAACTCGCTCTCGACGATCTTGCCTTCCTTCTCCAGGTCGTCCGCATTGAGGATCGCGCCGCCGAGCCGTCCGGCCTCGAGCTTGATCGCGACTTCCAGATTTTCGTCGGTGGCGGGGACCGTCTCGAAGAAGTTCGTGCGGTCGAACCACGTCGTGCCGTTGTAGTCCGCGCCGAGCTCCTTGAGCTTCCCGGCGATGTCCGGCGTTCCTTCGACGGCGTGGAAGAGGACATGCTCGAACACGTGCGCCATCCCCATCTCCCCCGCGCCCTCGTGCACGGAGCCGACAAGAACCGTGAGGTTCACGGTGACCTTCGGCTTCGTCGAATCCGGAAACAGCACGACGCGCAACCCGTTCGGCATCCGGTACTCTTCGATCCCGAGGATCTGCGCGGTGCGTTCCGGCGCGGCTTCCTCAGCTCGGGCGGCGAGGGCGGACAGAAGCACGGCGGCGGCGATGGCGTATCGGGTCATGAGACCTCCGGAGAATGTGCAGAAGGTACGGATCGGAAGCGGCGGATGTTGGCGAGCCGGGAGAGCGTGCGCCACCTATTTCGGAGCGGCTTCCTCAGGGTCGCAGGACGCGCAGGCGCACTGCACGGGCCAGTCTCGCCTGCCGTTCGTCGTATGTGACAAAGGTCGTCATCTCCAGGACGAGCGCGGCGGCGACGTGCAATACGTCCAGGGTCCGCGTGCCGAGGTCGGGCGTGTGGGCTTTGCTCAACATCACGGCGCGGTCGAGCGTCCGGCGCCAGAGGAGATCCACGAGGCGCAGCCGACCTTCGGCGACGTCCTGGTCCATGTCGTCCATCGCCGCCTGTGCCGTCGCGCGCGGGACAACTCGGCGGAAGACGGCGAGAGCGACCGAATTGACCAATTCGCCATAGCCGTGCCGGGTCAGCAGCAACGCGCCGCCGGTCCGGCGCCGCCAGTCGCAGAAGCGGCGCGACCGGTCGTCGTGAAGATAGAGGCTGCGGAGCGCGCTCGGGTCCACGTACGTCCGGTCAGCGTTCGCCACGATCCGCCTCCTCAAGGGCGCGCCGCGCGGCCCGGCCGATCGATGCCGGTTGACGCCGGCGCAGGCGGGCAAAGTAATCCACGGATCCGCGAGGACGGCCGGAAACCGATTCAACCGGCCTCAGGATCATGATCGCTCTCCCTCGATCCGTGATGACGACCTCGCCCTCGCGCTCGATCAGCGCGCGGACATGGGGAAACCGGGTGCGCAGATCGCGAATGCTGGCCTTGAGCATATGTGAATCATATTTGATTCACATTGGTGCCGCAAGCGCCGGCTCGCCGCCCGGGGAACCGTCCACTGCCAATCTCCGCGGCGCAGACCTTCCGGTATGCTGGTACCGGCAGGACTCATTCGGAGAGAGCGGCATGTCGCAGACGATTCAGGCGCCTTTCAAATACATCGAAGAGATCGCCAATCTTGAGTTTCCCACCGTAACGCAGGGGAAACTGCGCGATCTCATGGAGAGGAACAACGAAGGCGGGTTGTCGGACGATGAGCGCCAGTATCTGCAGGCCCTCGTAGAACTCAGCGAACGACTGGGATTGATCCGCGGCCAGGCAAAGGTCCTCCTGGGCCTGTCGCGTAAGGAGGGATAATTGGGTACCCGAGCCCCGCTTCAGGTAGGCACGAAGCTTCGCGCCTTCAGAATGAAGGACTCTGCACGACGTCTATACAAGAAGGCCATTCGGGAATGGGACCGAAGCAATTGCGCGACCGCCATCGAACTCATGGATTCGGCACGAAAGATCGCTCCGCTTGGACCGCCGCTGGAAATGATCTTCGCGGAATGCCTGGACCACGTCGGACAATACGATGCCGCCGAGCGAATTCTTCGACGGCTCACCGGGGCGGCCAACCGGCCTCTGGGGTGGAGGCAACTTGGCAAACTCCTTGAAGAGCGAGGTTGCTTTGCGGAAGCGCTTCGCTGCTTCCAGCGGTGCACACGCCTGGAACCTGACGACACAAGGAACTGGGTTTACAAAGGCTGCATGCTGGTACGAATGGGCCGCCTGCGAGAGGGTGAGCGTAGTCACCGAAGAGCCACGCAGTGCGGGCACGGCGATGTGGACGAAGCCTGGCTGAACGTCGGTCTATGCCTGCGCGCTCGGCGCAAGTACTCAGAGGCGGCGGCGTGTTTCTCGCGAGCATTGCGCATCGATCCGAAATACGTCGCGGCGAAAAAGGCGCTTCGCGACGTATGTCAGGCCATGAGCGTGGTGCAGGAGCGGAGATAAGCAGCACGTTTCGACCGCCCCCGCCTGAGCTGGTACTCCAACCGAACCTTCGGACACCAGAGAAAGCCGGGCCTACTCGACGGCACCCTCGAGCATGGCGATCTCTCTCTTCACGGGATCAACCCGGGCCATGACGCCCATCGGCAGCGTCACTTTGTCGTCCACATGCCCGTACGGCACTCCGAAGACCGCGGGGCGGCCTTTCAGCAATTTCGCGTAGTGCCGCAACGTCCGCTCCAGCGCGGGGCGCGGCTTGCAATCGGTCCAGGTTGCGAACACGGCGCCGGCGATGCGGTCCCAGACGCCGGCGAGGCGGAGCTGGGCGAGCATGCGGTCGACGCGATGGACTTTTTCGCCGATGTCCTCGAGGACGAGGAGCGCTCCGTCGAAGGAGGGGGCGTAGGGCGTGCCGAGGATGGTCTGGAGGACGGACAGAGTGCCTCCGAGGAGCGGGCCTTGGGCGGGACGGTCGCCGAGGAACTCGAGCGGCTTCTTGAAGCAAAACTGCGGGGGCGCGGGGAGTTCTACGAGCGGCCAGAAATGGCGGGCCGTGAAGGGGCGCAATCCGCCGTCGAAGTCGGTCGCTACCATGGGTCCGGAGAAGGTGACGAGGCCGGTCTTGTGGAAGATCGCGAGCTGCGGTGCCGTCAGGTCGGAGTAGCCGACGAAGATCTTCGGGAAACGGCGGATTGCGGCGTAGTCGAGGCGGTCGAGGAGGCGCGTCGCGCCGGCGCCTCCGCGGGCGCAGAAGATGGCCTTGATCGCGGGATTGCGGAAGGCCTCGTTGAGGTCCGTGAGCCGGTCGATGTCGCGGCCGGCGAGGTGATCGCATTTTTCCGCGACGTGTTTTCCGAGCAAGACGCGGTACCCGCGCTTCTCGATCTCACGCACTCCGCGCCGCAGCGCCGGCATCGAGGGCGCGGACGACGGGCACACGACCGCGATCAGGTCGCCCGGCCGGAGGCGCGGAGGCTTCACGGGCGCCTATCGTTCCTCGAACGCCGCGCAGAGGATGTGGCCGATCGACTCGTGGCACTCCTGCACGATCGCGGTTTCCTTCGACGGCACGCGCAGGCAGATGTCCACGACGTCGGCGAGCTCCCCGCCGTCGTCGCCCGTCAGGCCGACCGTGCGGGCGCCGAGAGCTGAAGCGGTCTTTGCAGCGGCGAGGACATTTTTCGAGTTGCCGGAGGTCGAGATGCAGACGAGGAGGTCCTTCGGTTTGACCAGGGCCTCGACTTGCCGGGAGAAGACCTTGTCGTAACCGAGATCGTTGGCAGCGGCCGTAAGCGTGGACGTGTCGGTCGTGAGGGCGACCGCGGCGATCGCGGGGCGGTGGCGGACGTAGCGGACGACGAGCTCGGTCGCCCAGTGCTGCGCGTCGGCGGCGCTTCCGCCGTTGCCGCAGAAGAAGATGGTCGCGCCTTTTTCGGAGGCTTCGCGCACGGTCGAGACCAGGCGGGCGATTTCGTCGAGCAGGGTATGGAGGACTTCGGATTTCGCGGCGATCGTGGCTTTGAGGTGCGCCTCGGCGAGCTTGCGGACGCGGAGCATGCCGGGGGTGAGGAACAGCGTCGTGGCGAGCTCGGGCTTGCGGGGGAGTTTGGGCATGGGTGTCCGGGTAAACCTAACCGAAGGTGCAGAGGGAAGGAATGGAAGAGAGTGAGGCTGCAGGACGCCGCAGTTCCGCGTCATCCAGAAATCTGAATCCAACTCCATCCCCTCACGACACAACCGCAGGTTGCGAGAATCTGGATGGAGATTGATGACCACTCATGGATTACGCGGAGTTTCTGCACGGATGCACCGCCGCTCAGGACTTCTTCCTGATCTTCTTCACCATCTCCGTCGTCGATACCCCTTTTGCCAGCGGCGCGACCGCGACCCGCCCGCCCCACGCCTTCACGACATCCGCACCGACCACCTGCCCCGGCTTGTAGTCCCCGCCCTTCACCAGCACGTTCGGCTTCAGCTTCTTCAGCAGCTCCACCGGCGTGTCCTGCTCGAACACGACGACGTAATCCACGTCTTCCAGCGCCGCCAGCACCTGGGCCCGCTCGCCCTGCGGCACGATCGGCCGGTCCTTCCCTTTCAGCCGCTTCACGCTCGCGTCGCTGTTGATCGCGACGACGAGCACGTCGCCTTGGGCCCTCGCGAACCGCAGCGTCCGCAGGTGACCGACATGCAGCACGTCGAAGCAGCCGTTCGTGAAGGCCACCGTTTCCTGCCGGTCGCGGTGCTCCTTCAGCCGCGGAAGCAAATCCGAAACCGTCCGGATCTTCGCGGGGCGCAGCTCGTGCTCTTCCGCGAGGTCGTCCTGGATTTCCTTCCGCGTCACCGTCGCGACGCCGACTTTCGTCACCGCGATTCCGCCAGCCGCGTTCGCGAGGCGCACGGCGTCGTCGGAAGCGGCGCCGCAGGCCAGCGCGAGCCCGAGCGTTGCGACCGACGTGTCGCCGGCGCCCGCGACGTCGTAGACCTGGCGCGGGCGGGCGTGGACGTGAAGGGGCGCGCGGCCGTGGCGGAAGAGGGACATGCCTTGCGAGCCGCGGGTGACGAGGATGAAGTCGCAGGCGAGGTCCTTGAGCAGGGTCACGGCGGCCGCGGCGATCTCGGCGTCGTTGCTGACAGGCATCCCGGTCGCGAGCGCAAGTTCCTTGAGGTTGGGCGCGATGGCGGAGCAGCCGCGGTACTTCGAGAAGTCCGCTCCCTTGGGGCCGACGAGGACCGGCTTCGCGTGCCTTTTCGCTGCGGCCATGACCGCTTCCAGAACGGCCGGCGTGAGCGCGCCCTTGTTGTAGTCGCTGAGGATCACGAGGTCGGCCTTCGCAACCTGCTTCTCGAGCCGGCGCACGAGGTCGCGCTCCGCGTCTTTCGCCAGCGCGCTCGTCTTTTCGCGGTCGACGCGGAGCATCTGTTGCGCGCCGCCGATGCAGCGGGTTTTGATCGGCGTAGGCTTGGAAGTGTCGGTGACGACCGCGCTCGCGTCGATTCCGTCGGCCTTCATTACTTCCAGCAGCCGCTTCCCCGCCGCGTCGTTCCCGACCGAGCCGGCGCACGCGGCCTCGGCGCCGAGCGCGACGAGATTCTTCGCGACGTTGGCCGCGCCGCCGGGGCGTTCTTCCTCGCGCTGGACGTGCAGGATCGGGATCGGGCCCTCGGGCGAGATGCGCTCGACTTTTCCCCAGAGGTAGCGGTCGAGGAGAAGGTCGCCGGCGACGAGAATGCGCGGACGGCCGAAGGAACGCAGAAGTTCGGTGTGGCGGGTGATCATTGCGGCGACATGAAAACGGAAGTCGCGACGGTTGGCGAGGGGAAAACCCGATGCAGTTGCGCGTTGCGGGTTGCGGGTTGCGAGTGTCGTGGATGCGGAGTCATCGTTCGACTGCCTTCACGGCCGCCGAGAGGTGGTCGGGGTTCAGCGTGCCCAGGACTACGGCGTCCACGAAGGGCTGGCCTGCCACGAAGGCGACGGCCGTCGCGGGATCGAGGGCCCTTCCCTGCTGGACGGCTTTGATCGCGAGCACTCCGAGCCCCGACTTGTGCGCGGACTCGAGCGCGGGGCCGAGAGACCGGTCCGATTGGTTGAAGGGCGCCATGACTGCGTCGAGGAGGCCGATGCAGCCGCGGATCCCGGCTTCGGTCTTCGCCGAGAGGCCTACGGCGCGCGCCTGGCCTCGTTCTTTCGCGTCTAGAAGCGTCGCTACCGCATCGGTCTTCGTCAGGATCTCCTCGTCCCTCCCGTCCGAGTGGATGAGGAGAAGGTCGACATGGTCGGTGCCGAGCCGCTTCAGGCTCTGGGCGATCTGCTCTTCCAGCGACGCGCGGCGGAAATCCCACTTCGAGGACTGCTTCGCAAACGTTTCGCCGCACTTGGTCGCGAGCACGATTTCGTTGCGATGTGCCTTCACGAACGGCGCGAGGCGCACCTCGCTCGAACCGTAGGCCGGGGCCGTGTCGAAGAGATTCACGCCTAGCTCGAGCGCGCGGGAGAGGAGCGCGGCGACTTCGGCGTCGGTCGGAAGCTCAAATTCCTTCGGGTACTTCACGCCGAAGTTGCGGCCGAATTTCACGGTGCCGAGGCCGATGGGCGCGACGCGGAGGCCAGTCTTTCCTAGGGGACGGAGAACCACTTGGCCTCCTCCCACGGCGGGATTGCGACGGATGAGGCCGAGCCGGCGGCGAACTTCGCGGGGAAAGCGCCGGTCGGCGGCGCGAGCGACGCGAGCTGCGCG
>WSZJ01000065.1 GCA_009773755.1 Planctomycetota bacterium | reverse complement strand
CCTGCGGCCTCCCACTGCGCGGCCGCCATCGCGCGGACGCGGCGGCCTCCCGCAACCGTTGCCGCCAGACGGCGGGCTGCCGCGGCGTGCAGGCGCTGGCGCTCCTTCTTCGGCAGCAGGCGGTAGGCGGCTTCGCGCAGCAGCGCGTGCCGGAAGACGTACTCGCGTTCTCCGGGGAGGGCGGAAGCGGCGGCGGGCTCCACGAGGCCGCGGCGCGCGGCCTCCCGGATCGCTTCTTCCACGGAAGTCCCCACGAGGCCTTCGAGGATTCCGGGCCAGAAGGCGCGGCCGACCACGCTCGCGGCCTTCAGCACTTCCTTGTGCGCCGCCGGAAACGCGTCGAGACGGGAGACCAGCAGCCCCAGAAGGCCGTCGGGCCGGTCGGGCGCGCCGCGCAGCCGCGCCGGATCGCCCTCGACCTGCCCGGTGTCGCGCAGGTGGCGGGCGAGTTCCTCCAGGTAGAACGGATGGCCGCCCGAGGACTGAAGGAGCCAGGCGCGAAGCTCGCCGGAGAGCCGCGCCCTGAGGACGGACTCCGCGAGGACCGCCGCCTCCGCCTCCGGCAGGTCTCCGAGCGCGAGTCGCGGGAACGAGGGAAGGGCGCCTGCGGGAAGAGGGCGCGAGGCGGCGAGAAGAGCGAGCCCCGGCGGCGCGCGGCGAGCGAGAAGCTCGAGAAGTTCAAGCGTCGCGGGATCGGCCGCGTGCAGGTCTTCGAGGCACAGAAGCGCGGGAGCGCGTGCGCAGCGGCCGGAGATCCACCGCTCCCACGCCGCGAAGGCCTCCGACTTGCGTCGTTCGGCGTCGATCCCGCGCACGCGAGCCTGGGGAAGCGAGTACCCGAGCGAGAGCACGATGAGCTGGGCCGCGTTCTCCCGCTCCATCGCGTCGCCCGAGCCGAGGTCGCGCTCGAGCCAGGACGCCAGGCCGGAGGCTTCATCCCCGCCCGTCAGAGGAATGACTGCCGTCGCCCTCAGGATCTCGCCGAACGGCGCGAGCGGAAGGCGGACTTCCTCCGGGGCGCGCCCCTCGGCAATCCACGATTCGGGCCGCTCCTCGCGCGCGCGCCGCCGCGCCTCTGCCAGCAGCCGGCTCTTCCCCACCCCCGCTTCCCCCTCGACGAGCACCACTCCCCTGCCCTCGCGGACGATCCCTCCCAGACGGTCGAGCTCTTCCCGCCGCCCGGCGAGCGGCGCGGGACGGTCCCCAGGATCGCGCACGTCCGTCCCGCCGGCGATCGCCTCCATTGCTTCAAACGCTTCAACAGTCTCCGGGATGCCGCGAAGCGAAATCGGTCCCAGGGGGCGGAAGCGGACGCGGGCGCGGGCGAGGCGCTCGACCGCGGCGGAGACCAGCACGGTCCCGGGCTCGGCCGCGCTTTCCAGCCGCTGCGCGACGTTCACCGCGTCCCCCATCGCCGTCGGCGCCCCGCCGCCGACGCTCCCCCAGAGAACTTCCCCGAAATTGATCCCGACTCGGAGGCGCAGGTCAAGGCGGCGCTCTTCGTTGTAGGAAGCGGTTTCCTTCTGAAGCACGAGCCCCGCGCGTGCGGCGCGCGCCGCGTCGTCGGCGTGCGCGACCGGCGCGCCGAAGACCGCCATCACGGCGTCGCCGATGAACTTGTCGACCGTGCCGCCGAGCGACTCGATGGCGACGCGGAAGCGCGAGAAGAGAGCGTCGACGAGGTCGCGAACCTCTTCGGGGTCGCGGCCGGCGGAGAGGCGCGTGAAGCCGGAAAGGTCGGAGAAGAGGACCGCGACGACGCGGCGTTCGGGGGCGGCGATCATGGGCAGCCGTACTCTACACCGGGGCGACCGCCGGACGTCCGCCGGCCGCGCCAGGGTAGCGCGGCCGGCGATCGTACAGGTGGTTCAGCGGCGCTGGACCACCGCGTCCACGCCGGCAGGTCGGCGCAACCTGACGGCAGGTCTCTATGTTTCGTTTTCCGTCCTTTCCCGCAACCCGGGCAATTTCCCCCACTTCCCCTCCGTTATTCTCCCGGGGAAACGTCGTCGGCAAGCCTGCTATACTCCGCCGCGAGGGAACACCATGCGCCAGGACAAACCACTCGGGCCGGGCGAGACGATCGGCGAGTGCGAGGGCTGCGGCTCCCGCTTCAATATCGGCCCCATGGTCCCCGGCCGGAAGTACCGCTGCGGCAAGTGCCAGGGGGAATTGCGGCCGGTGTCCGGAGACTTCGGCGACATCGGGATCGGCTCCCCGGGAGAGCGTTCCGCGCCGCCGCAGAATTCCGGGCTGGCACGGCTGGTTGCGGAAGCGGGCCCGGGGGCGAGTCGCGCGAGTGCGACGAATCGCGCGCAGCGGCTCGGCAAAGTCGACCTGATCAGGGAGCTCGGCCGCGGCGGGATGGGAATCGTCTACCTCGGGCGCGAAGAGGAGCTGCGGCGGACGGTCGCGGTGAAAGTCCTGCTCGCCGGAGACGACGACAAGCTGCGGCAGCGTTTTCTGCGCGAAGCCCGCCTCGTGTCGAAGCTGCGCCACCCCAACATCGTCGCCGTCCACGAACTCGGCGAAGACGCGGGGAAGGCGTACTTCACGATGGACTTCATCGAGGGCGGGTCGCTCGACGCGCGCGTGAAGTCCGGGATCCAGATGCGCGACCTGATGCAGGTCGTCGCGCTCGTCGCGCGCGCTCTCGACTACGCGCACGGGCAGGGGCTGATCCACCGCGACGTGAAGCCGCAGAACATTCTCGTCACGCCCGCGGGCGTTCCTTACCTGACGGACTTCGGCCTCGCGCGCGAGGTCGAGTCGAACACGCGCCTCACGATGAGCGGCGCCGTGATGGGGACGCCGAGCTACATGTCGCCGGAGCAGGCTACCGGCGGCGGCGCGGTCGATTCGCGGACTGACATCTATTCACTGGGCGCGGTGCTGTACGAAGGACTGACCGGGCGCCCGCCCTTCGACGGCATGGACCTCCTCGCACTCCTCGCAGCCATCGTGAACGAAGACCCCACGCCCCCGTCGCGCCGCAACAACGCCGTCCCCGCCGACGCCGAGACGATCTGCCTCAAGGCGCTTCAGAAGCAGAAAGATCGCCGCTATCAGACCGGCGCTGAGATGGCCGACGACATCGAGCGGTGGCTGCGCGGCGAATCTATCGCAGCACGCCGCTCGGGCGCCTTCGAGAAAAGCGCGACCTGGCTGAAGCGCCGTCCCGCGCTCGTCGCGGGAGCGGGCGCCGGGCTGCTGGCGCTTCTCGTCATCACCGTCATCATCAGGAATTCCGCCGCGAACGAACGCCAGCTCGAGACGCAGCGCGAAGAGGAAAAGAAGAAGGCCGCCCGGCGCGCGATCGAGTTCGAGGAGCAGAGCGCGCGCGACCGCGTTGCCTACGAGGGAAAGCTCCGGGACCTTGAGGCACGGCTCGCGAAGGCGGCGACGCCCGAGGAGGCAGAGAAGATCCGGCGTGAGATGACGGGGCTGAAGGGCGGATCGGAATGGGAGGGGCTGGTGTCGCGCGTGGCGGGGCTGACCGCGGCGCCCGGGTACGACTTCGCGGGCGCGATCTCCGCGCTCGAGGCCTGGAGCCCGGCCGCGGCGATCGACCAGGATCACAGGAACTCGAAACTGCGCGAGGTGCGGGAAGCGGCGACGAATCACTTTCACGCCGCGGCAAGGGAAGCAGCGCTGCTGGAGAGCGCCGGGAAACGGAAAGAAGCGGCCGACCTCTGGCGCGGGCTCGCGCGGATCGGGATCCCCGATCTGGCCCTGAAGGCGAAGGATGCGCTCGGGCGGATGGAGTCCGCGACGGCCACGCCGCAAGCCAACGGCCTCGCGCCGGCCGTCTCGTGGCTCCGGCTCGCGATTTCCGCGCGACTGCGCGCACGCGATTTTGAAGGCGCGCGGGCGATCCTCGACTGTGCAGTGGCGTCGGTGACGCCGGCGGAGCTGAAGGAACTCGAGTGGGCGCGCGCGGCGACTCAGCGCTTCCACGACGCCGTTCGCGCCGCGTTCACGGATCCGAAGGACCTTAAAATCGCGACGGCGGGCAACGACCCGCCTGTAACGGTGACCGGGTGGTCTGAGCGGGGCATCAAAGTCACGAGCGAAAGCGGCTCGGTCGGAATGGTCGTCTACGAGGATGTCCGCCCGGAGGAGTTCGTGCGCGTCGCCGCGGCCGCGCCGGAGTCGGTCGCGCTTTTCTGGGCGTTCTGGGACTCGCCTCGCCTGGGGAAAACGCCCGCGGAGCGCGACGAAGCCCGGACGCGAAACGAAAAAACGGCGCGGGCGCTGGGGATCGCTCGCGTCAATGCGCTCCTCGACGCGCTGCGTGAGGCCTCGTCCGCCGGGGGACCACGCGAGGACCTCTCGCGCCCCTTCGCCGTCGAGCCGGCCGGCAGCGGGGCTTCGCAAAAGTGGACCTACGATTTCAGCGCCCCCGAGCAGCTTCGCGACTGGATCGCAGCGGCGCAGAAACCGGAGGAAGGCCAGTCCGGCTGGGGTGCACGCGTCGAGGACGGCCAGTTGCGCCTCGTGAACGCGACGGTCGGTTTCCCCGTGCAGCTGGAAACGCCCGCGTCGATCGTCGTCCAGTTCGTCGGCGCAAGCCCGGCGGACCGCACGTTCCTCGTTCTTCTCGATGGCTACGCCTGCGAAATCCGCGGCGGCGGCGAAGTTGCCCTGCGCGCCCCCGACGGCCGCGAATTGAAGTCCGGTCGCATCTCGCCGCTTCGGCCTGGACAGCCGTTCACAGTCGACCTTCGATTGCTCGACAAGAACTTCGCCGCCGTCGTCGCAGGACAGGCGCCTCTCACGGCAGACCGCGGAAGCGAATTTGCCGCCGGCCCCACCGGAGTCGCTTCAACCCGCGACGTCGTCCTCGAAATCGACCGGATTGAACTCGGAGGCCGGGCCGAAGCGGCATCTGCGGAGCGCTGGCAGGCGTACCGCGCGTACCTGGGAAGCGTCGACGCGCGCCGCGGGACCTCGCCTCCGGTCGACGGCTCGACGGAAGCGCTGCTCGCGAAGTGGGAACGGCCGGGCGACGGGACGTGGCAGCCGGTTCCGCGCGGTTTCCGCGGCGCTTCGAAATCGCCAGGGGCCATGACCGAGGCACGCTCCGACGGCTCGCGCAATTTCCGCTTCCGGTTCGAATACTGCGTGAACAGCGGCAAGACCGCCCGTTTCCGCGCCCGCGCGAACGGGGACTCGGGGCTCGACTGGTTGCTGCCGTCAGACCGGCCGGGCGAATGGCGCACGGCCGACGCCCTCGCCATCGAGGGCTTCCTCTTCATGCGCATCGACGGCGTCCTCGCGCTCAAGCCGCTCGGCGCGCCGGCGCCGTCGGAAGGCCGTATCGCCCTCGGCCTACCCGACGGCGATGTCTCGTTCCGGAATTTTCTCTCGCAGACCTTCGCCTCCGGCCCCGTCGGCGACGAACCGTCCGCGCCGTGGATCGACGCGCGCCCCGGCGGCCGCGGACCGGCGCGCCCTCCGACTCCCGAGGGTTGGACGGAGCTGTTTGACGGCCGTACTCTCTCCAACTTCATCAAGAAAGACAAAGTCACGGTCGCACTCGACGAAGGCGCGATTCTCGTCGACCAGTCAGAGCTGCTGACCTCGAAGGCATGGAAGAGCGTAGAGTTCGAGGTCGAGTTCCTGCTCGATCAGGCCGGCCAGGTTTCCGCGGGGCTGCGCGGCTCGTGGTTCGGGAAGGACGAATGCGGCCCGGGCAGGCACCGGCTCTGGATGAAGAACACCGGCGACAGGATCGAGGCGAACATCGACGGCCGGCCGCTCGCGGTGCAGAAGTGGAACCCGACGACGTCGGGCTGCGCGAAATTCAAGATCGACTCCACGCGCGGGCACTTTTTCAGCGTGCGCTGGCGTCCTGTGGCTGAGCCGGAGGTGATCGAGAAACCGCCGGACCGCCCGCCCGACAAGCCGCCGCCGGACAAACCTCCGCCCGGGAAGCCTCCGCCTGGACAGCCTCCGCCGAAGGGGCCGGGCCCCGGGCCGGGGCCAGGCCCGGGCGGCAAACCGAGGTAGTCAGCGGACGGGCACATCCTTCAAGAGCCTGGAAACCCGCTCCCTTTCCGTTCGCGCGACCGCTACGACGTTTTTCCCCTCCGTCCACGGTGGCCCGGTAAAGCGTAGGTTCCGCGCATCCGCGTCGTAGAACGCCGCGTCGTAGCCGCGGGCCGCCAGCCACGAGGCCATCTCCTCCTCCGTCGCGCCAAAAGTCGCCAGCCTCTTCCCCACTTCGATCAGCCAAACGGGCGGTGCTTTCCGGGCCAGCATGGCTTCCGCTCCCCGCAGGACGCGCATCTCGGCGCCTTCGACGTCGATTTTCACCAGCGCGCAGGGCGCTTCTCCGATCACTTCGTCGAGCCGTGAAGCCGCCACCGTGACAGCGCCTGCGTCCGCGGGCGTCGCGAGGCGGTTCTCGGTGTCACGGTCGTGCACGAACGGCGCCGGCCCGGAGGCGTCGGAGAGCGCGCACTCGTGGACACGAACATTGCCGAGACCGTTCAGCGCGACATTCTCGCGCAGCCGGGCGAGCGCCGGCAGCCCAGGTTCAAACGATTCCACGGAACCGGAAGGACCCACAATGCTTGCGGCGAGAATTGTGTAATAGCCGGCGTTCGCGCCGACGTCGACGAAGCGGTCTCCGGGGCGCAACAGGTGCGCGACGAGGCCCATCTCGTGGTACTCGGGCCGCCCGCTGTAGTGGACGAGTCCGCCGGCAACTCCGCTTTCCGGCCGGCACAGGATCCGCATCCCTCCGAACAACTTCTGCTCCGTGACCGGACGCCCTCTCAGTTCCCACCACGTCGCCCGGGCCAGCGTCCGGAAGCGCCGGCCCCGATTTGCCGGGTGGCGCCAGATGCGACCGACGAAGTGGAACAGACCCATGGGGCGGCGACTACTTCGCCACCCGCGCCAGCCGGATTGCCCGTAGAGCCATCCCCGCCCCATAGTGCCGACCGATGCTCGGGTTGTCGCAGAACGCACCGTCCTCCGTGCGCATTGCGAGAACGTCCTCGGTCAGCGCCGCGGCGTATCCGGCGCGCTCTTTCTCCGGCAATTCCGAAAGCGCTTCCGCCGCGAACGAGTAGCCGAAGATCAGATAGTAGGACGCAAGCCCTTCGGGCGACGTGTGGCACAGGTTTTTGCCGCGCTCGCGGCGGTTGTGCTCCCGGAATCTCATGTAGAGGTCAAGCGACTCGCGAAGGCCCTCCACCTTCCCCTCCCCTGCGCGTTTCAGGACCATTGCATACAAGGGGCTTCGAAGAGCCGCTTCCGCTTCCCGGCCACCCGGATCCCCGCCCGCCCCACGGAAGTAATTGAACGCCCCGCCGCGCTGCCTGGCGGACGCGACCACTTCAACAGCGCCGGAAACGAGTTTGGCAGGCACTTCAGCACCCGCAGCTTTGGCCTCTCTCAGCGCGCAGACCGCAGCGGCGGTCACGAATCCGATCGAAGTCCCTTCGCTTCCCTCGGCGCGGAAGTAGGCCCAGCCGCCGTCCGGGAACCGTCCGCGGCGCAATTCCGCGACGATTTCATCCATCGCTTCAACGAGCTCCCCGACATCGCCGAACTTGGCTGCGGCGCACTCGGCGAGGAAGCGGAGGGAGAAAACCTGGCCCCAGATTGTGTAATCGAAGAGGCGATCCGGATGCGAGACGAGCGGGTTTTCGAGGACGAACTTCTGCCCGCGCCGAACCGCGGCCTCGACGTCCTTCCGTTCCCGGAACGGCAGCAGGCCGGAGCCGGCGATGGACGCGACGGCCACCGCGGCCGCGCCCTTCGGCTCCGCAAGAGAGTGCGGCGACGGCCACGAACCGTCTCGCAGCTGCGTCTTGAGGAGGAACGCGACCGCGTCGCGCTCTGCACTTGCAGCGTCTTCTCCCGGCGCCGGCGGCGACGACATGCATCCCGCGACGCGAGCATCCTCGTGCCACACCGCTCGATCGAGCCCCGAGCCCATCCCCTTCCCGCTCATCATCGCCGCCGCGCGCCAGGCCCAGCGGTCGCCGGGGTGGTCCTTCGCGAGTTTCAGGACTTCTTCCCGGACCGGCTCGAGCCCGACCTGCATTCCCTTTGCCAGCGCGTGCCAGAAGACCGCTTCAGGCTCGTCGTTCCCCGCAAGCAACCGCCCGGCTTCTGCAAATTTCCCCATGCGGAGGCGGATCACCGCTTCGTCCAGGTCCACGCTCTTCGCGCCTTTCGCCCGCGCCTCGGCGATCGCTTTGAGCGCTTCGTCGCCTTTTCTCTGTCTGCGCAGGAGGGACGCCCGGAGCCTCCATTGCTCCGCGGACTCTGGCGCGGCCAGAAGTACCGCGGCCGCATCGAGGTCTCCTCGTTGCAGCAGCTCTTCCGCGTCGCCCTCGTCCTCTGCCTCCTCTCCCGGATGGTCCCGGAGAACGCCGCGCGCGAAGTCGTCGAAGTAGAACGGGTCGTAGGACACCGCATTCGCCACGATCTTCCCCTCGGCATCGGCGAAGAGAATGCCCTGCCCGAACGTTGAGGGCCCGAGCCCGTAGACTTCCGGATCCTCGAACGGCGCGCCGCAGCGGTCGTTCCACTGGAACGCGACGAAGCGGGAGTTCATGAGCGCGACGACGTCGGAGTCCATGAAGAGCGTCGACGGCGCGTAACGCTCGATGTTCAGCCCGCGGTACTGCTCGACCACGACGACAACGAGCCGGTTCTGTTTTTTCGCCCGCGCGGCAGCCTGTTTCCACGACGATGCCCAGTCGATTTCGCTTCCGCACCGCTCCGCGGCCTTCTTCAGCAGCGTCTTCGCTATCGCGCCTTCGGGATCCTTCAGCTCGATGAACTCGAAACTTCCGAGGACGGCCGTGAATTCCTTCTCGAGCTCCTTGAAGCGTGCCGCGGTTGAGGCGCACTGCACGATGAAGTGGGCGTCGTGTCGCACGAAGTAGTGCTGGCGCAGCGTGTACGAGAGCCCGCCGGACTCGTATTCGAACGCGAGCCAGGGCGCGTCCTCGCCGGCGACTTCGCGCGTACCGCGGCGGATCCCCGAGCATTTTGAGTCCGCGCGCCGCGCGGCTTCTGCCGCGTCACAGGCCGCTGCGGCCCCGGTGATTCCTTTCAGGTCGGTGACGAAGACCGTGACGCTCTCTTCCCCGGTCGCGCCTTTTCGCCACGCCTTGAGCGTGAAATTCGTCCCCGGGTGAGGCGCGCCGACGGCAAGTTCCCACCCGCCCTCGGGTTTGCGGATCCGAAACCCATGGTCTTCGTTGCGGTACTCGCCGGCATCCTCGGCGCAGGCGGCGAGAGGAAGGACGGCCACGAGGGCCAGTGCACGGAGGGAAATCGCGAGATGACTGCGGGGGTGTTGCATACCGGAACTATACGTGCTGAGAGCGACGGATCGTTGAACCCGCAAGCAGGAAACGAACTCGCCCCGCGGTTTGGCGGGGCGAGTCAGGTAACGCCGGCGACGGCTTCCTTACTTGTGTTCGTCCTTCAGCTGTTCTTCATAAGGCCCCTTGTCGCCGTACTCCGCGTTCGCCGTCCAGCACCCCCATCCACCTCCAGCCGCCTTCTTCTCCGGCGTCAGGTGGAACTCGGCGAAATTCGCCTGCCGTCCCGACAAGTTCCAGGAATAGCCCGTCAGCTTGTCCGTCAGCGTATGCGTCACAGGTTCGCAGTGAGTGAACGAATCTCCCCACGCATCCATGACTCCGGTGCTTCGGACCGGCTCCGTCCGCCCCGGATTCACGATCGCGCGCGTCTTGAGCTCCAGAATCCCCGGAATCGACACCGTCCACCCCCGGCCGTCGGCGTCCAGCTTCGTCGTGAGCGGCACCTTTCGCATCCCCACGAATTTCCCCGCGAGGTGCGCCGCCTTGTCCCCCCAGGATTTGAGGTCCGCCGTCAGCATCTCTCCCAGCGCCTTGTACTGCTCTTCCGTCGCCGTGTCCGCGACGTACACGTACACCCAGTTCTCCTTCGTGTCCTGGCCGAACCCGCGCCCCACGACCACCCAGGTCATCCCGGAGAAATCGACATGCCCCGCATATCCCTTGTCGATGTGCACCGCGTCCGAGTGGTCGCAGCCGTGACAGTGGAGCGGCTTCTTGTTCACCCGGCACGGGCAGGGCGAACCGCAGCAGCAGCCGATCAGCCGCCACCCCTCGAGGTCAAAAGCGGCTTTCGCCGCGGGTTTTTCGGAAGCGGATTCATTGGAAGAACAGCCGCAGGCAAGAAGCGCCAATGCCGCCATCAGCGCACCAGCAGGAAATCGCTTCATGACTCCTCCTTGTCTATCTGTGCGTAGGCCGGTTAACGGACGCAAAGAACAGGAACTTCACCTCGTCACCGCATCGACGAACCACTTCCCCGCCATCACGAGCCTCTCCTCGTCCCCGAACGCTCGCGCGGTCATCATCGCCCCCTCCAGCGACGAAAAGAGCACACGCGCCGCCGTTTCGGGCTTGCCCTCGAATTCCAGTTCCTTTGACTTGCGCCCCGCCCACAGCACCCCGGCCAGCCACCTCTCAGCTCCGGCGAAGAAGGCTTTCACCTCGGCCTGGACTCCGGGTGGAAGAGTCGCGAATTCCGTCGCGAGCATGCCGCACAGGCACATCCGGTCGCCCTTCATGAGCGCCGCCCGGAACAGCTCCGCGAACGCGAGCAGCTTCCGCCTTGCATTCCAGCGGCGCGCGTCGATCTTTGACAGCGCGGCCATGAATCGCTCGTGATACCGGCTCATCAGTTCGCGGCCAAGGTCGCCCTTGGTCGGAAACCAGTAGTGGATGCTCGATGTCTTCACCCCGACGCGCTTCGAGAGATCGAGGAAACTGAACGCGTTGTAGCCGAGGGTCTGGGCGAATTCCTGCGCGGCGTCGAGGAGAGCATCGCGGGTTTCTGTGCCGGGCATGCGGTCAATCTACCTATGGATAGGTAGATGTCAAATTTCGGCGGTGGCATTCACTGGTCCCACGGGAGGCGCTTCTCATCCGCGAGCAGCGCCGCCCGGCGCGGATGGACACGGTACGGCGCGTATTCAGGCAATCCTCAGGGCGCCGTGATGTCCGGTCTCAGCCGGCTGATCACGACCAGCAGATCCGCTTTCTGGAGTTTGAAGTCCTTCTCCGGATTCAACGTCACCTCGTGCCTCTTCCCGCCGATCGGCCTGTCGAGAGCAATCAGGATCGCGTCCTTTTTCGTGAACGCCGCAATGCCCTCCGCAAAAGTCTTCCCTTCCAGCCATGCGGGACACGCGATCTTGAAGAACTCGTTTCCGTACTGGACCGACAACAGCTCGCCGATGATCGTGCTGATGCCGCTGTGAATCGCCATCGAGCTGAGAAGCGTGGCGCCGTACTCGGAGGTACAGACCACGTCCTCCACGCCCGCCATGCGGAGATGCGCTTCGTGCTCGCGGTTGAGCAATTCTGCGCACGTGTAGATCTCCTTGTTCAGCTTTTCAATCGTCAGCGCCGCGAGGATTGTCCGCGCGTCGCGGTCCTGGTCGCTCCGGTTCCGGCCCTTGTCGCTGACGATGATCGCCTTCGCGGCGCGCCGGATCCCCGCCTTCTCCAGCAGCTCCGCGTTTGTGAAGTCTCCCTTTACCAGGTAGATCAGGTCCCTGTTCACGATCTTCCAGTTGAGCGGTGGCAGCTCCTCGAGTTCCCCGATCACAACGATCGCGCGGTGCTTCTCCTCCGCAGAATGCTGCAGCTCCTCAATCACAAGCGGAGCGCGCCGGTCCCAGCCGCAGATGATGATGTGGTCCTCGAGCTCTTCCAGATCCATCGGGTTTGCCTCCAAGCGACGAAGCCTCTGCGACATCACGGCGGCCGCGGTGCCGGTGACGATCGCGAACAGGCAGAGACCGGTCAGGGTGATGACGAGGGAAATGATCCTGCCGGCGGTCGTTACGGGGACGTTGTCGGCCGGCTGATTTGATACGAGGGAGAGAAGCGACCACCAGAACGAATACTCAAACTCCTTGTACTTGCCCTGCCCCGAAACGCTGCTTTCGAAGGCCGCCATCACGGACGCGGCGACGAATACGACAACCCCGGAAATGATGAAAATGACGATGAATTCCCCGCCTGACCCCGCCGCATACCGCCGCCTGAGCATCGTCCCGACCCGAAGCAGCCGGAGCAACCGCAGCAGCCGAAGAAACCGGAGCGCTTCGAAGGGGACCGGCAGAGAGGCGACAATGTCGAGCCAGTAGCGCGCGAAGAACCGCGAGCGCTTCCGGTACGTCCAGCACCGGAGGCTCAACTCACCCAGGAAAAGGCCGGAGATCGCGTATCCGGCAATCTTGAGGAACGTCTTGAGGCCGTCACCCTGCTCCGGCCAGCTCACTTCCAGCATCGCCATCGCGCTCGACACCATGATCAGCACCACGATCATGAGCTCGCACCACGGCTGGTGCAGCAGCCGCCGGACGCGCGATCGCGCCGATTCGCCAGGCTGCGCCCGCGAGACGAAAGTGTCGCTTCTCACCGCGCACCCCGATCACGGCGCATTCTCAAGCTCCCAGAGCAGTTCGGCGGGGGTGCGGAAGCGGCGTTCGCGATCCTTCGCGAGCATGCGCGGGAGCACGGCCTTCACCCACGCAGGAATGTGGAAGGTCACGTCGTCGATGAAGGGCTGCTCTTTCACCTGCGCGAGCAGCACGTCCTCGCGTTTTCCTGTGAAGGGCAACCGGCCGAAGATCATCTGGTAGAGGATGATTCCCATCGAGTAGACGTCGGCGCGGAAGTCGAGGTCGAGTTTGCCCAGCGCCTGCTCGGGGGACATGAACTCCGGAGTCCCCGCCGTCGTTTCGCTCATCCCGCGCGACTGGTTGCCGATCGGCTCGGCGAGGCCGAGGTCGCACAGCTTCACCTGGTCGTGCCCCGTCACGAGCAGATTGTCCGGCTTGAGATCGCAGTGCACGAACCCCTTCTCCGACAGCACCGCCAGCGCCTTCGCCGTGTCGATCAGCACGCGCCGCGCGATCGGCGGGATCAGCGTGCCGTTGCGCTGGATCAGGTGCGAAAGCGGAATGCACGGGACGTACTCCATCACGAGGTAGGGCAGACCGTGAACGTTGCCGCGCTTCAGCCCCTTGACGATCCACGGCGACTGGAGGCTGAGGAGAAGCTGGGATTCGGTCGTGAAGCGGTGGACGTAGGCCTGGTTCTTGGCCTTCTCGGGGTAAAGCATCTTGATGGCGACGACCTGGAACGTCTCCATGTCGACGGCCTTGAAGATCGCGGCGAAGCCGCCGGTCGCGATCTTCCCCTGGACCTGGTAGCCGGGGATGGTCTGCAGGTCGGGTGAAGGTTCCACGCCGTCAGGTTATCACGCCTGCGGGGGCGAGGACGCGGCGGCCGACGGCGCGGGAATTTTTCGCCGGATGCGCGCGACGACGGCGTCGTGCTCCCTCGGCGAAAGCCTGACCGGCGCGTGCGCGAAGGTCCAGATCGGTCGGTTCCACGCCGGGTCGTCGGTGCGCCGGGGGATGATGTGCCAGTGCACATGCGGCTCCTGGTTGCCCAGGAGCTCGATGTTCATCTTTGTCGCGCCGAACGTGTTCTTCAGGATCCGAGCCGCCTCGGAAACTTCCTCCATCGCGGCCGCGCGCTCCGCGGGAGACATTTCGAACAGCTCCGTGACGTGCTTCTTGTGGATCAGCATCGACCACCCCGGCCAGGTCTGGTCCTCAGCGAGCCGCCAGACGTGGTGCGGCAACTCGGCGATGAAGAAGCCGTCGCGTTTGGATATGGCGGCGCACATGGTGCACATGGTGATGCTCCGGAAGACGGACTGGGATCGGGAAAGACGGGAATGGGATGGGGGGGGATTGGGATCGGGATCGGGATGAGTCCGCTCAATCGGGGAGTCGTTGCCCGATCCCCATCCCCATCCCCATCCCGATCCCCTCCCAATCCCCTGCCCGTCGTTACCCCGGCCCCTGCCTTTTTTATTTCCTGTGCTCCATCCACAAATCCACGAACCCCTTGTAGTTCTTCGCGACCATGTCCACCGCCCCCTGCCGGTCGTGCTTCTTCTCCTTGAACCCGACCAGCGCGTCCCAGAACACCGTCCGGCCGACCGCGAACCCGATCACGCCCGGCACCTTTGCCCCCACCTTCAGCCACTCCTTCACTTTCTCTGCGCTCTCGCCGCGCCCGAGCACGATCACGCCGACTCCCGAACGGCCGCCCGCCCGCGCCGCGTCCGCCACCTTCTTCGCGTCCTCGGGCTTCTCGACGCCCTCGACCTTCCAGACGTCGGGCTCGACCCCCGCCTGCTGAAGCGCCACGATGCTCCCGCACATCAGCGCGGGCCGCTTCTCCGTGTCGTATTTCCCCTTGTCTCCTCCGCATTCCTTCAGCTGCGCCTCCGTCGCGGGCACGAGGAGCTCGAACATGAATTTGCGGTGGTGCTCCTTCAGGTACACCGACAACTCCTTCAGCCGCGCCGCCTGCCGCGTGTTCATCGTCGCGTCCGCGCCCGTGTTGTAACGCACCAGCACCTTCACCAGCAGCGGGTCGAACTTCTCGATGTGCGCCCCGTATTCCTTCCCGTATTCGAAATCGAACTCGTCCTGCCCCGACTTCTCCGTCGGCATGCACGCCGCAATCCCGTTCTTTCGAGCGTCCAGCAGGCACGCTTCCCCGAACTGCTCGTCCACCAGGATCGCGCTCTTGTCCTTGGGCACGCCCAGCGTCAGCGCCTTTTTGAAGCCGTCGTAGACGATCGCCTTGAAGGAAGCGACGACCTTCGTCTCCTCGGGCGTGGGCTGTCGGCCCTTGATGCCGAAGAGTTTTTCGAGGAACGAGCCGCGGTGGTCGAACGGCATGACGAGGAGGTCGCGGTTGTAGCCGAGGGCGGAGGACATGGAAGGGCTCCTTGGGGTGAAAAGTGACGGGAGGGCGAGAGTAGCCCGCGGCGGGAAACTGCGTCAAGAACGCGAGCGGCGACTTCGAAGGACATCACTGTCCGGCAGACTCCGTCAGCGCCTTTTCGACCTCTGCGGCGTTGTCTCCCACCCCCACCGTAGCAACCAGATCGCCTTCGGCGTTCAGCACGGAGAGCCCGGGGAATTCGGCACCGGTATGTCCCTTCACGAACGCGTAGGCGTGAGGCCGGCGGATCAGGATGCGGACATAGGCTTCGGACGCCTTCACGACGGCTTCATTCTTCAATGTGTCGCAGAGCGGACCGCTCTCGAAATGAGCCGTCGCTCATCACGTCTCCGCGCCGCTGGCGCCTACGAGGACTTTCTTGCCGGACTTTTTCGCTTCAGCGAGGGCGTCGTCGAGTTGTTCGGGACCGGCATACGTCCACTGCACGCCGCTCCACGCTGCGCCGTCCTCGGCGGTCAGCGTCACGGCGACCGTCTCCTCCTTGAGCGTGTCCCCGCGCTTCAGCCGCACTTTCACCTCGGCCCCCGGCTTCGCGACCTTGACCTGGTCGGTGAGATCGTCATTCGTGAAAAGCTTCAGGTCGCCGAACTGCAGCATCACGTCGCCGGGCTTGATCCCCGCCTTGGCCGCCGCTCCGCCCTCGGCGACCTTGTCGACCACCACGCCGCACACGCGGTCCACGAGCACCTCTTCGAGGCCGAGCGGTTCCTCTTCCTCCCGCGCCGCAGCGTGCGACTCAAGCCCAAGCGCGGCGCGTTTCGGCTTCGGCGGCTCTTCGGCGAACGCAACTGCGGATGAAAGCAGGACGAGCGGGAGGAAGCGCTTCATGGGGATTGCCTTTGCTGGGTGTTCCCTGAGGACGCAGCGAGACGGGTGGCGTTACGTCGCATGATAGGTTCCTGCGAAGAGGCCTGCCGGAAAAAGTGCCGCGTTCATCGGGAGGACCGGATTTCCGACAACCGCGCCGCGAATTTCGCCGCCTCCACAAATCCCTCGATCCGCCCCATCACGCGCCCGTCGGGCGCCAACGCCACGGCGATGGGAACGGCGGAGACGCGAAGCGCCTCCGCGGCGCCGCGCTCCCCTTCGATGTCGACGCGATCGAACTCCCACCGGGCCAGCTCCGCCTTGACTGCTTCGTGTGGATACGTCTCCGCATCCATCTGCTCGCAGGTCACTCAGCCGGGACCGCTGAAATCGAGAAGAAGCAACTTGCCGGAAGCGCGCGCTTCGTCAAGTCGCCGCCGGATCCGCGACGGAAGCGTCGACGGGTCAATGCGTTCGACGGTCGCGGAAGCGGGCGCTTCACCGGCCTGAAGAAGCAGCGGCGAGTAGCCGAGTTCGCGGACGGTCTCGCAAAGGCGTTCCGCCGTTACTCGCTCCGGGTCGAAGCGGATGTCGAACCGGTCTTCTGCCAGCGTGACGGTCAGCTCCAGCACGCCCGGAAGCCCCTCCAGGGCCTCCTGCACCGCGTTCGGTCACCCGAGTCAGGTCAATCCGAGCGTTTTTGTCATGCCCTCGACCCGGATCGCGACGTGATCATCGGTCGACACGGGAGGCGAAGAAGAGCAACCGCACGCGAAGACCAGCGCGAGGAGAAGACAACGTCGGTTCATTTCGCCTGCGCCTTCATCTCTTCCAGCAGCTTCTTCGCGTCCGGCTCCCCTCCCAGCGAATAACCCCCGACGCGTTTTCCGTCAGCGGTCAGGAAGCTCAGGCCGGGAATCGGCGCGGCGTCGTGCGCCGCGGCGAAGGCGTAGGCGTGCGGCCGGCGGATGATGATGCGAATGTAGGCTTCCGACGCTTTCACGACTTCGGCGTTATCCAGGGCCTCTGAGAGCGAACCGCTCTCGAATCGGGTGGAGCCTCATCACGTTTCCGCGCCCGACAGCCCCACGAGAACCTTCTTCCCCTCCTTCTTCGCGAGCGCAAGCGCCGCGTCCATCTGCGCCGGCCCCGCAAACGTCCACTGGATGTGCGCTTCCTTCGCAGCCGCCTCGGAGCCGAGCGTGACCTCGACGGATTCTTCCTTCTTCGACTCCCCGCGACGGACCAGGACCTTCACTTTCTGCTCCGGCTTCGCCGCGCGCAGGAAGTCCAGCAGGTCGTCGCTCGAATAAATGCGGTTCGAGTCGAGAGCGAGGATCGCGTCCCCGACGGCAATTCCCGCCGTGGCTGCCGGGCTGTCCTTGGCGACCGCTTCGACGATCTGGCCGTTCACGCGCCCCGCGAGTGCGTCTCCGAGCTTGAAGGCTGCCTTTTCGGAAGCGTCGGGCGCGCGGGTCCCGGCTCCGAAGAGCGCGGTCCGGGGCGCCTTTTCAGGCTTCGGATCTTCTGCAACCAGGAGCGTGGCGGATGATGCCACGAGGGCCAGGAACGCCGCGAGCTTGCGCATGAAGAGGTTCTCCGCTTCGGTATATCCGATGAATACGTGCAGGCCAGATTGGAAATTCCGAAGATCCCTGTCGCGCGCGTGATTTCCTCGCGCTCACGCTTTCACGGCCGCAGGAGCGTTCCGCACCATCCAGCGCTCGGCGGCGAGAAAGGCCACGAGCGCGGCGGCTCCCAACGCCGCGGCAAGGCGCATCAGGAATACGGGGTCCCTATGCGTCCAGACCCAGGCCCCGACGATCGGCGCCGGCCAGATCAGGAACGCCCTGATCCCCCAGTAGGCTCCGACGGCGCGAGCCCGGACGTTTTCGGGGAACCGGGAAGTGATGATCGCCTTGCGCGCCGGCTCGCCGATTTCCCGGAGACCCCACACCGCGAACGCGAGGACGAGCATCGGCATCGTCGTGGAGAACGAGAGGACCAGTGGGAAGGCGGCGAACAGCAGGAACGTGAGCCGGACGAAGGCGGGCGGGTTCGTTCGGTCCGCGAGCCAACCTATCGGAAGGTAGATGACGAGCGAGACCCCCATCATGAAGGACCGCAGGAAACCGTAGTCCTTTGGCGAGTGGAAGAGCACGTCGAGCACGTACAACACGACAAACTCGCGCAGAAGCCAGTCGCACCAGCGCACCAGCACTTCCGCGACGAGCAGCCTCTTGAGAAACGGGTCCATCGCCCGCAGCGCTTCGCGAAGGGAAGCAGTGCCGGCGGCTCGCGGCGGATCCCGGAGCACCACCAGCTGCACGGCCAGCGAAAGCCCGACGAGTCCGATCGCGACCCAGAGGCACGCTCGCGTTCCCTCAACCACGCCGACAGTGGTCAGGACCACACCGCCGATGGCCGGCCCGATGATTCTTGGCAGACGCTTCTGAATCGATTGAACCGCGAATGCCATCGTCCGCTTCGACTCCTTGAGCGCCCTCCCCACCACGTCGAACGTCGCGGGCGTGACGAGAGGCTCCCAAGCGGCGATGGCCAGAATGGCCACCACGGCAGCCGCCGGGCCGGACCCCGACAGGAATGCGGCGTAACCGGCGAGCGGCACGCACGCGAAAAGAGCCATCGAACGGCGGGCGCCGATCCGGTCCACCAGGGCGCCTCCCATGAAGAAATAAAAACCCTCGAGCAGGTTGATGCCCGCGGCGTAGAGGCCGACCAGCGCGATCGTTCCGCCGGACGCCCTGATGTACTTCGGAACGAACGGCAGCCAGAGCTCCTCGCCGATGCCCACGAACAGGATGGCGAGGAGAAGCGCGGAAGTCTGCGGCGTTAGGGCGAGGAAACTCGCAAGACGCTTCATGGCGCGGGAGGCCGCGACTTCACTTGGAAGCGGGAACCGGCACGTGAATCTCGGAAGTGATCAGCCGCTTCGGGTCCGACCACTTCTCCTGGCGCTTCAGCAGCAGCTCGAAATCTACATCCAGGACGGCGTTGAACGCTTCCTTGCCGTTGACCTGGACGACGACTGGCTTTGAAAGATCCGCCATGTCGGGACTAACGTGGATCGTGAAGTCCTTGATTTCGCGCGTCGTGACCGTGTACAGATTGCCGCCCGAGTACTCGGCCTCGATGCGCGCAGCGGTTCCGCACTCCCCGAACTCAAGCCACCAGCCACCTTTCAGCGGCGCCGACTTGGGGAAGACCTTGTACCACTCCGCGTCCCAGCACCAGACGACGCGCGATGGCCAGAGGATCCTGCGCTCTTTCTCCACCACCTCCAGCACGACTTTTCCGATCTCCGCCGCGTCCTTTGGGAACCAGGTGTTGTGGTCGCCCCCGGGGTATTCCTTGTACCAGACCGGCGTCCCCACCTTTTTCAACCCCTCGACGCCCTTCCGGTCCAGGTCGACCGGCACTTCCACGTCCAGTTCCCCGTGCCAGATCCAGTACCCGAGCTTGCCGGGTTGTTCGTAGGGTCCGCGCTCTCCCCAGTTCGCCGGCGGGCCGCCGGCCATCGGCATGACAGCCGCCCAGTACTCCGGGTACCGCAGGCTGAACCACCACGATCCGAATCCGCCCGCGCTGAAGCCGCTGAGGTAAATCCGTTCGGGGTCCACATTGAACTTCGAGCGCCACGCGTCCATGTAAGCGAAGAAAAACGACTCCTCATATTCCAGCGGATCCGTCGCCCCGTGCACGGGGTGCCAGTACTGCCGGTTCGGCGACGCGGGCGCCACGAGAATCATCCCTTTCGACGACGCCCACGTCGACCACGGCTCCGTCCCCTGCGGGCCGTTCGAGCCGTGAAGATAGACCCACAGCGGCGTCGGCTTCGAAGGGTCGTAGGTCTTCGGCACCACCCATTGGTACTCGCGCTCCACCCCGTTCTGCTTGAACACTTCCTTCCCGCGGAATACCGGCTGCCCCTTCGCGTCCTTGAACCCCGCCCGCGCGAACTTCGCCGCCCGGATTACCTCGAGGTCCTTTTTCGCAGCCTCGGACCAGGGAACTCGCTCCCATTTCCCCGCTTCCGCCAGCGCCAGGGTGCGCTTCGCAGGATCCTCCGAAAGAAATTCCTTTATCCGTTTCTGCCGCACCGGCGAGTCGGTCTTGAGCTTTTTCGGTGCAGGGTCTTCCGCGAATGCCACGCCGGCGAGAAAGACGATGAGCGCTTGCATGGGGAGGCGCATTCGTGGAAGTGTAGCAAGCCGAATTCCTGCTTGAGAGTGGTCGTTGCGCACTTTTCGAGAGAGCAAACGGGGTGCCCCTTCGGCTCGGGCCCACGGGGCCCTCGCTCAGGGCTGAGGAGGAGGGGCTTGCGGCTGCCGGGCCATACGACGACCTTCACCGCGCTTCAAGAA
>WSZJ01000064.1:42338-49611 GCA_009773755.1 Planctomycetota bacterium | reverse complement strand
CGCCGAATGCGCCTCTGTCCCATGACCACTTCCCCCCTTTCGGACGGCGACTAGAATATTGTCTTAGTCACCTGTCCAAGAAATGGGGGGAACTTCAGAGTTCTCCTTTTTCCCTTTGCCGTTTCCCTCTTCGCCTCAGCCGTTTCCCGCGGCCGAGGCGGAACGCAGGGAGCCTCCCGGGCCGCCCCGCAATACAGGCCATGCACCCCGGGCACCAGGGCAGGCTGGCAAGCCGGCAAGCTTCCGATAGAGTAGAGGCATGATCCTTGTGACAGGCGGGGGCGGGTTCATCGGCAACGCTGTTGTGCGGCGCCTCGTGGCGGCGGGCGATTCGGTTCGCGTGATCGACAATTTTTCCACGGGGTTCCGCAGAAACCTCGAGGGATTGAACGCAGTCGAAATCGTCGGCGCCGACATCTGCGACCCGGACGCAGTCGCCATGGCGATGCGCGGCGTCGCGACCGTCATTCACCTCGCCGCCATCCCGTCCGTCTCACGCTCCGTCGCCAATCCCGTCGAGACATGGCGCGTCAACGTCGACGGAACCCTCCGGCTTCTCGAACAGGCCCGGAAATCCGAGGTGAAGCGCTTCGTCTTCACCTGCTCTTCGTCGGTCTATGGCGACGCGCCGACGCTCCCTAAGCGGGAGGACATGCCCTCCCGCCCGCTTTCGCCCTACGCCGCTTCGAAGGCCGCCGGGGAAGAATTGGTCGGCTCCTACGCCGCCTCCTTCGGGCTCTCCGCCTGCTCGCTCCGCCCCTTCAACGTCTACGGCCCGCGCCAGGATCCGAAATCCGAATACGCGGCCGCGATCCCGCGCTTCATCATGGCCGCGCTCGAAAACCGTCCCGCGACCGTCTATGGCGACGGCACGCAGACGCGCGATTTCACGTTCGTTGAGGACGCCGCCGAGGCGTTCGAGCGCGCTGCGAAATCGCAGGCCGCGGGCGTCTTCAACGTCGCCGCGGGCGGACGCGTCTCCGTCCTGGACCTGATCTCCCGCATCCGCGCCCTCTGCGGCGGCCCCGAGCCCCGCTTCGAGCCCCCCCGGGCGGGCGACGTGCTTCATTCGCAGGCCGACGTTTCGGCGGCGGAGAAGGCGCTGGGGTTCATGGCGAGCACGACGCTGGAAGAAGGCCTGAAGCGGACGATTGAGTGGTTCAGGAGGGCGCGATGAAGGGAAGCACTGCCCGAACGGATGCCATCGCGGCGTGACCCTGAAGTACCCGTAGAATAGGCGCGTGCCGAAAAAGATCGTCGTCGACATGCAGGACATCCGGACGCAGATCTTCGACGTCAACCACAAGTCCGTCGAAGACACGCGGCTGGACGTGTACATCCCGAAGCGGCTGCCCGGGTACTCGCGGTCGCTGGTGGCGAAGCTGATCAAGGACGAGATGGTGCTGGTGAACGGGAAGAAATCGAAGGCGTCGTACCAGATCCAGCAGGGGGACAGGATCGAGGTGCGCGTGCCGCGGCTGATCGAGCCGCAGATGATCGCGGAGGACATTCCGCTCAACGTCGTTTTCGAGGACGACCAGATCGTCGTCGTGAACAAGCCGCCGCACTTCGTCGTGCATCCCGCGGCGGGGCACTGGGAGGGGACGCTTGCGAACGCTCTGCTGGCGCACGTAGGTCACACGCTTCCGCCGGCGTCCGACGGCGACATCTACCGGCCAGGGATCGTGCACCGTCTGGACCAGGACACGAGCGGGGTGATCATCTGCGCGAAGACGGCCAACGCGCACACGTACCTGTCGCTTCAGTTCCAGGAGCGCCTCCTGGAAAAGGAGTACCTCGCGATCGTGGAGGGCGAGCCCAGGCTCGACGGCGACTGGATCGACGCGCCGATCGGCCGGCACGCGAAGGAGCGCGAGAAGATGGCGGTGCGGAAGGACGGGGACGCAAAGCCGTCGCAGACCAGGTGGGAAGTTCTGGAGCGATACCGAGGCTTCGCGCTGGTGAAATGCCATCCGAAGACGGGGCGCACGCACCAGATCCGCGTCCACCTCGCGCACATCGGCCACCCGATCGTCGCTGACGAGGCCTACGGCCGCCGCGAGACGCTGTACGAGTGGCAACTCCGGTGGGACGCGAAGCCGGCCGATCTTCCTGTGGAAGAGCCGATCCTTGCGCGCCACGCGCTTCACGCCTTCGCCATCCGCATCACGCACCCGTCCGGAGTGGACATGAGATTCGAGGCGCCGATGGCGGAGGACATGATGCGGACGTGCGAGGCGCTGAGGAAGTGGCGACCCGCGACGGCGGAGTGAAGGAGGCGGGCGGAGGCTGGCGGAGGCTGGCGGAGGCTCGCGGAAGCTGGCGGAGGCTCGCGGAGGCTAACGACCAGCTCTGGGGGAGTGGTGATTCGAAGTATCGCTTGGATATCAGCGCCGATCTGATCTGACTGCCGGGGCCTGGGGCCGTTAGCGTCCGCCAGCCTCCGCCAGCCTCCTCCGCCTCCGCCAGCGGCTCTCCCCTAGGACCTCAACAACGCAACTCCGCTGCAGACCAGGACAATCCCCGCGACGCGCGAAATCGTAAGCGGGTCTTTCGGCATCCCCATGAGCCCGTAGTGGTCGATGATGAGCGCGGCCGCGCTCTGGCCGAGGACCACGAGGGCGATGGCCCACGCGACGCCTATTTTCGGGAAGACGAGCGCGAGGCTGAGAATGATGACGAATCCGCAGAGGCCGCCGATGTAGAGCGTCCAGGGAGTGCCGGCGGGGAAGAAATTCGCGTGCGGGCTGCGGGCGAAGAAGAAGATCAGCGTGCCTGCGAGGACGATCGACGTGTTCACCACGAGCGCGGCGCCGAGCCCGACTTTCTGCGACAGCCCTGCGTTCGCCGAGGACTGGAAGGAGCCGGCGATTCCGGCGAGGACCGCGAGCGCGCCGAAAAGCACTTTCATCGTCATGACGTCTCCTTCCAGAAGCATGCGAGCAGGTTTCCCGCGACGCGGCGGCGGTAGGCGGCGGTGCTACGGATGTCGTCGATCGGCTTTATTTCTGCCTCGAGGATCCGGCGTGCCTGCTCGATGGACGCGCCGGAAGCAAGCGCTTCCTCAGTCCTCGGAACGCGCACCACGGTCGGGCCGACGCTCCCGAGCGCGATCCGCGGCCGCGCGTCGCGCACGGCCGCGATGACGACTTTCGAAATCGCCTGCGCCAGGCGGGTGCCGACCTTGCGGAACCACTGCTTCCCTGCGACAGGCGGTATCTCGAGCGCGACGATCAACTCGTCGGCGCGCATGACGGTCGAACGGTAGCCGGTGTAGAAGGCGCTGAAGGGGACGCGGCGCTCGCCTTCGGTGCTGCGGAGCACTACCAACGCCTCGGCCGCGGCGAGGACGGGAAGGGCGTCCCCGGCCGGCGAGGCGTTGGCCACATTGCCGCCGAGCGTGCCGCGATTCTGGATCTGGACGCCGCCGACTTCGCGCGCCGCGGCGGCGAGCATCGGCAGGCGGCGGCGGACCAGCGGGGAGCGCAGGCAGTCGGTGAAAGTTGCGAGCGCCCCGATCGAGAGCCCGTCGCGCTTCGATGCGATCCGCCGCAGCTCGTCGAGCGCCCATCGATTCACGAACCGCCGCGGCTTGAGCGTCCCCGAATTCAGGTGAACGTACAGGTCCGTCGCACCGGCGAGCGGCGTTGCGGGCCCGCGGTCGCGCATCATGCGAAGCGCTTCGTTCACGGAACGAGGTTCGAGGAGTTCCAGGCCGGCGACAGCGGATCTCATTTCTTCCTCGCCGTCTTGACCGCCCTGTAAATGGCGGTGTATCCCGTGCACCGGCAGAGGTTGCCCGCCAGCGCGGCGCGCACTTCCGCGGGCTTCGCCTTCTTCGGAATAGGAATCGCGGCGAGGATCATCCCCGGCGTACAGATGCCGCATTGCGCTCCGCCTTCGCAGACGAACGCGTCCTGAAGAGGGCTCCTGACGCCCTCGATCGTCCGCACCTTGCACCCCTTCACCTGCGCGAACGGTACGAGGCAGCTCACGACGGGCTCGCCGTCGACGAGGACGGTGCACGCGCCGCATTCTCCCTCGCCGCATCCTTCCTTGGTCCCTGGCAGGTCGCAGATTTCGCGCAGGACGTCGAGCAGTCGCGCCATCGGCGGCGCCTTCACGTCGGTTTTCCTGCCGTTCAGCGAGAAGCGCACAGGGCCTCCATGATGCGCTCGGGGGTCGCGGGGATGCGGCGGATGTCGGCGCCGGCGTGGCGAAGCGCGTTGACGATAGCGGGGGCGGCGCCGTCGACGGGGAGCTCGCCGACGCCTTTGGCGCCGAAGGGACCGTGGCGGTAAGGGCGCTCGAGAATGACGGTCTCGATCGTCGGCGTATCGACCGTCGTCGGGATGATGTAGTTGGTCATTGAGGCGTTCGCCATGCGGCCGTCGCGCAGGATTGCTTCCTCGAGAAGCGCGTACCCGATCCCCTGGGCGGCGCCGCCCTCGACCTGCCCGGCGGCGAGGACGGGGTGAATCGCCTTGCCGATCTCGACGACGGCCGTGAATTTCGTGAGCCGCGCTTCATAGGTGTCGGGGTCGACATTCAGCTCGGCGACCTCGCACCCCCACGCGAACGTCCCGTACGCGTCGCCGCGGTACGTCTCGTCGTTCCACGCGACGTCGCCCGGATGCTCGTACGATTTCGTCACGACGAGCGGTCCGTTCCGTTTCAGGTATGCGCGCGGCGTCAGCCGCCCGAGCTTCGCCTTGAGCTCCTTCGCGCAAGCCTGAAGTATCCCGCCGACGATCATGCACGTCCGCGACGCCACCGTCGGCCCGCTGTCGGGAACCCGCGCCGTGTCGACCTCGGCCACCTCGATCGCTTCGTACGGCCACCCCAGTTCCTCCGCGACGATCTGCGCGTGCGTCGTCCGCTGCCCCTGCCCCATTTCGGTCGTTCCTGTCAGGATCCGCGCGCCCCGCTCGGTCAGCTCGAGCGCCGCTTTCGACGCGAGCTTCACTTCGCCCGACCCCGTGAACCCGGCGCCATGATAGAAAAGCGCCAGCCCGATCCCGCGCCCGGTCCCTTTCCATTTCCAGCGTTTTTCGGGGAAGCGCGTCCGCTTGACCGCTTCGCGCAGCACTTCGAGCGCGGAACAGTCGTCGTGCATGCGCTGGCCGGTCGCGGTCGTGTCGCCGGGCCGGAGCGCGTTCGTTTCGCGCAGCTTCACCGGGTCTTCGCCGAGCGCCTCTGCAATCCGGTCCATGTGTGCCTCGCCCGCGAACTGCGTCTGAGGCGCGCCGAAGCCGCGGAAAGCGCCGTTCGGCACGGTGTTCGTGAACATCGCCCGGCCGCGGATGCGCACGTTGGCGCACCGGTACGGCCCCGCGGCGTGTATGCACGCGCGCGACAGCACGACCGGCGACAGCGTGACGTACGCCCCGCCGTCGAGGATCACTTCGATGTCCTGCGCGACCAGCCGCCCGTCTTTCGCCACCCCGGTCCGGTGCCGAACGATCGCCGGGTGCCGCTTCGTCGTCGCCGCCATCTCCTCTTCGCGGTCGTAGACGATCTTGACGGGGCGTTTCGACTTCAGCGCGAGAAGCGCCGCGTGCCCCGCGAGCATCGAAGGGTATTCCTCCTTCCCTCCGAATCCGCCGCCGGTTTCGGCCTGGCAGACCCGGACCTTTTCGGGCGGAAGCGCCAGGAGCGTCATCAACGCGCGATGCACGTAGTAGGGGCACTGCAGCGATCCGAGTACGGCGATTCCGCCGTTCTCCGGCCACGCGATGACTCCATTCGGCTCGATCGACACATGTTCCTGCAGCCCTGCGCGGTATTCCCCCTCGACGATCAGCGCCGCCTCCGCGAATCCTTTCGCGACGTCTCCTTTTTCGATGAGGATGTCCTTGAACGACCGCGGCGAGGCGAGCGGGTCGAACACGGGCACGCCCGGCCGGCACTCCAGGGAGACCCGCGCCTCCAGAAGCGCCTCCCGGCTCTCGTGGGCAATCAGAAACACCGGTTCCTCGGCGTGCCGGATTTCGCGCTCGACCAGGCAGGGCTGGTCCTCGGCGATGAGCGAGACGACGTTTTTCCCCGGAATGTCGCAGAAATCGACGGTCGTGAACCCCGGCCCGCCAAGCTCGGTCTTGATCCCGACGAGTTCGCCGCAAGCGATCGGCGCTCGCACCGTCCGTCCGATCAGCATTCCCGGCATCCGCAAGTCGTCGACGTACCGCGCCGCGCCCGTGACCTTCGCGCGCCCCTCTTTCCGTTCCACCTTCCGCCCGACAACGCGCATCGGCTGTCCTTTCGAATCTCCGGTCCGGATGTTACGCGGTCATCCCGCCACTGGCCACTAAGCCGGGCCGGGTAAGTCCGTTCCAGCGCCTTCGCCGCGCTCGGCCCGGCTTACCGTGGTCCCTTCGACTCGCTCCGCTCGCTCAGAGTGGTCGAGCCCGAAAGGCGAGTCGAACGGTTCCGAAGTTGCGAGACGGCGCAGGTGGGAGAACACTTACCGTTGTTCGCTCAGCCGCAGGCCACTCGCAACTCGCAACCCGCAACTCGCAACTCGCCGTTCTCCTTTCTCCTCGCATCAGCCTCGCTTTCGCTGTACACCATAGCCCGCGGACGGTTCCGCACTCACCCATGACGCGCTTCATCGACCTCAACGCCGACGCCGGAGAGGGGTCCGACGCCGAGTCCGATCTCCCCCTCCTGGAGGTCGTCACCTCCGTGAATATCGCCTGCGGCACCCACGCCGGGGGACCGGCGACGATTGCGCATCTGTCTGAAGCTGCTGCGGCGCGCGGAGTCGGGGTCGGCGCGCACCCGGGGCTCGCCGTGGGGCGCAAGGCGCGGATCATCGGCGCGGGCGAAGCCGGAGACGCGATGCTGGCCCAGGTCGCCGAGTTCCGGAAGCACGCGCGCGCGCCGCTTCAACATGTGAAACTCCACGGCGCTCTTTATCACGCCGCGCGCGACCTTCGGGTTGCGGGAGCGGTGATCGACGCCTTCAAGTCGCTCGGCGTGCCGATTCTCGTCGCGCAGGCCGGTTCGCCGCTGGAGCGGGTAGGGCGTGAAGCGGGTGTGCGCGTGGCGGCCGAGGCGTTTCTCGACCGGCCGTACGGGCCGGACGGGCTGCTGGTGCCGCGAGACGGGCCGGGGGCGCTGGTGACGGAGGAAGCGGCGGTGGCGTCGCGCGCGGTGCGGTTCGCGGTCGAGGGGCGGGTGACGGCGACGGACGGAAGCGAACTCTCCGTCGAGGCCGGCACGCTCTGCATCCATTCCGACACGCCGGGCGCGGCGAGGCTCGCGCGCGCGG
>WSZJ01000064.1:22137-42316 GCA_009773755.1 Planctomycetota bacterium | reverse complement strand
CGGGCGGCGCTCGAGCGCGCGGGCGTGGTCATGCGCCCGATGGGGGCCGCATGAAATTCATCGAAGAGGGCGACAGCGGCCTGCTGGTGCGCTGGACTTCGTCCTCCGATCCCGCAGTCGCCTACCGCGCGAGCGGTCTGCGGCGCCGGCTCGTCGATACGGCGCCGAAATGGCTGCGGGAGACCGTGCCGGGCGCGTGCTCGCTGTGCATCGTGTTCGATCCTCTTCTGGTGGACTTTGCGGAAGTGCGAGCGGCTGTCGAGGCGCTGGGGGATTCCCCCGAGGAGCCCGTGGGTGTCAAGACGGTGGAGATCCCGGTGGTCTACGGCGGCTCCGATGCGCCCGACATGCAGCGCGTCTGCGAGCACACGGGGCTTTCGCCCGAGGAAGTGATCCGCCGTCATTCCGGCGGCAAGTACCGCGTCGCTTTCATGGGCTTTTCTCCCGGCTTCGCCTACATGGTCGGCCTTCCGCCCGAGCTCGTGACGCCGCGCCTGCGCTCGCCGCGCGTTCGCGTCGTCCCCGGCTCCGTCGGTTTCGCCGCCAACCATACGGGCATCTACCCCACCGAAACCGCAGGCGGCTGGAACATCATCGGCCGCACGACCACCCGCGTGATCGACTGGCGCCGCGCCGAGCCGTTCCTTTACCAGCCCGGCGACCGCGTCGTTTTCAAGGCCGTCGAGAAACACTCCTTCGAGCTCCCTCAGCAGGAATCGACGACGTTCGAAAGCCCGTACCAGGCCGCCGAAATTCGCCACGCCGGCCTCCTGACCACCGTGCAGGACCTCGGGCGCGGCGGCTTCGCGCACCAGGGCGTCCCCCTCTCAGGCGCGATGGACCGCGTGGCCATCCGTCTCGCCAACCTCGCCGCAGGCAATCGTGAAGGCGCCGCCGCAATCGAATTCACCTACCCCGCGCCCCGCCTCCGCTTCACCAACAGGTCCTCCTTCGCCCTCGGCGGCGCCGACTTCGGCGCCCTCCTCGCCGGACGTCCGGTCCCGCTGTACGAGCGCGTCGACGCCAAGGCCGGCGAAGAACTTCACTTCGACCGTCGCCACCGCGGCCACTGGGGGTACCTCGCCCTCGCCGGCGGCGTTTCGGCGAAGCGGTTTCTCGGAAGCGCCGCGACGGACACGCGGAGCGGGATCGGCCCGACCCTGAGCGCCGGCGCGCGCCTGACGCTCGAAGCCGCCCCGCCCCCCAACGGCCGCACCGTTCCCAAGGACCTCGCGCCCATGCCCGGCGAAGAACCCAAGGTGCGCTTCATGCCCGGCGAAGAAGCCCTCTCCGCCCGCCTCGACGGCACGGCCATCATCCTCAGCGTCCTCCAGGACCGCTCCGGCTACCGGAGCGACGCCCCCGAGTTCGAGCCGGGAGATTCGACGATGCTCTCGGAAGGAATTCCCCCGGGGACGATTCAGCTCCCCCCCGACGGCAAGCCGATCTTCCTCATGGCCGACAGGCCGACGACCGGCGGCTACCAGAAGCTCGCCTTCTTCGCGTCCATCGACACGCGCATCATCGCGCAGTCGCCGCCGGGGACGCATCTGAAATTCCAGAAGGTCACGGCGGAGGAAGCCCGTCGCGCCGTTCGTGAGATGCGCGCGGCGCTGACTTCGATCGAGGGGCTGTAGTGCGGTGACGTCGCGCGGGCGGCAGCACAGCGGAATCCGGGCACTTCATCGGATCCTTGGAACTGCCTCTTCCCATCCCTCCGCCGCCGGATTCTCCATCCTGTGGTCCGCCGGCGCGCCACCCTGGTCGCGCTTCCAGACCAGCCCTCGCTCGTCGACGTAGAACGTCAGGAAACCGTCTTCACCGTGCTTTTGCGGATAGGCGGTCGCGGCGAACTCGACGAGTGAGCTGACTCCGACGACGGTGCGGAAGAGGTACCCGTCGCGCGGGATGGGCTGCTCGCCGGTCCAGTTGGCGGCGTCGGCCAGCGCGACGTCGATCCCCATCGACTCCGGGCGGTTGCGCTTCGCCATCTGGAGCCGGTAGAGCCCGGCGATGTCGACGGTCCAGTAGTCCTGCACGTCGTTGTCGTCCATGTCCTCCCGTTTCACGGCTTCCTGCTGCGCGACGATCAGCGCGAGCCCGCCGGCCCCCGAGCGTTCGCCTCGCGCGATCCGCTCACGGTAAAGGCGGCGGAGAAGCGGTTCGGGCCGGGCGAGGTAGATTGCCGCGGCGGCGCCTTCGAGGACGAACCAGGCGATGCCGAGCGCTATGGCGATGCGAGCCAGCCGGGCGCCACGACGGGCGCCGTTGGAGTCGCGGATGTCGGAGAGGGCGGCGATGCCGAGCAGGGAGGGGAACAAAGGCGCGCCGAGCGCGGCGAACGCGGCGGCGGCTATGGCGAGGGGGGAAAGGCGGGAAGAAGGGGAGGCCACGGGGGGATTTTACGTTGGTTTGAAGGCGACGCGGGTGGGGTACGGCAAGGAAACAAAAAACGAAAAACGAAAAACAAAAAACGAAGCCCTGGCCCCGGTTTTCGTTTCGTTGTTGCCTGCCTCCATCACCGTCCCCCTCGAGTCCCCGCGTCCAGACTCTCCTCAACCACATCGAACATCCGGTGTGTCGTCCGCATGTCCATCGCAAGCGCCGGCATGAGAACGATCGCGTCGCCGAGAGGGCGCAGAATGAGCCCCCTCTTGCGGCACTCGAGAATCACCCGGTGTCCCATCCGCTTCTCAGGCGGATACGCGCGGCCCGGGCTCGCCTCCAGCTCGACGGCGCCCATCAGTCCGCGCGAACGGACGTCGGCGACGTGCGGGCGCTGGCGGAAGCGCGCGAGGCGCTTCTCGAAGAGCGCGATTTTCGCCGGGAGGTTCGCCAGGGTGCGCTCGCGGCGGAAGACTTCGAGCGAAGCGAGAGCGGCGGCGCACGCGAGGGGGTTGCCAGCGAACGTGTGGCCGTGGAAGAACTGCTTCATCCGGTGCCACGGCGCGAGAAATGACTGGTAGATGTCCGCTGTCGCGAGCGTGGCGGAGAGCGGCAGGTAGCCCGCGGTGATTCCCTTGCCTAGCGCCAGCAGGTCCGGTGTGACACCGTCGTGCTCGCACGCGAACATCCGCCCGGTGCGGCCGAAGCCTACCGCGACTTCGTCGGCGATGAGGAGCGTGCCGGCCTCGGAGCAGAGGTCGCGCACCGCGCGCACAAATCCCGGAAGCTGCGGGAGGATGCCGGCGGCGCCCTGCACCACCGGCTCGAGCACGACGGCGGCGACGTCCTGTTTTCGCCTGAACAGCGCTCTCTTGAGAGCGGCCAGGGACTTCCGCGCCGCGCCGACCGGGTCCCGCGGCGAGTACGGACAGGGGACCTGCACGGTCGGGAACAGAAGCGGTTTGAAGAGTCCGTGGAAGAGCGAAATGGCTCCCGCGCTGACGGCGCCGAGCGTGTCGCCGTGGTACGCGCCGCCAAACGTGATGAACGTGTCGCGGCGCGAGCCGCGCTGGCGCCAGTACTGGAACACCATTTTCAGGGCGACTTCCAGCGCCTCGCTCCCCGAATCCGAAAAGAAAACATGGTCAAGCCCGCGCGGCGCGATCGCCGCCAGCCGTTCGGCGAGATCGATCGCCCCCGGATGGCACAACCCCAGAAGCGTCGTGTGCGCCGCGCGCCCGAGCTGCCGCTTCAACGCCGCATCGATCACGGGATGCCGGTGCCCGTGCACGTTGCACCACAGGCTGGCGTTGCCGTCGATGTACCGATTTCCGTCCGCGTCGACGAGCGTCGTGCCGCGTGCGGAGGTAATGACGGGAAATTCCTCGGTGTCCCACGCCTGCATCTGCGTAAACGGCTGCCAGAGGCACGCGCGGGCGCGGCGGCGGAGGGAAGGGGATCTGGGAACCGGCACGGGCGGGAATGTTAAGCGAAGCCATGGACCCGCGACGCCCCTTTGTGATCCCGCCATGTTCGCCTATGCTGCAAATCGAATGGCACCTCCGGAGACCCCTCGCCACCCGCCGGACACCGGCGCCCCCGAAAGCCCGGGGCACTTCGAAAAACTCGCGCGCCTGCGGGGCGAAGAGCTGGATCGCGCGAACGCCGAAATTCGCTCGCGTGAGCGGGAGATCAGGTTGCTCTTCGAAGGCACGAGCGACGCCGTGATCACCATCGACGCCTCCGGGAAGTTCCGCACGTGGAATCCCCGCGCCGCCGCACTCTTCGGCTGGAAGGAAGCAGAAGCGGTCGGCCGCACGCTCGCGGAAACGATCGTGCCGGAGCGATACCGCCCCGCCCTCATGGCCGGTATCGCCCGCTTCCTCGAGACGGGCGAAGGGCCGATTCTCAGCCAGACGCTGGAGCTCCAGGGCCTGCGCCGCGACGGCTCGGAGATCCCTGTTGAAGCCGTGATCGTTGCCACTCCAGTGGCCAATTCGTGGCTGTTCACCGCCTTTCTCAGGGACATTTCGATTCGCAAGGCCGCGGAAGCGGAACTCCAGCGCGCCAGCGATGCGGCGCTGGCGGCGAACCGGGCGAAGAGCGAGTTCATCGCAAACGTCAGCCACGAAATCCGCACGCCGATGAACGGGATTCTCGGGATGACGGAGCTTGCGCTCGGAACGAGCCTGACTGCGGAACAGCGCGAATACCTCGACACCGTCAAGCGCTCCGCGAAGGGCCTCCTGGCAATCCTGAACAGCGTGCTCGATTTCTCGAAGATCGAGGCGGGAAAGCTCGAGGTGGACCGCGTCACTTTTCCGGTGCGGCGCGTCGTTGAGGATACGGTGAAGCTGCACTCGTTCCGGGCGCAGGAAAAGGGGATCCGCCTGTTCTGGATTTCCGAGCCGGAGGTCCCGGAGCGGATTTCGGGCGATCCGCTGCGCCTGGGGCAGATCCTCGGAAACCTCGTGTCGAACGCGCTCAAGTTCACCGAACGCGGCGAAATTGAGATCCGCGTGACAAGGGACCTATCGGAGCTCCAGTTCTCCATTCGCGACACCGGCATCGGAATTCCGGCCGAAAAGCACGGCATGCTCTTCCGCGAGTTCTCACAGGTCGACGCGTCCAGCACGCGCCGCTTCGGCGGCACCGGACTCGGCCTGGCGATTTCCAGCCGTCTCGTCGGCCTGATGGGCGGGCGCATCTGGGTCGAGAGCGAGTCGGGGAAGGGAAGCACATTTCATTTCACGATCGCCCTTAATCCTGCCCGGACCGCGGTCGCCGAGGTGCAGCGCACCGTCGCCAGCAGCGCCGGCCCGATGAAGAAACTGCGCGTTCTCATCGCCGAGGACAACCCCGTGAATCAGCGACTGGCCGCCGCCATTCTGCAGAAGCGCGGCCACGAGACGGTCGTCGCGTCCGACGGCGCCGCAGCGCTTCAGACGCTTCGCCTCGAACGGTTCGACGCTGTTCTCATGGACGTCCAGATGCCTGACATGGATGGGCTGAACGCCACGGCGGCGATCCGGCAGGGTGACGCGGGCGTCGAAGCAAAAACCGTCCCGATCGTGGCCATGTCGGCGCACGCGATGTCCGGGGACCGGGAGCGCTTCATGAAGTCCGGCATGTCCGACTACATTTCAAAGCCTGTCGACGCGCGCGAACTTGTCGACCTGGTGGAGGGCGTGGCGGCGACGGGCGGAAAGGTGGGATCGAAGGCGCTCGCGGTGGCGGAAGCGTTGGAACGTGTCGGAGGCGACCCTGAGGTGCTGCGTGAACTGGCGATCACTTTCGTTCGCGATTACGAGCGGATGCAGAAGGGGATCCGGGACGCCGTGCAGTTCCGGAACCTTCTGGCGCTGGAAAATGCGGGGCACTCGATTCGCGGCGCTGCCGGGATATTCAGCGCGACCCGGACGGTGAAGGCCGCGGAGGCCGTGGAAGAAGCGGCGAGGGCGAAGGACGCGGCGGCCTGGGCGGGTGTGCCGGGGCTGGAGGTCGAATTGAAACGGCTGCGCGACGATCTGGATCGAATCGCCAGGGAGGGATGCCTGTGAAGATTCTTGTCGCCGAAGACGATCCGGTTTCCCGTCGACTCTTCGAGATCACGCTCACGCGCTGGGGGCACGAGCCCCTGCTGGCCGAAGACGGCGATGCCGCCTGGGCGGTCTTGCAGCGGCCGGATCGCCCCCTGCTCGCCGTTCTCGACCTCATGATGCCCGGCCTGTCAGGAATCGATGTCTGCCGGAAAGCCAGGTCGCAGGCCGGGAAGCGCCCCCTTCATGTGATCCTGCTGACGGCTCGATCCGAGACCTCGACGATCGTCGAGGCGCTGGACAGCGGGGCCGACGACTACGTCGTGAAGCCCTTCACTCCTGACGAGCTCCGGTCGCGGATCGGCGCGGGGATCCGGGTCGTCGAGCTCGCGACGCAACTGGAGACGCGCATCGGCGAGCTGGAACGGGCGATGGCGGAGTTGAAAGAGCTGCGCGAGATGCTCCCGATGTGCGCCTACTGCAAGAAAGTCAGGAACGACCAGAATTTCTGGGAGCGAGTCGAGACTTACCTCGGGAAGAAGACGAAGGCGAAGGTGAGCCACGGAGTTTGCCCGGAGTGCATGGAGAAGTTCATGAGGGACGATCCTTCCCTCTTGAAGTAATGCCGGGACGCCTCTTCCTGGTCGCCAGCCTCTCAAAGGTGTCCTCGCACGTCAGAGACAGCCTCAGCGGCGTCACCGACACGTACCCACGCCGGACCGCCTCGATGTCCGTCAGATCGTGCGGTGCGGGGCGGCCGTTCTTCGAGGCGACCTGGTCCCCGTCCATCCAGAAATACGTCCGGCCCCGGGGATCCAGGCGGCGGTGGAAGTAGTCTTCCCAGGAGACGGGGGCCTGGTGGGTGAAGCGGACGCCGCGGATACGGGAGGCCGGCAGGTTGGGAATGTTCACGTTCAGGCAAACCGGGGTTCCCTCGACGAACGGCGCAAACTCCTCCACGACGCGACGCGCGATCGCCGTGGCGTCCTTCCAGCGCGGATCCTGCTTGGTGCAGAGCGAAATCGCAAACGACGGGATCCCCGCGAACGCCGCTTCCATCGCGGCCGCAACCGTTCCGCTGTAGAAAACGTTCACGCCGAGATTGGCGCCGAAGTTGATGCCGGAGAGGAGGAAGCGTGGCGGTTTGGGGAACAGCTCGCAGAGGGCGAGCTTCACGCAGTCCGCCGGCGTGCCGTCGACGGCGTATCCGCGGCGGCCGCGGCCGAGAGGGACCGGGTCGCAGGTGATGGGCTTGTGGATCGTGATCGAGTGGCCGACGGCGGAGCGCTGGGAAGCGGGGGCGGCGACGGCGGTGCGGACGCGGCCTTCGAAGGCGGCGCGGAGAGCGACGAGCCCGGGGGCGTGGATGCCGTCGTCATTGGTGAGGAGATAATCGGCTTGCGTGGGCATCGAGGGTGATTGTCAGGCTGCCTGCCTGGAAATGGAAGAAGACCTCAGGGGCGGGAATCAATCGGCTGTTTTTTTTCACTGAGCGCGAGGCAATTCCTGCGTGGCGGGCGGAGTCGGCCCGCACAAGAGAAGCCTTCGCCAAACGGTCGCCCGGCCGACGCAGCCCGTCGCGCTGGAATTGCCTCGCGCTCAGGCCTGGATGTCGATTTTCCGCCCTTTTCCCTCGGGATCTTCCGAAGGCGATTCCTCAGGCTTCTCCTCGGACTTCGGAGGGTGCGGTGGCCCCTCGTACGTGCCCGACCCGCCGGTCTCTTCCTCACGGATTCGCGCACCCTGTGCGGCGTCAAGCTGGTTGACCGAAGTGGCGTCCTTCGCGCCCACGTCGCGCCCCTCCTGCCCGGCTGCGGCGCGACCGGCGCGGTCGGCCTGCGCGAACAGGTTCTGGACCTGCTGGGCCGCGTCGCTCCGTGCGAGGGAGAGGTTCAGGGGTTCCACGGGCATGAGACTATTCTACCGCTTCCGCTGAAATGAACCGGGAGGCAAGCGGAATTCAGCCATTCGAGGAGCCTGAGCGAGCGAAGCGAGTCGAAGCGCCGCCCCCTAGAGCAGCTCCATCTTCCGCCTCGAGAGCTCTCCCTTGAGTCTCGCGACGATCTTCGCGTGAATCTGGCAGACCCGCGACTCGGACAGGTCGAGAGTGGCGCCGATTTCCTTCATCGTCAGCTCTTCGTAGTAGTAGAGCAGCAGGATGAGCCGCTCCTTGCGGGAGAGTCCCTTGGTGATCAGGTCGACGAGCTCTTTCTTCTGGATGTCGCGGGAAGGGTCGATGTCGCGGCGGTCCTCGACGATTTCGACGGTCTGGAGGCCGGTCTGGTCGTCCATGTCGGTCCAGCGCTTGTGCATGGAGACGGCGGCGGCGGTGGACGTTTCGCGGCGGATTTCGGAGAGCTCGGGAACGGACACGCCGAGTTCGCGGGCGAGTTCGGGCTCGGTGGGCGCGCGGCCGAGGCGGGTCTCGAGCTGATTGGCTCCCCGCTCGAGGCGATGGGCCTGGGCGCGGACAAGACGGGGGACCCAGTCGAGGTTTCGCAACTCGTCCAGAATGGCGCCGCGAATGCGGTTGGTGCAGTAGGTTTCGAACTTGATATTTCGCTCGGGCTCGAACTTGTCGACCGCATCCATGAGGCCGAAAATGCCGGCGCTGGAGAGGTCGTCGACGTCGACATTCTGCGGCAGCTTGGAAAGCAGCCGCTCGGCGACGTAGCGGACGATGGGGAGGTAGTGTTCGACGAGAGCGTTCTTCGTGGCGAGGTCGGGGGATTTGGCGAATCGATCCCAAAGTGCTGCCACGTCTGCCTTTGCGAGCTTTGTTGCCATGAGACTGGGCTCCGTGAGAAGGGTGCGTTCGGAGAGATGTTTATATTTTATAATATATAAAAGTAAGGTCAAGGCCCTTTCTTAGATATTTCCTTCTTCTTCTCAGGAGTCGGAGGCGATGGAATTTCCCTCTTCAGGCTGTCCGTCATCGCCCGTCCTAAGACCAAGCCCATCAAGAACATAAGTGTGGCGCCGCCTGCGGCCCTGAGGAGTGCGGCCTCAAGAGCCAACTCAACTCCGATTCCCCACACCAGAACAGCGACAAACGCAACCACGCCCAGACACGCCGCCAGCACGCGGGGAAGAGAGGGACTCGTGGGCCCGGGCATGCGCGTCAGGCGCCGAGTCGCAGAATCTGGAAGACCCGCTGCACGAATCCGCGACGCCGCGGTACGCCCCCGATCAGTCGTGCCGCAAGATTTCGCACGCACTCCGCCGCCGCCCCGCGCCCTTCGGCGACAACAAACGGCGCGCGCGCCATTACCGCACGCCCGACCGCCGGATCCCGCAACACGTAGCCGAGCCGGTCCACGTCAGCTTGCAGGAAGCGCCTCGCGACGGATATCAGACCCGCCGAAACGCGGTCCGCTTCGGCCCGGTCCGCCGCCTGGTTCACAATCAGGCGAATCGCGCCGGCGTCCGGCTCGCGCGCCAGCAGTTTCACGGTAGCGTACGCGTCCACCAAAGCCGTCGGCTCCGGCGTCGTCACGACCAGCGCTTCATCCGCTGCAGCCGCGAATTCGATCACGTTGCGGGAAATCCCCGCGCCCGTGTCGAGAATCACCAGATCCGCCCGTTCCGCGAGCCGCCCGAACGCGTCGCGCAGCCGCTCGCGCTCCGGTGCGGTGAGGTTTGCATAGCTTTCGATCCCGCTTGCGCCCGCCAGCAGCATCACGCCGTGCGTCGGCGTCAGCGCCTGCAGGATGTTCACGCGCCCGGACAGGACGTGCGCGATGGTGGCTTTCGGGGAGGCACCCAGGACAACGTCGGCGTTCGCGAGTCCCAGGTCGAGATCGACCAGCGCCACGCGCTTGCCATACGCCGCCGCGGCAACGGCGAGGTTCACGGCGAGGTTCGTCTTCCCCACGCCACCCTTGCCGCTGGTGACCGCGATGACCCGGGCACTTGAAGCGGTCATCGCGCGAGGCGCCTGCTTTGCCCGCTGCGCGACGAGTCGCCGAAGCTCCGCCGCCTGGTCCTGCTGAAGAGTCTCCGGGCTCACGCGGTCCTCGCTTCGCGCAATATCAACTCCGCAAGCCGTTCGCGCCTCGCCGGCTCGATGTCCTGAGGAATGCCCTGGCCCGTGGTGACCCACGAGACACCTGTCTTCACCCGGGCGAGAACATCGAGGATCAGCCCGAACCGCGCCGCTTCGTCGACTTTCGTCAGGATCACGTGCGAGACCGCGTATCGCGCGAACCGTTCGACCTGGTCCATGAGCGTGTCAGGATGCGTCGTGACTGCGCAGACGAGGTGCAGTTCGTCCGCCTTCGCCGCGTGCACGAAGGGTTCCAGCTCGTCCATTTTCGCGCCGTCGCGCTGCGAGCGGCCGGCCGTGTCGACCAGAACGACATCGCGCCGCGAGTGCTCGTCCAGCGCGCTTCGCAACTCGGCAGGCGTCCGAACGACCGCCAACGGCACGTCCAGCAACTCGGCGATCCGCCGCAGCTGCTCCGTGGCCGCGATCCGGTAGGTATCGAGGGTCACGAGGGCCACATCCTTCCCCTCCTTGACCGCGTAATTTCCCGCCAGCTTCGCGATCGTCGTGGTCTTCCCGACGCCGGTCGGCCCCACCAGCATCACTTTCTTTGCCCGGCCCTTCGTCCACTCCGTCGGCGAAGCGACCGGAATCATGTCCTGAACCGTGGCCCGCACAGCCTCGTCCACGAGCTTTCGATTTCGGAGCGCATCCGGCGCCAGCTTCGCCCCGATCCCGTCCACGATCGACCGCGCCAGTTTCTGCCCGATGTTCGCGTTCAGAAGCGCCACGTAGGACTGGAAGAGCTCTTCCGGCGCGCCGCCCATCTCGCGGTGCCTCACGTGCTCGCCCAGTTCCGAGATCATCTTCCGGATTTCCGAGAGCTCGGCGGTATTGGCGGAAGCGAGTTTCGGGGCCTCGGCGCCGTAAACTTTGCGCAGAAGAGCGGCGCCGGGAGCTTCGGGCGCCGGCCTCGAATTCGGCACGACCCGGAATCCCTTGCCCGCGAGGATCACGTACTTGTCGCGCGAGAACAGCCGCCACAAACCGCGTTGCGAAGGCGCGAACGTCTGCAGTACGACGGCGTCATCGCCGAGGTCTTCGCGGACCCGCTTGAGGGCCTCCTGCAACGTCCTGCCTTCGAACTTCTTGAGCTTCATGGAAGGGGAGTCCGGGCGCGGGATCGCGCTCTTCTATTTATCGGTAGCCGGGCGGCGGCGACTTGCGGAGGTGATAAAGGGCGTGAGCCACAGGGACACAGCGCGGCAGTGCCGCAACCAAGGGCTTGCGGATGCCGCACACTCGGGAAAAGGCCTGCTGCAGGGACCGACCCGCAATTAACGGCAACCACAGAGGACGCAGAGAACATCAAAATCTTTGTTTCTCTGTGCTCTCTGTGGTTGCAGTTTTTCGTCGGGGAGAGTCGCGGTCGTCGACTACGCGGGTCTACGCCGCCGCTTCCATGGCCACGAGTCCATGCGACTCGACCTTCAGGTCCTTCGGCACTTCGTTGTAGCTGAGCACCGCGATCCCGGGCTGAATCTGCTCGGCGATGCGCTTGACCTGGAGGCGGACCTGCGGCGAGCAGAGGACGACGGGCGTAAACCCGCGTCCGACGAGCTTTTCGATTTCCTTCGCAAGGGCCTGGACCAGCTGGGCGATCGTCTTCGGGGCGAGCGTGAGGTGCGAGCCCATGTCGCTCCGCTCGGTGGCGCCCTTCAGCAGGTCCTCCAGCCGCGGATCGACCGTCACCACGTGCAGCCGCCCGTCGCCGGCGAGCACGGACTGGCTGATCGACCGCGCGAGCGCGTTCCGGCAGTACTCGACGAGGATCTCCGGGTCCTTCGTGCGCGTCGCCGTGTCTCCCAGCGCTTCCACAATCGTCGCCAGGTCGCGGATCGAGACTCCTTCGCGCAGGAGGCCCTGCAGGACCTTCTGAAGCTCTCCGAGCTTTACGACCGCCGGGATGACTTCTTCCACGAGGGCCGGGTGCGACTCCTTCAGGTGGTTGACCAGCCCCTGCGTCTCCTCGCGCGTCAGCATTTCCGGCGCGCGCAGCTTGATGGTCTCGGTCAGGTGCGTCGCGATGACCGTCGTCGCGTCCACGACGGTGTATCCGAGGGCTTCGGCGCGCGGCTTCTGCGCTTCCGTGATCCAGGTCGCCGGCAGCCCGAACGCCGGCTCGCGAGTCGGCGTGCCCTCGAGCTTCGCCGGCGCGGGGCCGCCCCCGGGCGCCATGGCGAGGTACTGGCCGGGAATGGCGCTTCCGGAAGCGATCTTCGTGCCGCGGATGCGGAGGACGTAGTCGTTGGCGGGGAGCTGCATGTTGTCGCGGATGCGGATAGGCGGGACAACGAGGCCCATGTCGAGCGCGCACTGGCGGCGGATGAGGCCGATGCGCTCGACGAGGTCGCCGCCCTGGGAAGGATCGACGACGCGGATCAGGCCGTAGCCGACCTCGAGTTCCATCGGGTCGACCTTGAGAAGGCCTTCGACCTTCTCGGGTTTCGGAATCTCTTTCTTCGCTTCCTTCACCGCCGCCACCGCCTCGCCGGCCCGCACGGTCTCGATCGTCCGGCCGACGTAGGCGAGCAGGAGAGCCATCGGGATCATCGCGTACCAAGGGAAGCCGACGAAGGCGAGGCCGCCGATGAACGCGGCCGAGACGTAGAGCGCCTTGGGCACGCTGAAGATCTGGGTCAGCACGTCGGACCCGAGGTTGGAGACAGCCGTGACTCGCGTCACGATCAGGCCGGCGGCGATCGACACGACCAGGGCCGGAACCTGCGTCACGAGCCCGTCGCCGATCGTCAGACGCGCGTAGACGTCCAGCGCCTGCTGGAACGACATCCCGCGCTGGAAGACGCCGATCACAAATCCGCCGACCAGGTTGACCAAGATGATGATGATCCCCGCGATCGCGTCGCCCCGGACGAACTTCGTCGCGCCATCCATCGCCCCGTAAAAGTCCGCTTCCTTCCCGATGTGCTCCCGCCGGCGCCGGGCCTCGGCCTCTTTGATCAGCCCCGCATTCAGATCCGCGTCGATCGCCATCTGCTTGCCCGGCATGGCGTCCAGGGTGAAGCGCGCCGCGACTTCGGCGACGCGGTTGGCGCCCTTGGTGATCACGACGAACTGGATGATGATGAGGATGCAGAAGAGAATGAAGCCGACCAGCGGTTGCGCGCCGGCGACGAAGTTGGCGAAGGTTTCGACGACCTGCCCTGCGGCTCGGGTGCCGTCGACGGAAGCGTTGGACAGGATGAGCCGGGTGGTCGCGACGTTCAGCGCGAGTCGGAAGGCCGTCGTGACGAGCAGGACCGCCGGAAATACGGAGAATCCGAGGGGTTCTTTCACGTAGATCGATGTCAGCAGAATGATCACGCTGACCGCAATATTCAGGACCATCAGCATGTCCACGAGCACCGTCGGCAACGGGACGAAAATGGCAACGAGGACGCCGATGACCCCGCCCACGAAGAGCAGGTCGAGGTTTTTCCGGACGGTCTCAGTGAAGGTGGGCATGGGTGGACCCCGGGCGTGGACGGATCGCCCGTTCATCCGTTATCGGCATGAATGTGAGGCGAACCTGAGCGGGCGTCCTGCTACGGAAACTTGAACCCCTCGCGCGCTCCCCGCCACCAGTCGTTCCACCTGGCCCACTCTTTGCCGAACGACTGGCCCGTGAGCTTCGCGAGAGAGTCGCGCACGGCGTCGCCTGCCGGATCCTTGCCGGCCCGGTCAGCCCTGAACTTCGGGGCGATGGCGAGCAGACCGTCGACGGCCTCGACTTTCTTCACGAATCCGAGACCGGCGATGCGCGCGACGACGACGTCGTACGGATCGGAAAGGATTCCCCGGGTGAGCGCCTTGTACCCGACGGGATCCCCGGTGACGTTGACCGCGCGGCCGATCGCCCCCCAGCCGAGGTCGCGCAGTCGCGGGTTAGGCTCTTTGTCGACCCAGGCGAGGAGGCAGGGAAGGCCGGATTTCGGATCGAGTTCCTCCATGACCGCGATCAGCCTCTCACGAAGTTTGCGGGACTTGTCGGAGAGCCCTTTCGCGAGGGCGGGAAGCGTCTCGACAGCTTTACGGGCGACAAGGCGCTCGAGCGGATCGAGCCGGTCGGCCTCGACTTCGCCCTTCAGCGCAGCGCCGAACAGCGCCGCATCCCGGGCGGTCGCGTTCTTCGGATCGCCGGCGACCGTCTTCTCGAAATCCGCCGCAACCTCGTCCAGCCCTTGCGCCAGCGCCGCGGCGTCGGCGTCGGCGGCGGGGAAGCGCTTCAGTTGCTTCATGTCGGCGTCGGTCGTGACGATGAACGGGTAGCCCTCGGGGCCGAGTTTTTCGACCATGGCCTTGTTGGTTCTGTGGACGGCGATGGCGGTGAAACGGGCGGCGGCGGCGCCTACCGAGGGGTCCTTGAGAAGCGGAAACTTTGTGGCGAGATCGGCGGAAGGGATCTGTTCATCGTAGAAGAAAAACAGGGTGGGGCGCTGGCGCGCGCGTGCGAAGTTGAGCGCAGCCGCATCGGTCTCGAACGTTACCGTCGAATTCCGGACGTCCATCCGCCAGCTTGCGGCGGCGTCCTTGATGGCCGCTGTCAATTTCGCGGGCTCGGCGCCGACGTGAGTCAGAATCTCGCCGGACGGGTGAATGATCCTCAGGTCGGGCGTCGGCTTGTACACCCAGCGCGCCCTCTTCGCGTACGCCTCCGCGAGGTCCATCTTCACGCACGCGAACAGCGCCGTGTCCGACTTCATCGCAGGAGCGTCCCAGTAGCCGGGGCCGCAGGCGCCGGAACCCGCTCAGCCGGTCTGCCAGACGTAGACGAGAAGCGGGATCCTTCGTTCCGCGGAGGCCTTTTCTGCCTCGTCGATCGTCTTGAACCATTCCGCGAACGCGGGCGTGGACAGTGCCAGCGCCAGGGCCAGAATGCGGTTCATCGCGTCTCCCTCAGTGCATCGCCAGCGCGGAAGTATACTCTCAGCGGATAACTTTTACGGGGGAGCAAATGGCGCGATGGGCCGGCTTCCTGCTCCTGGCGCTGCCCGCGTTCTGCGAGACATCCGCGGTCGAGGATGCCCTCAAGAAGGCGCGCGGTCCCGACAAACCGGTCGCGATCATTGTGAGCGGCACGGAGGCGCTCGCCTCCGAGCTCGAAAAATCGCTGGCCGACGACGCCGTGAAGAAAGATCTCGGCGCGTTTCTCGTCGTGAAGGCGGCGGCGGGCGACGCTTCCGTAACGGCGTGGTCCAGGGGCGGCACCGAGATCGTCGTGCTTGCGAGCTGGGGGAAGGAGTTCCTGCGCTGGACCGCTTCTGATATGGGCGACGGAAACGCCGCAAGGGTGGCCGAACTGTTCTCGATGGCGCGAGGGCGCTACGAGAAGGCAAGGAAGGACGTCGCCGCCGCCTGCGCGGCTTTCGAGGCCTCGCTCGGCGGGCAGGACAAGGAAGCGATGCTCGAGCTTGCGAAGAAGGTTACGGCCTTGAAGGACCCGAGGGCTCTCCCGGCGCTGGCGCGCGGAATGGACGGTCGCAGCCTCAAGCTTCGCGAGTACATCATCCAGGAAGCGCACGGCGTGGACGAGAAACTCGGGCAGGAGATGCTGGCGGGCTGGCTGAAGCGCAACCCGCAGGCGCCGCTGGCGCCCTACGCGTGGAAATTCGTGGCTGCGAGAGCGGATGCGTCGCTCATTCCCCTGCTGAAGGACGGAATCGAGACATGCGGGCCCGAGTTCCGCATTCCGGCGCTGGGGCGCATCCGGGAGCGGTCGAACATTCCGTACCTGATCGACCTGTTGACCAGGAACTCCGCGAGTTCCGGCGCCGACACGAAAGAGAAGGAGAGAGTCCGCGACGAGTGCAATTTCGCGTTGAAGGCGCTCACGGGACAGGTGCTCGAAGACGGCCCCGCCTGGAAGGCATGGTGGAAGGCGAACGAGAAATCCTTCAAGTTCGCCGAGTAGGGGGCGCCCGCTTCTCGTCCAGGAGCCCGCGCACTCTTGTCAGGATGGCGTCAGGGCTGAACGGCTTGCCGATGAAGTTCACGCTTTCGTCGAGGACGCCGTCCTGGACGATGACGTCGCTGGTGTATCCAGACATGTAAAGATAGACCGCGCCGGGGACGAGGACGCGCATTTTTCCGGCGAGCTCGCGCGTGTTGACGCCGGGAATCACCACGTCGGACAGCACGAGTGCAATGCGCCCCGCGTTCGCCTCCGCCGCGGCGATGGCCGCTTCCCCATTCCCCGCCCCGAGGACCGAATAACCGTGGGACTCGAAGACGGACTTGATCATGCCGAGGACGGCGGGCTCGTCTTCGATGACGAGGAGAGTCTCCTTTCCTTCGAGACTCGTGATCGGAACCCGACCGGCGGGGCGAGCGGCTTCCGTGGCGCGCGGGAACAGGACCGAGAAAGTGGTTCCGCTTCCGGGCGCGCTGGCGAGCCAGATGTGGCCGCCGCTCTGGTTCACGATGCCGTGGGTCGTCGACAGGCCGAGGCCCGTGCCCTGACCGACGGCCTTGGTGGTGAAGAACGGCTCGAAGACGCGCGCCTGCGTCTGTTCGTCCATGCCGCTTCCCGTGTCTGAGACCGTCAGAAGGACGTGGGGGCCTGGCTGGACGCCGGGATGGCGCTTCCGGAATTCCTCGTTCGCGTCGACATTCGAGGCTTCAAGGGTCAGCCGGCCGCCTGAGGGCATGGCGTCGCGCCCGTTCAGTGCGAGATTAAGAACGACCTGTTCGAGCTGGCCGGGGTCGACGCGGATCGTCCACTGTCCTGGCGCGCTGCGGACCAGGAGCTCGATTCGCTCCCCCAGAAGCCGCCGGAGCATTTCCTCAAGCGAAACCAGGGTCGCGCCCAGGTCGACGATTCTGGGCTGGAGCAACTGGCGACGCCCGAAGGCCAGGAGTTGCCGAGTCAGGTCCGCAGACCGCTGACCGGCCCGCCGGATCTGCTCGAGGTCCGGCCTCAACTCCGAATCCGGACCTACGCGCCTGAGCAGGTCGTCGCTGAACCCGAGGATCGCGGTCAGCATGTTGTTGAAGTCGTGCGCAATTCCACCTGCCAGCCGACCGATTGCCTCCAGCCGCTCCGACCGCCGCAGCCCCGCCGCCCGCTGCTCGAGAGCGTCCTGGCTCCTCACGCGGTCGATGAACTCGCCCAGGATGGTCCCCAGACTCATCAGAAGCGGCAGCATCCCCGCTTCCTGCGGACGCCGGCGCGCCGTGAACATTTCGAGAGACCCGAGGAGCCGGCCGCCGAAGAGAATCGGTGCGACGACCATCGAGGTCAGGCCGCTGGCGGCGGCGAGGTGGCGGCACAGAAAGACGGGCTCGTTGGCCGCGTCCTCGAACCACGACGGCCCGCGACGGCTCCATGCGTGCCCGAGCACGCCGTCCTGCTGTGTGAAGACCAGCTCCTTGCACTTGCGCGCCATCTCCGCGTGCGGCGATCCGTCGGGGGCCCACCAGTGCCTGAGCCGGACCTCTGAGTAGTTCTCCGAAGAGACCCAGAGCAGGCCGATGTCCCATCCCAATTCAGAGCAGATCGATTTCAGGGCGGGAATCGCGGCTTCGTCGAGCGTCGTGGTCGAAGCGATGACGTGCGCGACCCCGTAGAGCGCGCGAAGGTGGCTCTGCGCCACCGCGGCGGCGTCAAAGAAGCCGCCGGGGCGATTGGAGTGCGACTTGATTTCGGTGGCCACAGGAATCGCTTCGGTGAGGAAGCGGGGCGGCGACTGTAGCAAAGTAGCCGGGGTCCTCGACGCGGGTCTTTCTCAGGCCGCGCGAGATTTCAGCGAGTAGACGTAGGCCAGTATCTCCGCCACGGCCTCGTACATCTTCGCCGGGATTTCCTTCCCGACCTCGCACTTGAACAGCTCCCGCGCCAGCGGCGCGCGCTCGACGATCGGCACGTCGTGCTCGTGCGCGATTTCGCGGATCTTCTCTGCGATCAGGTCCGCGCCCTTCGCCACGATCTTCGGCGCCGCCATCTTCTCGTCGTAGGCGAGCGCGACGGCGAAATGGGTCGGATTCGTGACGACGACGGCCGCCTTCGGAACGGCCGCCATCATCCGCTGCGTCGCGATCTGCCGCTGGATGGCGCGGCGCCTCTCGCGGATGCGCGGATTCCCCTCGAGCCGCTTCAGCTCCTCCTTCACCTCCTGCTTCGACATGCGAAGGTCGCGCCCGTACTGCCACCTTTGAAAGCCGAGGTCCAGCAGGCCCAGCACGACGAGGGCCGCGGCGGCGCGAATCGCGAGCGTGAAGCCCAGGTCGGCCAGGGCGGCGGCGATCTTCGGGGCGGGAAGCGACGGCAGGGAAAGGATCTCGTCGAAACTCCTGGTAAGGGTCCAGCCCAGGACGGTGCCGATGACGGCGAGCTTCAGGAAGTCCTGCACCAGGCGGGCCGCAGAGCGGGCGGAAAAAAGGCGCTTCAGCCCGCTGAGCGGATTCAGTCGCGCGAGGTTGGGGGAGAGCGGTTCGCCGGTGAAGAGGAAGCCGACCTGGGCCCAGTTTGCGGCGAGGGCAACGGCGACGACGGCGACGAAGAGCGGCCCGAGCGCGCGCACGAGGATCCAGAGGACGGCCGCGGTGCGGGGCGTCACGGTGTCGGCGGAGATGTCGAGCGCGTCGAGATTGCCGAAGGCGCCGCGCGCGAGGAGGGTGAGGCCGTCGAGGAAGCGGTCCCCGAAGAAGTTCATGGTGAGGAGGGCGGCGAGCAGCACGAGAGCGCCGTTGAGGTCGTTGGAGCGTGCGACATGGCCGCGCTCCCGCGCTTCTTCAAGCCGTCGCGGCGTCGCCGGTTCGGTGCGGTCTTCCGATTCGAAGGCTTCTTCGGCCATCAGGCCATCATCCGCAGGAGGGTTTCGAGCTGGCCTTCCGCCTTATGCCAGAGTTTTGCGAAAGCCCAGGCGAAGGCCGGAATGGAGGCTGCGAGGACCGCGAGTCCGAGGCCGACGCGGACGCTGAAACCGTGGAGAAACAGGTTCATTTCGGGGACGGCACGCGCGGTGAAGGCGAGGGCGACGGTGACGAGGAACATCGCGGCCAGGGCGGGGGCGGCGAAGCGGACGGCGGAGGAGAGGAGGTCGGTGAAGAGGGTGTCGGCGATGAAGGAGCCGAGGGGGTTGGTGAAATGAAGGCCGAGAAGCGGGACGTCGCGGAAAGAGGCGGTGATGGCGGAGAGAATGAAATGGTGCCCGTCGAGGAGGAGGAACAGCAGCATCGCGAAGAGGAACTTGAACTGGCCGACGAGGGAGACCTGGTCGTTGGTGATGGGGTCGAGGATGTTGGCGAGGCCGAGTCCGAGTTCGTTATCGACGAGGGCGCCGGCGAGGGAAGCGGCGCCGAAGATGAAAGTCGCTGTGAGGCCGAACATGAGGCCGACGGCGGTTTCCATGCCGGCAGCGAGCGCGAGCTGGCCCGGGCCGTGCAGGTCCGGGGCATGGATCGACGAGTGGGGGAGGATTGCGGCGCTGAGGAGGAGCGAAAGCCCGATCGTGACCTGCGACGGCGTCGTGCGCGCCGAGAAGAACGGCGCGGTCATCAGGGTCGCGGCGATGCGGAAAAACACAAGCACGAACGCGTGGAACTGCGCGAGCGACAGGTCGAGAGGGTTCATGGAGCCTCGGGGCTTGCGGCCGGGAACGCCTCAAGCGGCGGCGCGGAACAGCCCAGCCGCTCGAGCATCGGCCGCCGCCGGAAATCCCAGACGGAAAGTTCGAGATCCCAGGTGAGCTGCCAGTCGCGCGGACCCGTTGAGAGCTCCTTGCGCCATCCCTGCGTCGCGGCCATCTGCCGCGGTCCTTCTCCCGTGATCAGCGCGAGGTAACGGACGTACGCGAACTCGGCATCCCAGTCGCGCTTCGGTGCATTCATCGGAACATCCCCGGCATGCGCGTGAAGAGGTTGACCGTGTACTCCGTCATGCGCGTGACGAGCCACGGGAGGAGGACGAAGAGGGCGAGGGCGGTCGCGACGATCTTGGGAACGAAGGCGAGGGTCTGTTCCTGGACCTGCGTCGCGGCCTGCAGGATGGAGACGGTGAGCCCGACGGCGAGGCCGACGACGAGGAGGGGCAACGAGATCACCAGCGCGAGGAGGATCATCTCGCGGCCGAGGTCGATGGCTTGCTGGTACTGGTCTGGGTTCATGTTGGAAAACGGCAGGGGAAAGGGAGGTGCGGGACAGGGACGGGGTGGGCTTGGGCCGGGGCGAGGCGCGGGCAACGCACGGGCAGGGAATGAGGTCGCAGGAACGG
>WSZJ01000064.1:0-22107 GCA_009773755.1 Planctomycetota bacterium | reverse complement strand
ACCCCATCCCCAACCCGCACTCGCCCCGTCCCCTGTCGTTCTGTCCTTCGCCTAGTAAAAACTCTTCACGAGCGACCCCACCGTGAGATGCCACCCATCCACAAGGATGAACAGCAGAATCTTGAACGGAAGGCTGATGAGCACCGGCGGCAAGACGAGCATCCCCATCGAGATCAGCGTCGTGCTGACCACGAGGTCGATCACCAGGAACGGCAGGAAAATCGCAAATCCCATGATGAACGCCCGCCGCAGCTCGCTGATCACGAACGCCGGCACCAGGATTTCCGTCGGGATGTCCGCGTTCTTCACCTGCTGCGGCACCGGCGTTTTCGTGATGTCGAGGAAGAGCTTCACGTCCTTGCGCCGCGCCTGCGCGAACATGAACTTGCGCATCGGCTCGACGGCCTCGTGAAACGCCTGCTTCTGCGTGATCTTGCTGTCGAGGTACGGCGTGATCGCGTTTGCCTTGATCTCGCGAATCGTCGGGCCCATCACCATGAACGTCAGGATGAGCGACAGCCCGATCACGATGTTGTTCGGCGGAAGATCCTGCGTCCCAAGGCTGCGCCGCACGAACGACAGCACGATCACGATCCTCGTGAACGCCGTGGTCAGCACGAGGATCGACGGCGCGAGCGCCATCACCGTCAGCATCACGAGGATCTCGAGCGTCGTGACGACTTTCTCCGGATCCTCCGAGCGGTCGAAATGGTGAAACGTCGGCACGATCCCCTGCGCCTGCGACGTGGAAGCGGCGGCGGCGAGGAACGCGAGGACGAAAACAGGGAGCAGCACGCGCTTCACGCGCTCGCCCTCCAGCCGTTCACGACCTTTCGGATCGCCTCGAGCTCGTTGCGGACCGCGTCTTCCGGCGCGGCGGCCGGCGCTTCTTCGACGACCGGCGCCGCCTCAGCCGGCTGCGGCTCAGGTTTCGTCTGGGCGGCCAGCGCTTCCTTGAAGGCCGACGCTTCGTTCGTTCCCATGCACTGCCCGCGGATGAGCGCGACCTCGTCAGCATCGGCGACTTCGCCCATGAACGTCAGCGCGTCTTTCGCCACGCCGACGCGCAGCACGCGACGGCCGACCTGGACGAGGAAAAGGGACGCATGAGGAGTGAGGTTGCGGCGGCCGAGGACCTGGATGGCGTCGGAGGAGCCGAAACGGCGCGCTCCGGGGACGATTTTCTTCGTGAGAACAGTCAGCCCGGCCACGAGGAGGACCAGGACGATCGCGTAACCCGCGAACGACCCGATCGTGCCCCACGCAGACGCCGGCCGCGCGTCGGCGGGCGCGCTTTCGCCGTCGCCGCCGAACGCGAGCTCTTTTTCGAACGCGTGCCGGTCGCCCGCTTCCGGTTCCGCCGCCGCAAGGCGCGGCGCGATCGAACCGGCGGCGAGCGCGAGGCACAGGAATGCCGTGCGCAAGGGAGTCCCCTCTCCAAGGGAATGCCGGGGGATTTATCGGCAGGAGAGGAAGCGAAACTCCAGCGGCCAATCGGGTTGAAGGGCCGCCGGAGGCCCTGGACGACGTCTACTTTTGCCCGACGACCTCTGTCACCCGCACGCAGAAATTGTCGTGGAGGACGAGGACCTCACCCTTGGCGACGAGCTTGTCGTTGACGTAGATGTCGAGCGGCTCGCCGGCGAGCTGGTCGAGAGGGACGACCGAGCCCTTGCCCAGCGCCAGGACGTCTTCGAGGCGCATTTTGGTGCGGCCGAGTTCGATGCGGACGTTGAGGGGAATGTCCAGCAGGGCTTCCTGGGGCAGGACGCCTTCGACGGAAGCGGGGACCGGTTGGGACGGGTTAAACGTCGCCGGCCGCGCCGCGCCGCGGGCGTCGGGAAACGTGCCTTCGCCGGTGATCTGTTTGATCAGGCGTTCGACGTCGGCGTCGCTGGGTTTGGGTGGCTCGGGCATGGGTATAGCTTATGAAAAGATCGGCGCTGAGTGCGGGAGAACTGAAGTGGGTACTGGGTAGGAGGCAGGGGGTAGGAACGGCCGTCGGAGGCATAGCCGTTACTCCCCCTACCGACTACCCCCTACTCACCGCACTACGGCCCGTAGTACCGGAACACCACTTCCTTCGCGATCTCTTCACGAAACACGGACTGGTTCAGCGCCGCACGCAGCCGGTCTTTGAGGCGCTCGCGGTTACCCGGGTCCACGGCCTGCTCCGCCGACTGCGCTCCCACGGTGCGCGCAATTTCGTCTGCGATCTTCGGGGCGTTAGCCCGGACAGCATCTCGCGCCTTCGCCCTCTCCCCGCCGTCCCCAGTGACGAGGATGGACGCCTCGACCCGGATCGTAATGTGCACGTCAAGGCCGGATTTGGATGAGTGAACCGGCACCGACGTTGATTCGAGGTCGATGTACTCCTGGCGCGAAAAGTCTGCCGACGACGCCGCGACGGGCGGACCTTCGACTCTTCTCAGCAGCGCAACGATCAGCAGCGCCTCGAGCACGAGGAACACGGCAAAGAGCGTGATGTTCTGCGGGCTGAGCGCGGCGGAACGCGCGGGCGGAGAGGGAGGAGCAGCCGTCGCGACGGTGGCGGCCGAGTGGCGGGCGGGGGTCGGGGGAGTGAGGCGCGGAGGCATGAGGTTCGCCTATTTCAGCTTTACTTTGTCTTCGAGGAGAAGAATCTCTACGCGGCGATTTCGCTGGCGCTGGAAAGGATCGCGAGTCTCGAGGATGTCGACGACGGGGTCGTTCATTCCCATGCCGGTGACCCGAATCCGCGCCGCGTCGATTCCCGGCTCCCCGCGTCCCGCGGCAAGCAGCTTCGCGACCGCATCGGCGCGCGCGAAGGACAACTTCCAGTGGTCGTCGTCCGGCGGATTCTCCTCCGGGCTCGTGAACCCGCGCACGTCGATCTTGTTCAGAGAGCCGCGCACGAAGCGAAGAAACCCGTTGATGGCGTCCAGCTGGTCGGGCCGGATCTCGGCGGATCCTTCGTCAAACGCAATCGCCCGTTCGAGCGAGATGCGCAGCCCGTCCTTGACCCGCTCCACCCGGAATTCTCTTCCCTCAGGCCCCCATTGTTCGGAGCTGATGGACTTGCCGGAAGCGGTGGCCAGGGTGTGGGTCATGACCCAGTACACGATGAAGTCGTCACGGGGAGGAGGAGCTTCGCGGCCTCGCGCGCCCGCAAAAGAAGCGCCGAGCTGCGCGAACTTGGTTTCGTCGATGTTGGAGAGGGCGAACAATACGGCGAAGAACACAACGAGCTGCGCCTGCATGTCGGAGAACGAGATCATCCAGAGCGGGGCGGCGTCGTCGCCGGGTTTGAACGGGCGGCGGGGGCGGATCACGCGCGCTCGCTTTCCATCTGTTCACGCAGGCGCGGCGGGAGGAAGAGGCGGAGCTTCTGTTCGACGATGCGGGGGTTGTCGCCGGACTGGATCGCGAGGATCCCCTTGATGACCATTTCTTTCACGATCAGCTCTTCGCGCGACCGGATTTCGAGTTTCTTGGCGAGGGGATTGGCGAAGACGTAGCAGCCGATCGTGCCGTACAGCGTCGCGCAGAGGGCCTGGGACATGCCCGGGCCGACCTCGTTCGGGTTGTTCATGCTCTTCATCATGACGATCATGCCGGTAAGCGTGCCGGAGGCGATGCCTTCAAGCTCGGTCGTGAGCATCGCCTGGATGACCTCGGGATCTGTTCCGTCGATGGCGAGCTGGAGGCCGCGGACGACGAAGGGATCGCGGATTTCCTCCGCGACGCCTTCGAGGGCCAGGATGCCGTCCTTGCGGGCGATTTCGGCGTAACGGACGAAGTCGCGCACGATCTGGATCGGGTCGCCGGCGCGATGAAAGAGGAGCTTCCCGACGACGCGCGGGAATTCGACGAGGTCGGACCAGGGGAACTGGGCGATGGTGGCGCCGCACGTGCCTCCCAGGATGATCCCGATGGCGCCGAGATTGACGAAATACCCCGCCTGTCCGCCCGCGTCCATGACGCCCAGGACGATGGCGGCGACGCCGACGAGCAGGCCGATGATGGTGGTGAGGTCCAGCATTGAAGTCAGTGGTGAGTGTTGAGAGTTGAGTAGGGGGTAGTGGGTAGTTGGTAGAGGGCAGGAACGGCCAGACTAGCCGCTGACAGGGCCTCGAACGCTGCGATTGTAGTCGACGATCCGCTTGATCAGGTCGTCGACCGGTTCTTTCACGACGATCTTCTCCTTGTTCGCCAGCGTGATCACGGTGTCGGGCGTCGATTCCATGAACTGGATCATCTCCGCGTTCACGACGAACTCCTTCCCGTTCAGGCGAGTCACCTTGATCATCGGCATTTCCTTGGTTCGGGCTGGCATCGGGGCTCCTCCTTCCGGGCTCCTGCCAGGGGACCGGAAAGTGGAGCCCGGGGCACGCCCCGGGCTCTCTTCGAACTAAATGATATTCACCAGATCCTGCAACAGCTCGTTGGCCACCGTGATCGTCCGCGTGTTGGCCTGGAAGGCCCGCTGCGCCACGATCAGGTCCGTGAATTCACGGGCGATGTCCACGTTGGACTCCTCCAGGAACCCGCCGCGGACCGTCCCCGCCGACGCCTGGCCGGGAGTCACGATCTGCCGCGTCCCCGCATTCGCGCCGACCTGCCAGTAGTTCTGGCCGACGCTCAGAAGCCCTTCGTTGTTCGCAAACCGGGCCAGCATCACCTGCGCGATCGACCGGGTCTGCCCGTTCGTGAAAATCCCCGTCACCACGCCGTCCGAACCGACCGAGAAGTCGCTCAGAGTCCCTTCCGCAAACCCGTCGTTGTCGCTCGTGAAGAGCGTCGAGGTGGGAGCGGCGAGGGCCGTCATCTTCGCATGGTCGGCGTCGGCCGCGAGCGCCGTGAGGACGCCCGAGACGACGAGGGAGATGTCGATCGCCGTGCCGGGGTTCTCGCTGACGAACTTGCCGGTCGCGTCGAAGTCGATCGTCCCCGTGCCGACCGGGGTGCCGAAAACGCCCGTCTGCACCTGGTCTCCCGACTCCGCAAACCACCGGAGCCGCGTTCCGACCGCGTCCGGCGTCGTGGGAGACCGCTTCGACTCGATCATGTACGTGATGGCGACGTCGTGAGGCTGGCCGAGGGAGTCGTAAACGGTGACGTGCGTCAACGCCGTTTCCCCCGTTGCCGTGGCGGTCTCATTGAAGAGCAGCAGCCGGTTCCCCGCGCTCGACAGGATGACGTTGTCGATGGCGTTGAGCAGCCCCGCGTTCGCAGCGATCCGCATCGTGCCGGCGGTCGACCCTTCGTCGATCCGCCTGTCCGGCGTCGGCCCCGCATCGGACAGGGTCCCGTCTTCCGTGCCGGCCACGACGCCGACGGCCACGCGGGAGCGCTCGTTGAACTCGAACGAGTCGCCGACGACCGGAAGAGCGAGCGTGCTGTCGAGCGGACTGACGAATGTGATTGTGGTCACTCCGGCCGCTTCCGCAATCGTATCGATCTGTGCGGTGTGGCCTGCGCCGGTGCCGCCTGTGAAGCGGATGTAATCGCCGGGGCGGACGCCTGCGGTGACGAAGCTTCCGGTGAGGGTGGCTCCGGTCGCGGTGACGGTATCGAGGGCGCCGACGAAGCCTGTGGAGAGTGAAGCGCCCCAGGTTCCGCTGGAGAGGGAAGTATTGATGCCGAGGGCGCCCTCGATGAAATCGAGGAGGTCCTGGAGGGTGGTGCCGGTGTCGTCGATGCCGGCTGCGGGGGGCCCGGCCGAGATTTCGAAGCGCCGGACGCCGAGGGAACGGCCGCCCTTGTCGGCCTGGAACTCGAGGACATCGCCTGTGGCGAGCGTGAAGTCCACGGGTCCGCCGGCATCGAGCCGGCCCAGGTCGGTCAGGAGCGTCGCGAGCGTCGCGGGCGTTGCGGCCGTGACGTCGATGAGCGGCACCGCCGACTGCAGGACGTTGCCGTTAGAGGCGATCGGGCCGCCGCCGTTGAAGTTGCCGTCGATGGAGAACTTCGACGTCGCGTTGGCGATCGTGAGTGAACCGAGCGGGATGGTGATGTCGGACAGCGCCGCGCTCGGCGTGATCGTGAACGTCGAGAGGTCCGCGAGCAGGCCCTGGACCTTGAAGCCGGTCGAAGGGTCGATGAGCAGGTTGCTGGCATTCAACCCGAACGTCCCGTCCCTCGTATACAGCTCCTGGCCGCTGCCGTCGGTCAGGATGAAGAATCCGTCGCCGTCGATCGACAGGTCCGTGTTGACCCCCGTCGCGACGAAGTTGCCCTGCAGGAAGTTCGTCCGTGAACCGGTGACCTGCACGCCAAGCCCGACTTGCGACGGATCCTTGCCGCCGAGATTTCCGGACGGCGCGGCGCCGAAGCCGAGCGTCTGGCTGAGCAGACTCGCGAAATCCACCGTGCTCGACTTGAAACCCGTCGTGTTCACGTTCGCGAGGTTGTTGCCGATCGCGTCGATCCTCACCTGCTGGGCCCGAATTCCGCTGATGGCGGAGTTCATTGCCCTGATCAAAGCCATGACAGTTACGCCTCGAAAGCGGGGTTCCTCGGTCGCTCGGAACCCCATCCTGAGCCTCCCTTTCGGGGCCGGCCCAAAGCCAGGCCATCGAACGCCTCGACTTGCCTTTCCGCTCAGTTGGCCTGGCGAAACCTGAGCGAGCCGCAGGCGAGTCGAATGGTCAATCCAGGATTACGGTCGAGTCGATTTCGGTGAAGACCCTCTCTTTCAGGTCCGCCTTGTCGACCGCCGTGACAACCGTCTTGTTCTGCACCGACACGACCAGCCCGATGTCGCGAAGCAGGAAGAGCGAATTCCGGCTCCCCTTCTCCGCTGCCTTTTTCAGCGCGCCGTCGATCAGCTGGCGATCCCGGTCGCTGAGCGTGATGCCCCGCGACTGAAGCCGCTGCTGCGCGTGCGCGGACCATTTCAGTCCCTCCAGCTTCGACTTCAGGACTTCGGCGAAGTTCGGCCCGCCCGCGGCCGGCGATTGCCCGGCCCGCTGCGGCTGACCCGCGTTTCCGACGCCCGGAATGTTGCGAAGAGGATCCATGGTCAGGCCTCCGTCTCCTCCGCGGGCGCCGGCAGGAACACCTGCGCGACGGCCGAGAGGCTCATCGTCTGGTCGCCGATCACGAGCTTCACCTGCCCGTCGAGGACCACCACGCGCGACACCAGGCCGCCTCCTTCAAGTCCCTGGTCGGTCAGGCCGATGACGGCCATTCCGATCATGGAGGAAGCGCTGGCCAGGTCGCCGCTGTGCTGAAGGCTGCGGAGCGAATCGGTCAGAGTCGCGTAGCTCTCGATCTGGTTGAGCGTGGCGATCTGCCCGAGGAACTCCGAGTTCTTCATCGGTTCCAGCGGATCCTGGCTCTTCAGCTCCGTGATGAGGAGCTTCAGGAAGTCGTCGCGTGTGACCGCCGCGCGGCCGGTGGCGGAAGTCGCGTTCAGCAGCGATTCCGTCGGCGACGTCATCGAGGTCACGTTCACGAGATTCTCCTTCTCTGGGGTGAGCTTGTCGAACGCCTAAACGGTCACATCCAGCAAACGGGAAAGCCGCGCTTCAGGCCGCGAATCGGAGACAACTTCCGGCTCGACGTCCGCAAAGAACGGCCCGGGATTGGAAGCAAATGACCCTTCCGATCCGTTTCCCTCACCTTGTGATACCGACACGGACATCCGGCCCAGCGTGAGACCCTGGTCCTCGAGCGACTGCCGGAGGTCGTTCGAGTGCTGCTGGAGCGAGTGCCGTGCGGACTGCGAGTCGGCTTCCATGCGGGCAAACACGACTCCGTCCCGGACGGCGACTTCGATCCTCAGCGCTCCGAGATGCGGCGGGTGAAGAAGAATCTTCACGCGACCACCTCCCAGCGAGGCCTGCGCTTTCACAGCTGCCGCCACGCGATCGACCGAGGACGGCGACAGCGGGCCCGACGGCTGCGCGGAGCGGAGCACGGGGGCTGCCGGGCCGGACTGCTGGCCGGAAGCGGGAACGGCGCTGGGCTGCGAGTCGGCTGTAGCCGGCGTCGCGGCGGAGACCGAAGCGTCTCCGGCCTTGACGACGGGGTTAGCCGCCGACGCAGGCAAGGCGGGGGAGTTCGGCACGGCGACGGCGAACCCGGCAGTTGCCGGGACGTCCGTCACCGGCGCGAGCTCTCCGCTCGTGCCAGGCGCGGTCTCGGGTCCCTGCGATGCACTCACGACGAATGGCTCCACCGGCGGCACGAGAAGTCCGGCTGCCGGTCGTGCCGGCGCGACGGACCCTACGGACGACGATGCCGCGATGAAGACGCTGCCAGGAGCCGGAGCGAGGCTCGCGGCGTCAGGCGCGCTTCTCACGGTCCCTGCCGGAGAGGATGAAACCTCGGCCGGCCGGGTAGACGGACTCTGACGACTGTCCGGAGCACGGGGTTCCGGCTCTCGCCCGGTGCGAGGACTCGAGTCGGCAGCGGCTTCTGCGTTCGCCGAGCGGGCTCCGCGCCCGTCCGTCGATGCGTCCGCTTCTGCCTGACTCCTTTCCCCCACCTGACGCGCCGGCGTTTCATCGGGACGAACGGCGTCCACAACTTCACGACCGGCAACGGGCCGATCCTGCAACCCTGCGTTCCGTACGACTTCCGGCGCCTGGCCCGCCGGGAAAGCCACGAAGAGCGATCCGAGCAGCGCGGAGAATTCCATCGAAGCGGGACGGTCGTCCCGCGACGGCGGAGCCTGGTCCGGTTGCCGGAGTCCTGCGATTGACTGAGTCTGCATTTTCTATCACCTCCTTTCGCAGCAGTACGTCAGTGACTGATTGTTGTAGTGGTGCGCCCGCGGCAAGCCGCGGGCGTACCGCCGCAACAGAATCGCATCGACCTCATTTGCCGAGCGCGGCCTGTACTTCTCTGGCTTTCTTCGCGTAATCGATTTCGCCTTTCTTCCCCATCGCCAGCATCGCCCCGAGGATGTCCGAAGCTTCGTACGACTTCATCGCGCGCAAGTACTTCACGATCTCCGCCTCTTCCCAGTCCGCCATCAGCGACGCCGCGGTCTTCGGCACGTGGTTGCGAAGGACGTCGAGGCTCGCCTTGAAGCCGCTGCCGGTCGAAGTCTCCGCAGGCGCAGAGGGCCCTCCGTTGGGAGCCGCTCCGCCGGCCGAAGCGCCCGCCGCCGGCTTTTCTGTCACCGATTTTTCCTGCGCACGCTTCTCCGCCCTCACCCGGTCGGCCTGCAGCCGCAGGTCCCGGTCCCTCGCTTCCGCCATCGCCACCAGCGTTTCCAGCTCGCGCAGATCGCCCGGCGTCGGTCCCGACACCGCCGTCACCTGCGAAGGCGCCGGCGCGGGGCCCGCGGCCTCACCCCGCAATCCGTGCACTGCCGCATCGACACGGTCTCCGGCGAGAAATCCACCGGCCGCCAGCGTCGCGACGAAAATCGCCACCGAAACCGTCGTCACGACGCAGAAGATCACGAAGACCCGCCCCGCCGATGCCATCAACCGGTTCATCTCAGTCCTCCTGAGGCGCGCGAGGCGGCCGAAGTTTCGTCGATCGTTCGTTGCTCGTCCTTCAGCATCTCCACCGTCCACTCGGCGGCGCGACGCTCGCGCAGCCGGTCGAGCGCCTTCCGGTCCCGCATGGAAGCCGCCAGCGCTTCACGCGCTTTCTCAGAAGCGGCCTCAAGCTCGCCGAGCCTCTGCTTTTCGACCCCCGTGCGCCGGCTGAGCGCCGCGACGTGCCTCTGGTGGGCGAGGAGATCTGCGACTCGCAATTCGCGGGTTCCCTGCGCCCCGCGCAGGTCCGACTTCGCGCGCGACTCGGCGTCCGCAGAGCGCCTGACCTCGGCCGCCTGCAGTTCCGCCGCCTGGCGCGCGATCCCGAAGGCGCGCTTCGCCGCTTCCTCGGAGGAGCGCCGCAGGTTCAGGAGGGAACCGAGTCGGAATTCGAATCGTTTCATGAAGCGCCGCCGATCTCCCGAAGCGCCGCAACCGTGGATTCGAGAGACGACTGCTCGGTGAGCTGCTGCCTGAGGAAGCCGTTGATCCGGTCCATGGAAGCGATGGCGCGGTCGACTTCGGGAGAGGCGCCCTTCTGGTATGCGCCGACGGCAATCAGGTCCTCGGCGCCCTGGTGGGCGGCGAGGAGGGCGCGGATGCGGTCGGCGGCGGCCCGGTGTTCGGGGGTTGCGACTTCGAACATGAGGCGGGAAATGGAAGCGAGGACGTCCAGGGCGGGGAAGTGGCCCCGCTGGGCGAGGGCGCGGGAGAGCCAGATGTGGCCGTCGAGGATGCCGCGGGCGGCGTCGGCGACGGGTTCGTTGATATCGTCGCCCTCGACGAGGACCGAGTAGATGCCGGTGATGGAGCCGGAAGCGGACCGACCGGCGCGCTCGAGGAGCTTCGGCATTGTGGAAAAGACGGAAGGCGGGTAGCCGCGAGTTGCGGGTGGTTCGCCGGCGCTGATGCCGATTTCGCGCTGGGAATTCGCCATGCGGGTGATGGAGTCCATGAGGAGGAGCACGTCCTTGCCCTGGTCGCGGAAGAACTCGGCGATGGCGGTGGCGACGAAAGGCGCGCGGGAGCGAAGGAGTGCGGGCTCGTCGCCGGTCGCGACGACGACCACGGCCTTGCGTCGTCCTTCCGGGCCGAGGTCCCGATCGAGAAAATCGCGGACTTCGCGGCCGCGTTCGCCGACGAGCGCCACGACGACGACGTCGGCCGAAGTGTTGCGCGTAATCATGCCGAGGAGGAGCGACTTGCCGACGCCGGAGCCCGAGAAGAGCCCGAGGCGCTGTCCCGCGCCGAGGGTGGCGAATCCGTCGAGAGCGCGGATGCCTGTCGCCAGGACCTTGTCGATCCGCGGGCGCGTCATCGCCGGCGGCGGCGAGGCGTAAACGGGGACCCGGGTGGCGGAGTGGAATGCAGGCCCGCCGTCGATCGGATCGCCGAGCGCATTCACGACCCGCCCGAGGAGTTCGGGCCCCGCGGGGACCGTCGCGCCTCCCGGAACGGCGATGACGGTGTCATGGCGGCGCAGTCCGCGTGTCTCGCCCAGCGGCATGAGCAGCGCGCGGTCTTCGCGAAACCCGACGCACTCCGCCCTCACGCGCTCCGGGCCGACCTCGCACACGGCGCCCACGGGAACGGCGATCCCTTCCGCCTCAATCAGGAGACCGACGACGCGCGCCACGCGTCCCGCGAGGAGCACGGGAGAGCTGTCGGAAATCCGGTCGGCCGCGGTATCGAGGTAATTCAAGACCGGTCACCCAGCAGCAGCCGCTCGATCTGCGAGAGTTGCTCCGAAATGCCGGCGTCCGCCGATCCCTCCGCCCACGCAACCTTCGCGCCGCCCCGGTCGACCGTCTCGTCCTCGACGACGCGGGCGATCTCAAGGCCGTCGAAGCGCTCCGCCAGCTCGGGCGCAAACTGGTCCAGCAGCACGCGGTCCGCGGGGTGCACCCGCACTTCCAGCCCGCCACGCTTCGCGGCAAGAGCGATCGCCGCGGCCACGTTGCCGCGCACCACCGATTCGTCCAGCGCAACTTCGCGCTTAACGACCGCCCGCGCGATCGCCAGCGCCAACCGCATGACGCCTGCTTCCGCGTCCGATGACGCGCGCCGCACGGCCTGTTCGAGCGCGGGACCGAGTTGGCCGAGAAGCGACTCCACGCGCGCGGCGCCCGGCGACAGCCGGCCCTGCGCCTCGGCGAGGGCGGCCAGCCGTGATTCGGCGCGCCCCTTTTCGATGCCCTCCTCGCGTCCTGCGACAAAGCCGCGCGCGAGCTCGGACGCGCGCCCCTCTTCCCCCGCGTTCACGATGCGAGCAGCCTCTTCCTTCGCCGCCCTGATGATCGCGTCGGCCTTCTTGCGGGCTTCTTCCATGTGCGCGGAGGCTTCGGCATCCAGGTCGCGGATCTGGAAGGGGGAGGGTGAGGCGCCGGTCTTTGGTTTGAAGATTCCCATGGGGGTTTACACCACGATCTGCGAGCTCCCGCGGCCTTCGATGACGATGTCGCCCAGGTCTTCGTATTTCCGCACGACTTCCACGATCCCCTGCTGGGCCGCCTCGACGTCCGACAGCCGCTGCGGGCCCAGGTATTCCATCTCTTCGCGCAGCAGATCCTGCGCTCGCTTCGACATGTTCCTGAAGAATTTGTCCTTGAGCTCCTCGTCGGCGACCTTGAGCGCGAGCCCGAGCTGCCCGGTCTCGATGTCCTTGAGGATGATCTGGATCCCGTGGTCGTCGATCCGCTTGATGTCCTCAAACACGAACATGAGTTTGCGGATGCGGTCGACCATCTGCGGATCCTCTTCCTCGAGCGAATCCAGGATCGAGCGTTCGGTCGAGCGGTCGGTGAGGTTGAGGATGGTGGCGACGGACTTGACGCCGCCCGCGCGGCGGAGGTCTTCGGCGAAGAGGCTCGAGAGGCGTTTTTCGAGGGCGCCCTCGACCTGGGCGATGACTTCGGGGCTGGTGACTTCCATCTGCGAGACGCGGCGGACGACCTCGATCTGGCGCTGCTGTGGGAGGCCCTGGAGGATTTCCGCGGCCTGGTGGGCGGGGAGGTAGCTGAGGATCAGCGCGACCGTTTGCGGGTGCTCGTCCGACAGGAAGGTCGAGAGGTTCTGCGGGTCCGCCTTGCGCAGGAATCCGAACGGAGTCGAACGCGTCGCGGCCTCGATCGTCTCGACGATTTTCTTCGCTTCGGCGGGATCCAGGACGCGGGAGAGAAGGTCGCGCGCCGCGGGGAGCCCGCCCTGCGCCGTCACGTCGAGCTGCATCGTGTTTCGCAGGAAATCCTCCAGGACCTGGTCGCGCTCTTCGCGCGTCACGCCCTCGAGCTTTGCGATTTCGACGGAGACCTCGCGGAGCATCTCCTTGTCCATCTCGCCCAGGATCTTCGCGGCGAGGTCCGGATCGAGCGACACGAGCAGCACCGCGCTCTTGCGGATGCCCGACTGTTCCAGCGCTTTGGCGGGGCTCATTACTCTCCTCGCACAATCCAGTTGCGGATCAGGTTCGCGCCGGCTTGCGGGTTCCGGCGCATCAGATCGGTCACTTTTTCCTGAAGACGGGCGCTCCGGAGGTCGGCCGCAGCCGTCGCGGGATCGAGGGAAGGCCCTTCCGGCGGAATCGCAAGCTCGGCGCGGACGCGCTCGATTTCCGCGAGCACGTCGCGCGGCACCGAGGCCCGGACGATGCGCCAGATGAAGAAGAGCCCCGCGAGGACGAGCAGGACGAGCACGGCCTTTTCGCCGTAGCGCGCGGCGATATCGCGCCACTCGCTCGCGACCACGGGCGCTGCCACCGCGACAGGCTCCGGAAAAGTCACCGGGTGCATTTTGATCTGCGCAACGTCGACGCTGCACGCCCGCGCGACCAGCATCGTCCAGTCGCGCAGATTGTTCGACAGGTTCTCCTGGATGGCTTCGGCCGTCGCGGGCTTCGACCCGTCCGCGCCGAGCGATGCCTCCGCGTAGGGGACCACCACCGCCAGCGTCACGCCCTTGATCTTCCCGGGGGGCGTCACCGTGTGCGTCTTCTCCGAGCCGAATACGTTGTCGAACTCGCGCCTCGACGTCGTTTCGTTCCCCGCGACGAATTCCGGGGTCCCCGTGCCCGTCGCGCCCGGCTCGCCCAGGCCGCCGGGCTCGAGGGCGGAAGCGACGCCCGGGATGCCGCCCACGGCGGACGACGGCTTCTCCGTCGTCTCCGTCACGCGCACGGCCGATTCCGGCGCGATCGCCTTGTTCGTCTCCTTCTCGACGCTCTCCATGTCCAGCTCGACCGCCGCCTGCACCGAAACTTTCGAGAGGAACGACAGCGCGTCCTTCGCCTTCTTCGCCGCGAATTCCTCGTGCTCCTTCTTGAGCTGAAGCGCCGTCCCTGCGAGCACGTGCGGCTGCCGCGGATCGGGAACTTCGTACGAGTTCATCGCCGTGTCCGTGATGATCACCGCCTCCGGCTCAAGGTTCGGAATGCTCGCGGCCACCATCTCGGCGATCGCCCGCCCGTTCACGTCGCCGGGCGTCCGGCCCCGCTTGAGCTTCAGGTGCACGCTGGCCTTGGCCGGCCGCGCGTTGATCGTCGTCTCCGGATCCTCGCCCGGAGCGATCTGCACCGCCGCCGCCTCGACCGCGTCCATCGAAGCGATCGCGCCCTCGAGCCTGCGACGAAGAGTGTCCGTCCACTGCAGCCGCTGGCGCGCTTCCGTCGTCGTCCACACGTCCTGCGTCCAGAGCCACTCGAACTGGTTTTTGCCCTGGGGGAGGACGCCGTCGCCGTAGAGCTGGACGAAGAGCTCGTCGCGTTTTTCCGGCGGCACCATGACGATGCCGTTTTCCAGCTTGTAGGGGACGGCTTTGGCCTTGAGCGACTCAAGCACAGCCGCGGTGACGTCCGCAGGCGAGCCGGCGGGTGTCAGCGGCACCATGGACCGCCCCGGCGCGGCGGCGAACAACAGGAAGAACGAGGCGACAACTACCAGCGCGAGCAGAGCGAGGGAGACGCGCTGGGCGCCCGACAACTTCGAGAGAAACTCGCGGACCCGTTTCAACTGCTCTCGGAGGACGTCCATGGCTGCTCCGGAAAGGCGAGTAGAGAGTATTGAGTATTGAGAGTTGAGTGAATTCCCCGCTCAACTCGCAAAGCTCAGCGGTTTAAATGCGCATCCTCTGGATTTCTTCGTACGCGTCGACCAGCTTGTTTCGGATCTGCATGAGCGCTTCAAAGGCCAGCTCGGCCTTCCGGACGGCCGTGAAGACTCCGGCGACATCGTCCGTCTTTCCCGTCGCGAGCGCGGCCTGCGCCGAATCCGCTTCCTTCTGAAGCGCGTTGACCTTCTCCATCGATTCCTTCAGGACGTCCTTGAACGCCTTCTCGGGCGCCTCCGCCTGGCCGGCCACTTTCGGCCCATCAGGTCGAATGGGTTGCGGCCCGATCGGCAGAATGAAATCGCTCATGCGAGGATCCTCAGGGCCGCGCTGAACAGACCCTTGGTGGCGTCCATCGCGGTGACGTTGAGCTCGTACGCCCGGGTCGCGTCCATGAGATTCACCATCTCGACCACGGGGTTGACGTTGGGCATCTGGACAAATCCTTCCGCGTTCGCGTCCGGGTGGCCCGGGTCGTGCTCGAGGCGGAAAGGAGAAGAATCGGTGACGATTTTTTCGACGTGGACCCCGGCGGCGCCCGGCTGCCCCTTCGCCCCGACGCGGAACACCACGTCCTGCCGGCGATAGGGGCTCACGCGTCCCATCGCGTCGCGCGTCGTGTGCGCGTTCGCAAGGTTGTTCGCGATGACTTCCGTGCGCATCCGCTGGGCGGCCAGCGCGCTGGCCGAAACGTCGAGGGCGTTGAGCATGGCTTAGGGGCGCTCCCTGATTGCTTTTTCGATGAGGTCGAACTGCCGGGACAGCAGCTGCGTCAGCGCGGTGTAGATGGCCGCGTTCTTCGCCATCTTCGCCGCCTCGATTTCGGGGACGACGTCGTTCCCATCGTGGCCGGGAATGCCGCCGGTCGGGACGGGAGAGAGAGAGCGCAGGACCGCGGATCCGGAAGCGACTTCGGGGCGAACCGGAATGCCCCCGAGGACCATGGGTTCGGGCGCCCGTCCGATACCGGCCGCCTTTCGAAGCGCCGCCTGGAATGTGTCAACGGGGAGGTCCGAACCCCGGAATCCCGGCGTGCTCGCATTCGCGATGTTGTTGAGAATCACTTCGTGGCGCTTCCACGAGAAGGCAAGAGCCGACTCGAGGGTGGGTATGGCGCCTGCGTTCGTGATGTCCATCGTTCCTGTTTCCTCAATGGGAACCCGGAAGACACGGAGTCCCGACCGAAAGGAAGCAAACCCGAGGCCGGGGGGTTGACTTTTCGTGATTTGCTTCAACTTATTCTGGCGTAAGTACTTACAGTTGAAGCGTATGGATCGCCCCCCGACGGGGTTTTCCCTTCTTCTTGTTTCGGCAAGAACTGCCGGCGAAATTCGCCGGAATCCCGCGAGCACGAGTCCTCGTTCGAATCGGGTCCGAAGGGGAGCACAGCGGCGTCGGCGACCACGGCAAGGGTTCACCTCCGGCGGCCATGCGCCGACGCCGCTGGCCCCCCTTCGGACCCGACTCGAACGAGGACTGCGGCGGCTTTCCGGGCATTTGTTTCTCCTCTTTGACTTTGGCGTTTGGCTTTGCGTTTCGCCGTTTTGAATTTGCCTTTTCGGGTCGCCCTCGAAGGTTATTGCAATACCGGCCATGCACCCGGCAAGAGCCCTGCTCGGGCTGCATGTGTTTGCCACGGCTATACTCGCCCCACGGATGCCCGACGCACCTCGATCCCTGACCACCCGCGACCGTGCTCTCGCCGAGCTCGTGCGCCTCCGAGGCTGGGCGGACGAGCGCGCGATCGAAAGCGCCATCCAGGAAGCATCGAGCGCAGCGGGAGCACGGGATCTCGCTTCCATCCTGGTCGCCTCCGGGGTCCTCAGCGCCGCGCAGCTCCGCGAACTCGAAGCCGCCATGGACGGCCGCCCCTCAGGCGCACAGGGTTCCGGCTCCTCGTCCGCGTTGGACCGCACGGTTGCGAAAAGCGACGCCGGCGTGACCATGGCCGCCGCTTCCGGACGGAAAGTCGGCGACACCGTCGGGCCCTATCGCATTCTGCGCGAGCTCGGGCGCGGCGGCATGGGCGTCGTCTACCGCGCGCTGCACCCGGAATTGCGCCGCGAGGTCGCCCTCAAGGTCATGCTCGCCGGCGGCGACGCGTCCTCCGATGAGGTCGAGCGCTTCCGCCGCGAAGCCGCAGTCGTCGCAAAGATGGGACGCCATCCCAGCCTGGTCCAGATCCACGACATCGGGCGCGACGGCGACCGGCTCTATTTCACGATGGACTTCATCGAAGGGCGCTCCCTGCGGCAGAAGCTCGCCGACGAGGGACCCCTTTCCGGACGCGAAGCGGCCCGGATCGCAGCCGACCTCGGTTCCGCCCTCGCTTTTTCGCACGCCGCAGGCGTCGTCCACCGCGACGTCAAGCCTGCGAACGTGCTCCTCGACCGCGAGGGACACCCGTTCCTCGGCGACTTCGGTCTCGCTCGCGATCTTTCGAGCAGCGTCGCGCTCACGCAGAGCGGCGCGCCGATCGGGACGCCGGCGTACATGAGCCCCGAGCAGGCCGAAGGGCGCACGTCCAGAATCACGCCGCTCTCGGACGTCTATTCGCTCGGAGCCACGCTCTACGAAATGCTCGCGGGCCGGCCTCCCTTCGAAGGCGACTCGCAGATGGAGATCATCAGGCACGTCCTCGAGGTCGACCCCGTCCCCCCTCGCGCTCTTCGCCCCGACGTGCACCGCGACCTCGAGATCATCTGCCTCAAGGCGATGCACAAGGTGCCCGCGCGCCGCTACGAGTCCGCCGCCTCCCTCGAAGCCGACCTGCGCCGCTTCCTCAATAACGACCCGATCCTCGCCCGCCCCGCCGGACTCGGCGAAAAACTCGCGACCCGCGCGCGCCGCCACCGGGTCGTCCTCGCGGCAGCCGCCTGCGTTCTCCTCGCCGGCGGCGGTTTCGGCGGCTGGGCCATCTGGCGCGTCAGGACCCGGGACGAGGACGAACGGCGGCGGACTGAAGCGGACCGGGCCGCGATCGATGAGCGGGCCCGCCTGAAAACAGCGGCGAGCCCGCTTCTCATCGAGGGCATCGAGCGTCTCGACCGCTGGGACGAGGCCCGCAAGCTGGGGAACTGGCGCGACCGGAATCGGCTCGGCCAGGAGGCCATCGACCTCCTCTCCCGCGCCATCGCGATCGACCCGGAAAACGACGAAGCGCACTTCCAGCTCGGGCGCGCACTTCACCGCGACGCCCGCAAGCAGGACGCTCTGGCGGCGCTCGAGCGCGCCGTCGCGATCAACCCGCGCCACGGGCTCGCCTGGTTCGAACACGGCGCCATCCTCCAGGCGGAGCTTCAGGAAATCCGCGGCCGCGTCAGCCGCTCGGCCAACATGCTCCTCCGAAGCGAGCAGGGCTTCACGCCCACCGGCCTCAACCGAGGCATGGTTTTCCGCCACTCGGGGACAGGGCAGGATGCGGGGGAACTCCTGAAGCGCGCCACCGCGGATTTCCGGCGCGTCATCGAGTCGGGGGTCGCCGCCGACCGGGCCGCCTTCGGGCGCGCCATGCTCGCGTTCTACGAGGACCGCCTCGAAGATGCCCGTCGCGAATTCGACCTGTCGATCGAGGCGAACCCGTATTTCTGGGAGGCGCTTCTCGCCCGCGCCGACGTGCTGGAGTACGCGTCGCGGAACGTGGAAGCGGGGTTGCCGGACCGGGAGCGGCTTCATCGACTCGAGCCGCACAACCCTTGGCTGGCGCTGGATTACGCGGTGTCGCTCAGCGTCCTGGGGAGGCACCCGGAGGCGAAGGAACTGGCGTTGCGTTCGGCCAAAACCTGCGACGACCCGGAAGTGCTTCGGGACGCGATGACCGTGTGTTTCGGCGCGGGGGACCTCGACGCCAGCACGGAGCTGGGCGCGCTTCTCGCGGCCTCGGGGTTCGCGACGAAGCAGGACCGGCTGATCGCGGCGGCGTTCGGGGCGTACGTGCGGCTTGCGCAGCGGGACTACGACGGGGCGGCGGCCTGGATTACCGCGAACGAGAGCTTTCTGGACGCGCAGACCTGCGTCGGGCTTCGCGCCGAGCTCGCGATGGCCCGCGGCGACATGGCGGCCGGCGCGCGTGAGTACCGCAAGCTCACGCCGGGCTCCGATTACGCCCGCGTCGGCGCCCTCGGCGCCGCTTACGCCGAGTGGTGGTGCGGCAACCTCGACCTCGCCCGGGTCCTCAGCGAGCAGGCCGTCGTCGAGCGCGTCCTCCCCGCCTCTCCCGTTGTCCGCGGCATCGTCCTCATGGACCTGGGCGACCTCGCCGGCGCCCTCAGCGACTTCGAGGCCGTCCGCCGCGACCAGCCAACCCTCAACCTCACCTACTCCAATCTCGCCGGCGCCCGCTTCCTCATGGGCGATTACACCGGCGCGATCGAGGCGCTGGAGGAAGCGGTTTCGACGACGCTGACGGCCCCCGAGCAGAAGGATGCGGTGAAAAAATTCTTCGCCCCGCTGGCGAAGCGCGCCGGTGAGGCGAAGACGCCCGCCGAGGCGGCGAAGGTCGTGGAGGGGATCGCCGGGTTGCTCGTCTTCGCCGGTTCGCAGGCGACCGACGACCTCCAGCGCGCCGGGATCCGCGAGGGCCAGCGCGGCGTCCTCTACATCCTCCAGGAGTTCTACATCCGCCACGAAATGTGGAAAGAGGCGATCGGGGCAGGGGAGCGGATCGGGAAGATCACGAAGTCCGGCAGCGCGCTTTACAAGGACGCGGTCGCCCGGGCGCGCGGAGGCAGGAAGTCTGAGACGGTTCTGAAGTCGCTGGAAGCGGCGATCGAGGCGGGGTTCGACGACGGGAAACGCGTCGACGCGGAAAAGGCGTTCGATGGCCTCAGAAACGACGACGCCTTCAAGACCCTGCGCTCGCGCTGCCGGTAGCTACAGGCTCCACTTCTTGATCTTGTCGCGCAATGTGCGCTCTGCGATCTGCAGAGCCGCGGCCGTGCGTTGGCGGTTGCCGCCGTGGGTCTGGAGCGACGCCGCGATCGCTCGCTTCTCGATTTCCTCCATCGTCAGCCCCTCGAAGGCGGAGACCGGCGCCGGGGATGAAGCGGAGGCGCCGGACGGTGGGGAGAGCCACGGGGCGATGTCCGTCGCCCGGATCGTGTCGGCGGCGACGAGCACGCAGGCGCGCTCGAGGATGTTAAAGAGCTCGCGGATGTTGCCGGGCCAGCGGTAGCGGCGCAGCGCGTCCATCGCGTCGGCGGCGAGTTTTTTCCGGCCGCGCAGGAAATGCGCGCAGAGGGCGTCGAGGTCGTCGAGGCGGTCGCGGAGCGGCGACACCTTGACAGGCACGACGTTGAGCCTGAAAAACAGATCTTCGCGGAAGCGGCCCTTTTCGATTTCCGCGCGGAGATCCCGATTCGTCGTCGCGAGGACGCGCACGTCGGCGCGGCGGGGGATGGAGGAGCCGACGCGCTCGAAGACGCGCTCCTGGAGGACGCGCAGGAGTTTCGCCTGGAGGTTCGTGTCGATCTCGGAGACCTCGTCAAGCAGCAGCGTGCCGCCTTCCGCGAGCTCGAACCGCCCCTTGCGCTGCCGGTCCGCGCCCGTGAACGCGCCCTTCTCATGCCCGAACAGCTCGCTTTCGAGCAGCCCCGCGGACAGGGCCGCGCAATTCACGGCCAGGAACGGACCCGCCGCGCGCGCCGAGTCCGCGTGAATGGCGCGCGCCACGACTTCCTTCCCTGACCCCGTTTCCCCAAGGATCAGGACCGTCGCGTCCGTCGCCGCGATCCGCTTCAGTTCCTCCCGCATCCCCTTCAGCCCCACCAGCGCCGGCCGATCGCCGGCCACTTGCGCCCGCAGCGCTTCATTCTCGCGCGACAACCGGCCGTGCTCGAGCGCGCGCCTGGCCAGCAGCTCGAGCTCCTGCGCCTTGAACGGCTTCTGAATGAAGTGGAACGCGCCGAGCCGCATGGCTTCAACGGCCGTTTCGATCGTGCCGTAGGCGGTCATGACGATGACGGGCAAGCCGGGGTGGAGTTTTTGCAGCTCCGCCAGGACGTCAAGCCCGCTCATCGGCGCCATCTTGAGGTCGGTAATCGCAAGATCGGGCGCCCAACGGCGCGCTTCTTCCAGCGCGGCCGGCCCCTCGGAAAACGCCTTCACCTCATGCCCCCCGCGGGACAGCGCTTCCGACACCGACTCGCGCATGATCGGCGTGTCTTCCACCAGCAGGACTCGGCTCAAGGGGCCTCCGGAAGGTCGACGGTGAACACGGCGCCGCCGCCGGGGTGATTGGCGCCGGCTATGGTGCCGCCGTGCGCCTCGACGATGCGGTGGGCGATGGCGAGCCCGAGGCCGGTACCGCGGGAGCGGGACGTATAGAAGGGAGTGAACATTTTCGGGAGGGCCTCGGCAGAAATTCCCGGGCCGCTGTCGTGGAACGTGACGCGGAGGCGGCTTGAGATCCTTGAAGCGGCGACCTCCAGGCGGCCGCCTTCCGGTGCGGCCTGGGAAGCGTTGATGGCGATGTTGGCGAAGACACGCGAGAGGAGCGCGGGGTCGGCCTGGAAGGGGAGAGGTCGCGTGAATGCGCGAACGACCGATATTTTCTTTTCGGCGAGCGCGCGCTCGGCGCCCATAAGCGCTTCCTCGAGGATTTCCGAAAGGTCGCAGGTGCGCCGCTGCGGCTGGATGTCGCGGGCGAAGTCGAGCATGTCCTCGACAAGGCGGTCGAGGCCGCGGAGGCCGCGCATCATCTTGTCGAGCGTCAGGCGGGGCTCCCCGTCCTTCGGCAGGTCCTCCTCGAGAATGGAGGCCCACATCTGGATCCCGCCGAGAGGGTTGCGGATCTCGTGCGCGAGGCAGGCGGCCATTTCGCCGATGAGTGCGAGCCGGCTCTTGCGGGCGAGTTCACGGTTTTTCTCCTCGAGCTCGCGCGTCAGCTCGGCGACGCGCGACTGGAGCGCGTCGTGGGAGCGCTGGAGGCGCTCGGAGGTCTCGTTGAAGGAGCGCATGAGCTCCATCAGCGCGGCGACGTCGGGTTTGGAGTCGGTGGGAGACATGGGGTTGGTTCTTTGGGTTACACGGAGATCACTGAGACCACGGAGGTCACTGAGAAAAAGATCTTTCTGCATTTCTCCGTGAACTCTGTGGCCTCCGTGTCCTCCGTGTAACCAAAGGAATCGACACCTATTCGCTTCGATCCACAAACCTCGGCTTGCTCTCCGCAGCCCGACCGTACGCCGCCGCAGCCCGCTTTCCCTCCGCCGCCGCTTTCATCTCCTCCGACACAGCCCCGCGCGCAGCCTCCGCCAGACGCCGCGCTTCCTCCTCGCTCTTCATCACCGCCTCCAGCACCTTCGCCGTCGATTCCAGCTCGGCCTCCACCGGCTCCGCCTCGCCGCGCGAAAGGCTTCCGCGGATCGATTCCCACTCCTCCCGCAGCCCCGGCGCTGCCGCTGCGAGCCGTTCCAGCTCGCCCATCACGGCGCGCTTGCGCTCGACCAGGTCCGCGAGCCCCGCCGCGTCCCCAGCGATGCAACCCACCTGTTCGCGCGCCAGTTCAGCCAGTCGCTCGTACCACGCC
>WSZJ01000063.1 GCA_009773755.1 Planctomycetota bacterium | reverse complement strand
CATCCGGGTGCGCCGAAGGGGCCGGGGCGAGGAGGGAGGGGGGCGCGGCACCGCGCCCGCCTGCATTCGAGGGGCGACCTGAACCCGTGGTGGTCGCCGCCGCCACCGTCGTCGCCCCACTTCAGAACGATGCGGGCGCGCGCGCCGAGCCCCCCGACCGACGAGCTCCGGCCCCTTCGGCGCACCCGGATGGACCCGAGCGGGATCGAACCGCCAACCTCTAGAGTGCGATTCTAGCGCTCTCCCAATTGAGCTACGGGCCCGTCCGGGAGCGCCGAAGGAGGCGGGAGGATAGCGGGGCGATTTGGAAGCGTCAAGGTTGCGCGATTCGTTCGGCGCAGACATGAAAAAACGGGGCCCCGTTCGCCGGGACCCCGTTTGAGTTCGCTACGTCTACTCGATCGTGACCCGGGTCGAAACGCCGACCTTCGAAAGCGCGAAAACCTTGAGACGCCCAAGGCTCGCCCCCGCGGCCACCATCTTGTCGATGATCGCCTGGACCCGGTCCTTCGATTTCGCCAGCGACAGCTTCCGTCCCACCTTGACCAGGAACGCCCCCGCGCCGCGCTTCACTCCAGGCGGCCGCCCCGGCCCGCGCTTTCCGGCCTTCCGGCGACGCTTCGCCTTCTTGCGCGCAGGCTTCGCGAGGTCAGGGCGCACGGAATTGATCAACTGGGAGAGCTTGGGCATGAAGAGCCCCTGTCCGAATTCGTGCTTCACGGCCTTCTGGATCTCCCGGAATTTCACCTTGGATGCTTCGGAAATGTTCGTCAGGTGCTTGCCGAGGAAGTCCTTCACCTTGTCGAAATCGAGGGCGTTCGCCGCCATCTATCCTCCTTGAGAAGTATAAGGACGCGCAATTGGCATCCCAATGGGGCGAGGATTAGAATCTAATGCGCCGGCAATGCAAAGAGTTTTTTCGAAGGCATAAAGCGGCTCAATAGAGAATTCACTCTACGCATGCAAGTTCATTGCCTTCTGTGCCAGTCGCATCCGGAGAGCTGGAAGCGAGAAAAGCGAGGGCGGGTCGGCGGCGGGGGCGATCCTGGCACCTGAAATCAGGTGAGCCTCGCCCGCCCCCGCCGCCGTACCCGCCCTCGCTTTTCGCGCTTCCAGCTCTCCGGATGGGCGGCAGAGGATTCGAACCTCTGACCTCCTGCGTGTCGAGCAGGCGTTCTAGCCAGCTGAACTAGCCGCCCCGGGAAGGCGCGGAATCCTACAGACCGGGCATTCGGCTGTCAAACGGCGTCGGCTGCGGACAGAATCCTGAGAACTTTGTCGCCGTAGCGGCGCAGGAGAGACGGGGGCCAGCCGGCCGCCCGCAGTTCCTGTTCGTTCGCGGGGTTCTTCTCCACGATCGTTCCGATCAACCGGTTGCCGACGCTCATGAGCAGGGCGATGTGCCCCTTGTTCGCCATCTCGGTGCGCCAGTCGAGAAGAGCATGGAGGCGCGCGCGCGCCTTCTTGTCGCGGTTCCGCCGCGCGAATCCCAGTTCGTACGGGTGCACCCGCGGCGGCTCGTACGCCTTCACCGCTTCAAGCATCGCCTTGATCCCCTCGCGCACCGCGTCGGTCTTTCCGGCGGCGGCGACGCGCTCGCCGAGCACTCGCGCGATTCCGGGGAGGACCCACGCGTCCAGCGCGCCGTACTTGAACTGGCCTGGCGAGAGCGGGCGGGCGCGCCAGTTCGACTGCTGGCTTCCTTTTGTCATGTGGACGAGGAGGCACTCGCGGGCCAGCTCGCGCAGGTTCGGGCTGGGAAACGCCAGCACCTGAGCGGCCACGAGCGTGTCGAACACGTTTTCGGCGACGATTCCCAGCACGCGCTTGAGAACCGCCAGGTCGCCGATGCCGCCGTGAACGACGAGCACATGAAGCGGACTCGCGTAGAGCGCTTCGATGACCGGCTTGAACTCGAACGCGAGCGAGTCGATAAGCCACGCTTCCTTGCCGTCCGAGATCTGGACGAGCGCGACTTCGCAGTGGTGCTGTCCGGTGAGCGTCGTCTCGATGTCAAGGCCCCACGGTTCCTGGCGGGCAAGGACACGCTCGCGCAGGCGCTCGCCCGATTCGGGGTCGGAGACCCAGTGAATCGGGAAGGGGAGGGGTTCTTTAAAGGACTCGAGCGGAGGGCAGGGGGTAGGCATGTGGTGAGCCGTGGGCGTGGATGAGAAGAGATTTCGGGAATTTCGGCAAGGATCGAGGCGTAAGCAGAAAGGGTCGGGTGTACTCCCGTCGGGGGGCGGGTGGCTTCGACCAGTTTCTTCGACGAGAATTCACTTGAACTGCAGCGTCGGCTGCCTAGAATCCAGCTTCTTGCCGGTCCGTAGGGGTAGGGATCCGAATCGCAAACGGAATCATCTTCTCGTGTAGAGGGGAACGATCATGAGACGTGCATCATTCGCGCTCGCGCTGTTACTGGGTTTCTGCGTAATCCCTGCTGACGCGCAGTTCTCCGACGATTTCGAAACTGGTGCCCCCGGCTGGACATTTGACGCGGCGGTCGGAGGCTGCTCGTGGGCCGTCGATGCGACGCCTGCCACGAGTTTCTACGTCTGGCAGTGCTCGGCGGCGCCATTTGCTCCTGGCCCAGCGGCGACGGTATTTGCCGGCGCGAACGCACTGAACTGGAACAACGGAACCAGCCATGATTACGCCGGTGCCGGTCTGCCCTTTGACAACTCGGCGATCAGTCCTGTGATCACCGTGTCCAGCACCGTAGGCCTGACGCTTACATTCCAGTGTTTCTACGAGTCAGAGGGCTGTACGTTTGCATCCAGCAACAGCTACAAGATCGTAGACATTCTGCCAGCGGCATCGCTGGTGCCGATCGCCAGTTTCATCTGCGCGGTCGATAATACTGCTCCGCCGCCCCCCGGCTCTTCGGTGTGTGGAAACGGCATCCTGGACAGCACAGGCAACATGTCCTCCCACCACCTGCATACGATCGACCTCAGCCCGCTCGCGCTGACCGATTTCCGGCTCGGCTTTCGATTCAGGGGCGAAGGAATTATCGGGGTCACGGACGTCCCGGCGGTCGGCGACACCTTCGAGGGTCAGTGCTGCGGGTGGTTCGTCGATAACGTCAATGTCCAGTGCCTTGATGGAATTCCCCCCACGGCGCCCACGCTTCTTTTCCCCGCGGACCTTGCGTGCGTCCCTTCGCCGATCACCTTCGATTGGACCGATGCGACCGACACAACGACCTGCGGAGCGGGAACGATTTCGGGATACGACATCGAGATCGACACGACCGCAGCCTTTCTGGCGCCCACCGTGTTCTTCACCCCCGTCTCAAGCATCACGCTGATAGGCCCGCCCGGCACATTCTTCTGGCGCGTGCGGGCCTATGACGCACTGGGCCTCGCCGGCCCGTACTCGAGCGTTTTCTCGTTCACCGTGGAACTTCCCGCGGCGCCTCTCGCTCCCGATACCTTGCACGTGAATGAGGATTACCAGACGTCTCAGGGCGGCGACCCGGGATTTGTCGATCCGGTCCTCGACCAGACTCCGGCTTTCAGCGCTATCTACCGGGACGCAAATTGCTCAGACTTCGCCATTCAGGTCTATTACGAAGTGTCCCTGGATCCGACTTTCCTGACGGGCGTGATGACCGATGGGCCGATCGGGCTGGCTCCGCCCCTGCCAATCGATTCGCGCTGCCCGGATCTTCTGCCGATCGGTTTCACCCTTCAGCGAGGACTGATCTACTTCTGGCGCATTCGATTCTCGGACGCGTCCGGCCCCGGGGCGTTCAGCGTTCCCCAGTCGTTCCGCATCGGGGACGACTTCGATTTTGGCGTTCGTAACGGATCCAGCCACCACGGACGCAGGTGCTGGGTAGCGACGGCCGCATGGGGAAGTGATCAGGCGCAGGTTGTCACCAGCCTGCAGTCCTGGCGCACCGGTACACTGGAATCCGCACCCTCAGGACGGCTCGCCTCCCGCCTCTATCACAGCGCAGGCGCGACCGCCGCGAGCGTCTTCCAGGCCCCCGGTCTGATCCGGACCGCAACCTCGGGAATTGCATTCGGCATGCCTCTGGCGCTCGTTCTTGCCTTCGGTCTCGCTCTTCTAGGTCTCGTTCGAATCTCGCGGAGTGCCTAGTCGAAGACTTACCGTTGCCTGTAAGCTCGGAGGCCGCCCGTTGAGGCGGCCTCCGTGGTTTCGGGAACATACACGAATGACCGGAACACCTGACCGCGGGTCTTGCTCTGCCTCCCGCATGGCCGGCTTCTTCACGGCTGCACTTGCTATCTGCGCTTCCCAATTCGCTGCCGCGCAGACTCTTCCCCCGCCGGATCCCAGCGATCCTTCCGACGAATCCAGCGAACTGATGCCGAAAGATGCTTTACGCAGATTCGGCACCCTCCGTTTTCGCCTCATCAGCCCGGCGATCGAGCTGGGATTGGGCCAGGGGGGATTCCTGCTGGCACGGAGCGCCGACTACAGCGTGGCCCTGGTGAAGTGGCCCTCAGGGTGGCTGCGCAACCGCATTGAAGCGGGATCTCGCGCGCTGCTCGCGGCGGTTGCCCTCCCCTCGGGAAAGCAGGTGGTTGTTTCGTACGCGGACAAGCGGGTGCAGTTCTTGAACACGCCCGCTTTCAAATGGGATCCGACCTGGACATGTGCCGGCTACGTGACGACGGCGTTGGCGATCGATCCGAAGGAGTTGCAGGTCGCCTGCGCGGGAGACGACGGAAAAATCCACATTCGACGACTGGGAAGTGGGGAGGAGACGAGGGTCTTGAGGGCGGGGGACGAGGCCTTGAGGGATGTCCAGTGGCGCGGGGAAAAGATTGCCTCGCTCGGGCGGTCGGGGCTGGTTTGCATCTGGGGCCGGGACGATTCCCCGCCCTTGCAGGTCAAGACGAATTCCTCGACGCGGCACATTTTCCTGTCGCACGATGGCCTGAGGATCTTCGCCGTAGGAGGCTCGCGCGATGTGGCAGTCTGGTCGACAGAGAAAGGAGAGTTAGAGACGCGACTCCAGATGGATCCTGAGGAATGCCTGTCCGCAGCCATTTCGCCGGACGGAAGTACTCTCGCCGCTGGCGGTCGCGCGGGGACGGTCAGGGTTGTCGATATGAAGACGCAGAAGGAGATCTTCCGCCGCCCCGCCCACGTCGGATGGGTCGTCGGAATCCTGTTTTCTCCGGATGGCAAATCCGTCATCTCTTGTGGCGAGGATCGCCGGCTCCGCGTCTGGGATTCCATTTCCGGCGCCGATCTGGCGGTGGACGAAGGCCATCGAGACGCCGTTTCCTGCCTCGCCCTGTCACCCGATGGAAAGGTCCTCGCTTCGGGCGGCTGGGACCGGTGTGTTGTGCTCTGGGACAGGGCGTCCGCGACTGCGCTGGGAAGGGCAGAGGGACTGCCGGGGCCGGTGGAAGCGATTTCCTGGACCGGTGACGGGGCGGCGTTGGCTGTGACTTCAGGGAGGTCCGCATTCATTCTTTCTGCGAAAGACCTGGCCATTCAGCAGACCTTCACTCCTGACGCTGGAAATCTTCGCGCCGTAGCGTCTCTTGAAGGGGGCGGTGTGGTCGTCGGAGGAACCGACACGACCGCCCGGCTGTTGAATTCCGGAACGGGAGGGACGGTTCAGGTTTTCAGCGGTCATGCCGCAATGATCCGGGGCCTGGCAGCAATTCCGAAGAAAGGAGAGTTCCTTTCAGCCGGAGGGGACGGAAGAGTCGGCCGATGGAAATCGGCGGGCGGAGACCCCACCTGGCTTGAGGCAAAGCTAGGCCCTGCCTCATGCGTCGCCTGCTCTCCTGACGGCAAGCGGTTCGCCGCAGGATTCGACGGCCGCCTTCAGGTCTGGAACACAGAGACCGGAGCGCCAGAGCGGATGATTCACTCGTTTTTTGGCGAGATTTCCTCCATCGCGTTTTCTCCGGACGGTGGCAGGATCGCGACAACGACCCTGAATGGCGCTGTCCGCGTCTGTGACACGACGACGGGAGTGGAGACCGCCAGATTCGAGGCGGGCGGCGGCCCTGCACGAGGAATCTGCTGGGCGCCGGATTCCTCAGAGATTTACTCCGGGCTCTACGACACGACGATCCTTGCATGGAAGATAAAATGAGCACACCTGACCTCCCGGACGCCGGAACCGCGCTCAGGTCCCGTCTCTTCTTGCTGCCGGTCCTCGTGCTCGTCGTTTTCGTCTGGACCATCAGAGCGGAGGACTCTCCCCAGAATCCGCCCGAATTCGTTCCGGAAAGCGGCTGGGATTTGCAGATCCAGATTCTCCTCGATCGCCCTCTCTTGCCGGATTTCGCGCCCGACGGAAAGGCGTCTCCCGCACCAGGAATGCCTGCCCTCGTGCTGGTCCTCCGGCAAGGACCGGTCGGGGAACGGCTCCTTGCCGATCTTGCGGAAATCGCAAGAAAGACCGGGCAAGCCGAGGTTTTCTGGGCAGCCCCCGATGAAAACACGGCAAAGTCGGCACAAGACCTGAAATCGGGCATCGCGGGGGCCGCTTCTCAATCGGTGGTTGCGCTGGTACCCGAGCAGCTCAGGCCTGCGCTGTTGGTGACAGGTCCGGACCGGCGGGTGTCCTTCGCGCACCTCAAGTCGTTCGCCTTGGAACTCCCCGATATCGCGATGGAAATCTCTTCTCTTCTGAGCGAGAAGTCCGGGAAGCGCATGGAGATGCCGAAGCCGCTTGAGGCCGGATTCCAGGGCGCAATGAAATGTGCGGCCTGTCATCGGTCGCAGTTCGTCGATTGGCTTCTCACCCCCCATTCCCATGCCTGGTCCGCCCTCGAGAAGATCGGAAGGGACGCCGACGAGAATTGCGTGGGATGCCACGTGGCGGGCTGGAATCAGCCCGGCGGATTCGCGAAAGCTCCGGCCGACAGGCGCCTTGCGGACGTTCAGTGCGAGACCTGCCACGTTCCCGCGAGAATTCACACCGCGGGGAACCGGATGAAACGCGACGAATTCGAGGCGCGATGCCGCGACTGCCATACGCCATCGGCGTCTCTCGTGAATTTCGCGGAACTCGTCCCCTGGATGAGCCATCCCTCCGCGAAGACGTCGGAGAAACGGACCATGCAGGACCGGGAGCGCGCCCTGACAGAATTCAGGAACAGGACTTACTTCCAGTTCTGTTCGAAAACGCGGTATGTCGGGTCGGCGGCATGCAAGCCGTGCCATGCTTCGGCGCATGTTCAATGGGCGGAATCCCGGCATCAAGGGGCGTTTCAAACGCTCAGGAAAGCGGGCAAGGACGCCGAGGCAGCGTGCGTCAGATGTCACACCACGGGTGTGGGTCACGATGGCGGATTTCAGGATGAAAAGAGCACTCCAGGCATGGCTGAGGTGGGCTGTGAAGCCTGCCATGGTCCCGGGAAGCTGCACCTGGAGGCGGTGTCGCGTGAAGAACGGCTTGCATCGATTTTTCGATTCGACGAGAAGTGCCCTCTGTGCGTTGTAAACCGGATCTGCGCGACATGCCACGACAAGACTAATGACCCGGACTTCCGCATCGGGAGGGATCTGGAAAGAGTGAAGCACAGAGAAAAGTGATTAACGGGTTGTCCCCACGAGCATCCGACGATGCGTGAGTGTTCCCGCAGTAGCGAAGACCGAATTTCCGGGGAGTCCGATGTCGGCCAGGAGTATCAGAATCGCGGTTTTCGTCCTCGCGGCGGTGCTCGTCGCCGGGGGTGTCACACGCCAGCTGGTTTCTTCTTCCCGGCACAAGGGCAGCCCGGCGCCTCCCCTGAAGCGTCCGCCCTGGGAGTGGCCCGGACGTCCAGAGACCTACATACGCGATGTCGACCGTTCCGAGACCGTGCATGACCGCTATGCGTCAGACGTGAAGTCGTTCTTCGTCAAGGGTCTGAAGGCGAGAGAATGGCAGATTGCTTCAGAGGGAATGACGGATGATTTCAGAGGGGGGCTTCCGGCCATTGATGGTGGCGCCACCGTAGCAAAGGGACGATTTGAGATTCGAGAGTTCGATGCCGCATGCGATGCGACGATGGATCGCCGGGTGTTCCTGGAGGCGATCCGTTCTTACGTGGAGACCTGGACGAGCATCGATCGCGCGACGTGGAAAACCTTCGAGTTCCTGCTGGATCCATCCGAAGACCGCGCCTGGATCCGCCTGCATTTCCAGCTGGCGGGACGGCACCGGGACGGAACGAGGGACGAACTCCAGGGAGTCATGAACGGGGAAGTTGTTCACGCGGGCAACCGATGGAAGCTCCGCAGGCTGGTGCTGGAACAGGGGTGCTGGATTCGGGCGCAGACGCAGGCCTTCATCGATGTGACCGACACGTCCGGATTTCACTTCAATGAATCTGAGGAAAACCGCCAGCTTTCCCAGGCCGTCATCAATGCCCGCGCGTTCAGGATCTCCGGAGGTCTATCGTGCATTGACGCGAACGGGGACGGATTCCCGGATCTGCTCGCGACTTCGGTCAATCGCTCTTCGATCCTGTTCCTGAACGACGGCGCCGGGGGGTTCATCCGCTCGGCGGGCCCGGCAAAGGCCGGGGAGGGCACCTATCATTTCCTCGTCGTAGATCTGGACGGCGATGGACGGCACGAGGCCGTGAGCACGGACGTGAGCATTCAAAGGCGCGGCGAAGCGGAATTGTCCCTGTATCGATTGATCGGGGACAAGTGGGCTCTGGTGCCCGGGGCGCTGAAGTTCAAAGTGGATCCGGCCGTTCGTCGGAGCGCGTTCCATGCCCTGGCATGTTCGGATGTAAATCAGGACGGCCGCCTCGACCTCTTCGTCGGTGGGTACGCGACGAATCTCTCGGGACAATCAGAGTTCAACCTGGTTTCCGCGTTTGACGGCGCCGACAACCTGCTCTTCCTGAATCAGGGAAACCTGCATTTCAGCGAGGAAAGTCAGGAACGGGGAATCCACGGAACGCAGTACACCCTCGCCGCAAAATTCTTCGACTTCGACGGAAACGGCACCGAGGATCTTCTCGAACTCAATGACTTCGGCCCCAATGTGCTTTGGGAAAACCAGGGTCATGGACGGTACCGGGAAGCGAAAAACCACCCGCTGGCGTCGAATTCCGAATTCCACATGGGGGTGACGATCGCCGACATCGACAACAAGGGCTCCTGGAGCGTCTACGTCTCGAACATGTACTCGCATGCCGGCAACCGGATAGTTCCGCTCTCCGAGGGGTTGGAGCAGGGCACAAAAAAGACGGCGCTCCACATGGCCTTGGGAAACCAGCTGTTCCAGCGGAGTTCTCCGGACGAACCCTGGCGGGATACGGCTCCCGCCAGAGGAGTGAACTGGGCGGATTGGGCCTGGTCCTGCAACTTCTTCGACCTGGACAATGATGGTGACAGGGATCTCTTCGTGACCAACGGCTACACGTCCAACGAGGATCCCGCTGCGCCTGATTGGTGAACCTATTACTGGCGACAGGTTGTCGCCGACGCCCGGTCCATACAAGACGGAGTCCGCTCCAAGCGGGTCGTCCTGGACGCGGACCGCAAATTCCGTGGATCGTTCAGCGGCTACGAGCGTGATCGGATGTACCTCAACGCCCAACCGCGGACCGGACGGTTTATTGACGTCGCCTACGCACTCGGTCTGGATTTCGACGACGATGGGCGTTCCGCGATTCCGGTCGATATCGATGGGGATGGAGACCTCGACCTCGCCCTTCTGAGTCTCCAGAAGCTCAGCCTCGTGCTCAACACGTCCCCGCCCGCTCATTTTTCGCGTCTTCGTCTCAAGGCGCGGAATTCCGAGCCCCTGGCACTCGGCGCGGTTGTCACTCTGGTAGCCGGCAATTCAACGCAGAGGGACTACGTCAGAATCGTGGACGGCTTCATGTCCCAGGTTCCCGCCGACCTCCACTTCGGCCTGGGCCATCGGGACAGAATTGACCGAATCGATGTGTCCTGGCCGTCCGGTCAGGTTCAGTCCTGGCTCTCCCCGCCTGTCGATTGCCTCCTGATACTGCAGGAGGATGCGACCGCCGCCGAGGCCTCGCCTCTACCGAGGTGGCCGGCGGGCAGTGTGCTCGGAGCATCTCCCGTGAAGGCGCTCCAGACTCCGGCTGCGCCGCTTCTGGCCGGTCCGGCGACCCTGCTCGCGGAGCCCGGCCGGGCGACCGTCGTCAATTTCTGGGACCCGGAGAGCGAAGCGAGCATGGCGGAGATTCCGGGCCTTCTTCGAATTCGCGCCGAATTCGGAGCAGATGTGCGCTTCGACGGCGTCTGCAGGGAGCAGAAGGATCTGGAGCCGGTTTGCGCGGCGGTGAAAGCTCATTCCATGACGTATCCGCAGTTCGTGGCGGATGCCGTTCTGCTGAAGGCTTTCTTCGGTCCGGGAGGCGCGGCGCCTGTTCCAGCGACGTTTGTGTTCGATCCGGCGGGCCGGCTCCGCAGGTATTATTCCCGGCCCGTAAACGAGGAAGAATTGCGCGCATTGTTGGCGTCGTTCGGCGCCGAAGCGGTCAGCGTTTCGGACCTGGACGGGCAGGCAGCCCAGCAAGTCCTGGTTCAGAACTATGAGAGCGCGCTGGAACTGTATGCGCGGGCGGAGGAGATCGCGCCGGGGTCGGCCAGTCGCTGGCTGAACCGCGGATTCGCGCTGCTGGAGCTCGGCAAACTCGAGGAGGCCAGGGCTGCGTTTCAGCGTTCGGTGTCGCTGGACCCGCTGGATGCGCAAGCAGTCTCAAACCTTGGGACGGTACTGACGCGGATGGGCAGTCCTGAACAGGGCATTGACTGTTACAGGAAAGCTCTGGAACTCGGCGGCGAGGACGCGCGTACGCTCCTTAACCTGGGCAATGCCGCCGCGATGGCGAAACGGCTCCCGGATGCGCTGTCGGCCTTTGAGAGGGCGTGTGCCGCCGAACCAGGAGAGGCCCGGGCCTGGGCCGGGCGCGGCAAGGTGCTGATGGTCATGGGTCGAATTGACGAGTCAATACAGGCCCTCAGGCGTGCCGTTGAAATCGGAGGAGACGTGGAGGAAGCGAAGGGGTTCCTGATGAAACTTGAGGCGGAGAAAAAGCGCAAATCGCCGCGCTGAGGCAGCCCTCTGATTTTCAGGAAGATCGGGGAGGCAGCAGCCCCTTCTTCCTCAATCGTTCCTCCGCCTCCGGGTCGTGAACGAAATAGGGCCCGAACTCGACCTGGTCGAATTCGGCCAGCGCGCCCGAACGCAGTTTCAGCCCCGGAGCGAACTGCTGGATCGCCTCCTCGATCTTCGCGAGGAAATCGCAGAATTTCCCCTCGGGCAGCACGACGTGGGCGGAGATGAGGTCGGAAGCGTCCTGGCGGGCGATGAAGTGCATCGCCTCGACGCGGCCGTCGAGGCGCATCTTGGAAACGACACGCCAGCACAGGCGGGCGCCTTCGTGTTCGGCCCAGGGGGTGGTGGCGACGCGGTGGATGGATTCGCCCTTGCGCATGTGGAGGGCGGCCTTGCGGGGGCCATCGGAGCGAGGAGGGACAGGGGGAAGCGGCATCATGGGACGAGGACGATCTTTCCGAGATTCTGGCGGGCTTCCATCCGGCGCTGGGCGTCGGCGGCCTGCGCGAGGGGGAGGGTGCGGTCGATGACGGGGCGCGCTTTGCCTTGTGCGACGAGGCGAAGGGCCTCGACGAGTTCCCATCGGGAGCCCATGTAGGCGCCGATGACGGAGACCTCGGGGACGTAGAGGGCGCGCAGGGGCATGGTGAACTGTTTCCCTGCGGTGGCGCCGCAGACGACGACGCGCCCGCCGCGGGCGCAGAGGGCGGCGGCGGAAGCGGTGAAATCGCCGCCGAGGTGATCGACGACGAGGTCGGCGCCGCGGCCGGCGGTGAGGCGGCGCACATCGTCACCGATGTTTTTATTTGAATTGCTGTCCAGCGCTTCCCAGGCCCCCAGTTTTTTCGCCAGCGCGGTTTTTTCCGCCCCGCTCCCCGCCGCGATGACGCGCGCTCCCGCGGCGGCGGCGAGCTGGATTGCGGCGGTCCCGATCCCGCTCGCGCAGCCGGGGACGTGGACGGTTTCGCCGGGGCGCAGCCGGCCGAGCGTGAAGAGCATGTGCCAGGCGGTCATGAAGGTGAGGGGAATTGCGGCGGCCTCGGGGAAAGGGAGGCCCGGGGGGATCGGGACGCAGTTGCGCGCCGGGACAATGCAATGGGTCGCGTAGGTGCCCTGCGTCTGGAACCCCAGGATCCGAAACGAAGGGCAGCGCGATTCGCGTCCGGCGAGGCACTCAGGACACGCGCCGCACGAGAGGCCCGGCGCGATCATCACGGGGTCGCCCGCGATGACGGAAGCAACGCCCGGGCCGACCAGGTCCACGACCCCTGCGCCGTCGGAGCCGCCGATGTGCGGCATGGGGATTTCAGCGCCGAGCCCGCCGCGCACCCAGACGTCGAGGTGGTTGAGCGCCGCGGCTCGAATGACGATCCGCACTTCGCCATGCCCCGGCTGCGGATCGGGCAGGTCGGCGGCCTCGAGGACTTCAGCCCCGCCGTGCTTGCGGAAGACGATGGCCTTCATTCGCGGGTCCTACTTCGCCACGCCGATCTGGATCGACCGGATCACCACGTCCAGCACGATGGAATCGTCGAAGTACCCGATCACCTGCACTTTGTCGGGAATCGAGTCCTTCCCGTTCAACAGATACAGCAGCCCCGCTGCCACGATGGCGTCCACGCCCTTTTTCTTTTTCCACCGGCTCTCCTTCAGCAGGCCGGACAGCCACTGGACGTCGGCCTTGACGCGCGGCGGCATTTTTTTGGACCGGAGCTTCCTGGGAAGCGCCTTCTCAATCGCCCTTTTCGCCGCTTCCAATTGCTTGTCGTCGCGGGGGTAGTAAGGGGACTCGACCAGGCTTTCCAGCGTTTCGATTTTGGGCATGGGTGGGAATGATAGGCGCAGCATTCCCTGATGAGAAGAAAACGGAAAGGCCGGGGGGGGCCTGCTACTGCCGCATGGCTTCTTCCAGCGCGCTGAAAGGAATCGGCCCGAAGGAGAGCAGCCGGTCGTGGAATTTCCGCTCGTTGAATTCCGCGCCGAGACGGGTCTTTTCGGACGCGAGGAGGCGTTCGAAGCGGTCGCGCCCGACGATGTAGCCCGAGTAGTAGCCGGGGGAGGCGATGTAGCGGACTACTTCCATTTCGGCGCTGGGCCGCTCCATGCCGACGCCTTCGACGAGGAGGCGAATCCCCTCTTCCTTCGTCATGCCGCCGAAATTGACGCCGACGTCGATCATGATGCGCGCGCAGCGCCAGAGGCGCATCTTGAGCTGGGACAGGCGCGTACGATCGTCGTAGTAGCCGTGCCGGAACATCAGTTCTTCGCAGTAAAGCCCCCAGCCCTCGACGTACGCGGGGTTGTAGAACCATTTCGGCGGCTCGCGCTTCCTGCGCGCTGCGATTGCAAATTGAAGGTGGTGGCCGGGGATCGCCTCGTGAAGCGACACGACGCGGATCCAGGCGCGGTTGTTTCCCTGCAGGACCTGCTCCCGTTCTTCGCCCTTGAGGCGCGTCACGGGCGTCACGACGTACGTCCCTTTCAGCTCCGGGTCAGACGGGTTGCACGGGTTGTAATGACCGTACGGAGTGCGGTCGTTCGGGCCGCCCCATTCGGCGCGGACGTGGGTCGCCCATTCCGGCACCGTCACAAACCCCTTTTTCCTCACGAAGGCGATCGCCCTGTCCATCTCCGCCCGGCAGGCATCGAGCAGCTTCTCCGCTTCCGGATGGTCCAGGCGCAGGTCGTCGGCGATCTCGCGCCAGGTGCGTGTCGGGTCGATTTTCTGCGCGACGGCGGCGAGATCTTCTTCGGTCTTCCGGTAAAGCCGCTTCCCCAGCTGCAGGATCTCGGCCGGGCCTTCGTCGATCCCTACGTCCCAGCGGAAGTATTCCGTGTACTCGAGCCATCGCAGCTCGCGGGCGCGGGTCTCGGATCGCACGGCGCCGTTTTCTTTCCGGTCTGAAAGGAAGCGGCGCAGTTCGGTGATCTTCGGGGTCTTGATCTTGATGGCCTGGGCGCCGAACTTCAGTTTCTGTCCGTCGGTCAGCTTGAGAAGCCGCTCCAGCCGTTCCTCGTTGACGCGGGCGTCCTCGCGGTCGATGTTCTCGAGGGCGCTCCGCGCGTTGCCGCAGGCGTCTTCGAGTTTCATCAGGAATTCCGGAATGATCCCCGGGCGCCTTTCCTGGTTCTCCGCCGGAGCCGGAATCTCGCCGGCCTCGGGGAGCCACGCGCGGACGTCGCGGCGCTTCAGGTCGAGCAGGCGCCATTCCTCCAGCAGTCCTTTCAGGCGGTGGCGCATGAGGACCAGGTCGAGCAGGTCGGGCCCGGCCAGCTCCTCGCCCCCGAATTCCCTCTCAAGCGACGCCAGGAAATCCTCCGCTTCCGCGAAATCGGACGCACGGAGGTGCCCCCGGGTGCCCCAGCCGCGGGAATCGAAGTCGCGGGTGCGGCGGGCGAGCTCCTCAGCGGGATCGGCGAGGGCCGGGGTGAAGAGGAGCCAGAGCGCGAGGGCGAAGCTGAAGCGGCGCATGGATCCGAGTGTACATCAAGCCTGTCGGAACGGAATTGCCTCTGGTCGCTTATGATCTCGACCGATGAAATCAACCGCATTTCTGGGAATGATGGCCGTGGCCGCGTTCGCGGATCCGCTCCGGTACTCAACCGGAATGGAACAGAGTGTCAGGTATTCGGGGCAATTTCGAAGCGAGACCATCGTGCGCCGCGGAGCGACCGTGGAGCGCTTCGTCTGGATGCGGGCCGGATCTCAGCAAGTGGCGGGTTGTGCGGTCGAAAACGGCCGGACGTTGATATTCGTCGAGACCGAGCACGGTCCGGGGCGGACAGCCGCCTACACGGTCAACGGGCAGGACCGAGCCAGGGAGGAAGCCGACCGGCTTGCCGCAATGCTGCCGGGAGCCGGGAGCGACCTTTCCTTTCTCTGGCTGGACGACCGCGGAGACGGCTCGCCGGAATTGCGCGATCCTTCGCTGGAAGATGCGGTGTTGCGCGCGCTCGATCAGGTCGAGGTGCTTCCGGCCGGCGACGAGAAGGCGTGGGAGCGGAGCGGAAGCTTTGGCTCGCTGAAGTGGAAAGGAGAGTTCACGCGAAGCGGGGGAACGGTATCCGTGGTCATGACCTTTTCGACGCCGGAGCAGGGAGGCGCTCGCATTGCGTTCGAACCGGGGCGCGCTTCCATTGTGATAGTCGCGGGCCACGCCCGGTCGATTGAAGGATGGGCGGCCTGGACGGTAGCGACGGCGGACGGCACGGAGCGGCGGGAGATCAAGTACTCGATGTCAGGGAAGGCCGGTCCTGCACTCCCGGCTGGAGAGGCCCCGGATGCCGCCGCGGACGCGGCGACGATGATCGCGGCCCAGGAGGCGTGGCGCGACGGCGAACGGGATCGGGCAGTCGAGCTCTGGGAGAAGGCCGGCGCGGACGTCGGCAACCGCTGGGGCACCCGCGCGAGGGATCGCGCAGTCGAGGCCCGTCGGGACTGGCCGATGCTGGGGCAGACGGCTCCCTCGATGAAGGCGCCGGCCTGGATCGGCTCCGCGCCGGAAGGCGGAAAGTGGCAACTCGTGTATTTCTGGGCGACGTGGGCGCCCCGGTGCGCGGGGGAGCTGGAGGCGATTGCCGGGCTGCTGAAAGGGCGGACGCGAGTGGCCGGAGCCGCGGTCACCCGCGTGGACGCGCTTCAGACGGAAGAGGAAGTCCGGCGCGCCGCGTCGAAGATGGCGCTGCCGTTCGGCGTGGCGCTGGAGGATGGCGAGTTGTCGAAGGGATTCAAGGTGCAGGATCTTCCGCGCGTCTTTCTGGTGGACCCGGAAGGAAAAGTGCGGTTTGAGGGGAGAGGGAGCGAGGTGGAGACGCTCAAAGTGGTCCTGGATCGGCTGGCGGGGGAGTGACCTGGGCGGTTCGGCAAGCCGTGCACTCTCGCACCCCGCTCGTTCTTGCGTGCACGATTTTCTTTCCCGACTCCCTTCCCGCGCGCCATCCGTAACCCGTTTTGCACTATGGTCTTCCCCTCTTCCGCGCTACGATCCTCCACGCTGAAACTCAGGGCACCTCGTTTGCGTAATTCCGTTCGACCCGTCGGAGATTCCCTATGCGCACATTCCTGCTGACCCTCGCACTCGCGGCCGCCGCGGCCGCGGAAACCCGCGTCACCGTCGTCAACATCGAGGGTGAAATCGGGCCGTCGACGGTGTATCTCGTGAAGCGCTCGCTCGACGCCGCGAAGGCGGACGGGTCGTCGCTGATCGTGTTTGAAATCAACACGCCGGGCGGGCGCGTCGATTCCGCGCTCGACATCGCGGACCGCATCGAACGGTCCGAGGTCGCCACGGCGGCGTACGTCAAGGGCGGCAATTTCGGCGGCGCGCAGTCGGCCGGCGCGCTCATTTCCATCGCGTGCGGCAGGATCGTCATGGAACCCTCCGCGACGATCGGAAGCGCGCAGCCCGTCGGCACCGACGGGGTGATGTCGGGCGAGAAAGTGATCTCGTGGGTCGCCGCGCAGTTCCGCGCGAAGGCGGAAAAGCGCGGGCTCCCCGCGCTCATCGCGATGGGAATGGTGGACCCGGATCTCGAAGTGCGCGAAGTCGAGATCGACGGCGCTCCGAAGCTCGTCAACGGGCCCGATTTCGCGGAACTGGAGCAGAAGGGCTCGAAGATCAAGGTCCTTCGGCAGATCAAGCAGAAGGGGAAGCTTCTGAATCTCACGGCCCGCGAGGCGCGCGAGCTGGGGGTTTCGTTCGCGACCGTCGACTCGCTCGAAAAGGCCTATGTCGCCCTGGGAGTTTCGCCGGGGGCCGTGGCGAAAATCTCGGAATCCTGGGGCGAGACGTTCGTCGCCATCATCACGCAGAGTCTCGTCACGGGGATTCTCATCGCGCTCGGTTTCATGTTCATCTGGATCGAGTGCAAGACGGTCGGCGTCGGATTCCCTGCGCTGCTTTCGGTCGTCTGCTTCGGAACCGTGTTCTTCGGCCACTACCTCATCGGCCACGCGCAGGCGACGGAGATTCTTCTCTTCTCCATCGGCACCGTGCTTCTCATCGTCGAATTCCTGACGCCGGGATTCGGTCTCATCGGGGCCACCGGCCTCCTGCTCATGGGCGCCGGCCTCATCCTCGGCCTCCAGAACTTCGTCTTCCCTTCCAACCCGAATCAGTGGAACTCGCTGACGGGGAATTTCCTGACCCTCACCGCCTCCACCGGAGCTGCCGTCGTCGGCTTCGCCGCCATCGTCCGCTTCCTGCCCAGCACTCCGATGTTCGGACGGCTGATCCTGAAGTCGGAGCTGGCGCCGGCGGAAGCCCCGGCGGCCGCCGTTCTCACGGGTCGCGAAGGCGTCGCGCTGACGCCGCTTCGGCCTGCCGGAAAAGTCGAGGTTGACGGCATGACGGTGGACGTCGTGGCGGAAGGGGAGTTCGTCGAGGCCGGGACGAAGATCACGATTGTGAAGGCGGAGGGCCCGAGCGTCGTCGTGAGGCGGGTGTAGAGGAGCGATGCGATGACCACGATCCTGGCCGTCTATACGTTCTCGATGCTGCTGATCCTCAGCGAGCTGATCTTCCCCAGCGCCCTCATGGGCCTGGTGGGAGTGGGCGGGCTCACGGGTTCGATCATCTGGGCCTGGCGGGTCGAGGGCTGGCCGACCGGCCTCAGCCTGCTTGTCATCGCGATCGTGCTTGTTCCCGCGGCGATCGTGCGGGCCGCTCGAAACCTGACGCTCCGGACGCGACTTGACGGAAGCGGCGCGGACCCCGCGCCGGGGCTCCACCCCGGCATGGAAGGAACCGCCGCGACGCCGCTTCGCCCGACCGGAATTGCACTGCTGAATGGACAACGCATGGACGTCCTGACGAACGGCGAACCCGTCGACCGCGGCGAGCAGGTCCGCGTCGTGTCGGTCGAGGGAAATCGCGTCGTCGTGGCGCCCGTTGAAAGGAGAACCGCATGAATTCGCTTCTGCTGGCCCAGGAGCCGCTCATCATCGTCCTCGGCATGGCCGGGGCGCTGGTGCTGCTGGTCTTCTTCATCATCGTCGCCAACTTCGGCTTCCTCTACATCCAGGCGCTGATGTCCGGCGCGCCCGTGGCGCTATGGGATCTCGTCGGGATGCGGTTGCGGAAAGTCGACCCGAGGCTGATCGTGATCACCCGCATCACGGCGTCGAAGGCGGGGCTTCCGATCACGACGGACAAGCTGGAAGCGCACTATCTGGCGGGCGGGCATGTCGAGCGGGTGGTGAACGCGCTGATTGCGGCGAACAAGGCGTCGATCCCGCTGACGTTTGACCGTGCGACGGCGATCGACCTGGCGGGACGCGACGTCCTCGAAGCCGTTCACACGAGCGTGCAGCCGAAGGTCATCGACTGTCCCGATCCCCGCAAGGGTCGCGACACGATTTCCGCGGTTGCGAAGAACGGCATCGAGCTCAAGGTCAAGGCGAGGATCACGGTCCGCACCAACCTCGACCGCCTCATCGGCGGCGCGACGGAGGAGACGATCATCGCGCGCGTCGGCGAAGGCATCGTGACGTCGGTCGGCTCGGCGGACGATCACCACAAGGTTCTCGAAAACCCGGACCAGATTTCGAAGAAGGTGCTGGAAAAGGGCCTCGACGCCGGGACGGCGTTCGAGATCCTCTCGATCGACATCGCGGACATCGACGTGGGCGAGAACATCGGCGCGAAATTGCGGACCGACCAGGCCGAGGCCGACAAGAAGGTGGCTCAGGCCGAGGCCGAAAAGCGCCGCGCGATGGCCGTTGCAACGGAGCAGGAAATGCAGGCGAAGGCGATGGAAAACCGGGCGGAGGTCATCAAAGCGGAGGCGGAGATTCCGCAGGCGATCGCCGCGGCCTTCAGGGCCGGCAACCTCGGCGTGATGGACTACTACAAGATGAAGAACGTCCAGGCCGATACCGACATGCGCAAGGGGATCGGCGGGAACCAGCAGGGGAAATCCTAGGCGATGCTCGCAATTCTCCCATCGGGTTTCGATCCCTGGAATGAGCCCGTGCTCATCGCGCTCGGCGTGTGGTTCGCCGGGCTCGTCTGGATCGCCTCCGTGAAGCTCCGTGTCGAACGGCGCGATGCGGCGGTGCGTAATCGTTGGTCGAACTTCGTCGCCTGATATCCGGCGCGGGTTCCGGCCATCCGGAACTCGCGCCGGTAAGGATCCAAAACCATGACCATGGCCGAAACAGGCAACTCCCTCGAAGGCGTCTTCTCGCTTCTCTTCTGGGCCGTCGTCATCGGCGGCAGCGTTTTGTATTCGGCCACAAAGAAGAAACGCCAGGCGCGCGAGCTGGAGAACACGCAGGAGCAGCTGCGCCGTGTCGACGAGGCGATACGCGCGGCACGCGCCCGCGCCGCCGCGCAGGCGTCCCAGTCCGACCTGCATGCTCATCCCCGGGCCGCTTCCGAAGACGCCTCCGTCCCTTACGAAGTTTCGGCGCCCGCAGTGATTCCGGTCGCGCTTCCCGACGAGACCTCGCTAGAAGGGCCTGCCCGCCCCGGCGCCTGGGAAGCGGCGCGCAGCGGAGCAGCGGGCTGGAAACACGCCGCCGAGCATGAAGGCCCATCCCGGCCGGGCACGTTTGAATCGGATCGCGAGAAACCGCAAATGATGCTCTCTTCAACCGCCGTCCGCGCCGCGGCGGGCTTCGCGCCTGCGACTCACGCGGAGTTGCGTGAAGCGCTCGTCTGGCGCGAGATCTTCGGCCCGTGCGCCGGAATGAGGCGCTGACCATGGTGCTCGATCTCATCCTCAAGCTCATTTCCGAAGCGCAGGAGCGCCAGCGCCGCGCCGAGGAGGAACGCGCCGCAGCCGCGGGAATTCCGATGGCCATGGCGGTTGCCGGGGAGCAGAAGAAAAAGAAGAAGAAGAAAAAGAAGCGCCAGGAAGCCGAAAACGCGGAAGCCGCGCCTCCCGTTGCGCGGCCCGCTGTGCCCACCGTCGAGGAGATGCTCCCCACGCTGCCGACCGTCCAGGAAGCCGAGTCGGCGGGACGCGACCTGCAGCGCCTGTTCGTGCTGAGCGAAGTCCTCGGCCCGCCCCTTGCCCTTCGGGACGACGAGTCCCCGTAAGAACGAAGGGCGTTCCGCGCGGGTCCGTGGGAGAATCCATGGGTGAGCTTCGCGCTCCTCATCGCCGCGCACGCCGGGTTGTGGATTCTCGCGATCGCACTTCAGCGCCGCCTTCCCGCTGATTCGCGCGCCGCGGCTGTCGCTGCCACGGGCGTCATCCACGCGGTGGTCGCCATCATCATTGCGCTCGGGCTGGGAATATTCGGCGCGCTGACGCCGGTCCCGATGGTGATCGCGGGCGTCGCCGCCGGCGCCGCGGGATTCGCCCTCGGCGGCGCAAAGGCGCTGCGCGAAGCCTGGAGCGGCGCCGCCGCGCTCGTCCGCGACCTCCGCGCGGAATCCGGCG
>WSZJ01000062.1 GCA_009773755.1 Planctomycetota bacterium | reverse complement strand
GCCCGGAGCATCAGCGCCTCGGCGCGCAGCGGAGCCGGAGCGCCGTCGACGACGGCCTGCAGCTCGGACATCGCCACCTCCGGACGCCCCAGCGCGAACGTCGCGCGAGCCAGCAGGATGCGCGGCAACAGGTCTGCCGATCCGCTGTCGAGCGCTTTCCGCGCAAATTTTTCGGCGTCGGCAAAGCGCGCGAGGTGGAGCGAAGAGCCCGCCGCGAGAACGAACGCGCGTCCGCCGAGCCCGAGCCGGATCGCCTCGGCGGCGGCTTCCGACGTCTCCGCCTGCGACATCACTTTCGCCGCTTCCTCCGCCACGCGCAGCCAGAGCGCCGCGGCGTCTTCTGCGCGGCCTTGAGCCTCGCGGTGGCGGGCGGCCATCGCGGTCAGGGCGCGGCCGGGCGAGGCGGCGGTCAACACATCCGCTGCGCGACCGTGAAAACGCGAACGGTCCTTCTTCGTGAGAAGAGAGTAGGCGGCGTCGCGGAAGAGCGCGTGCCGGAACGCATACTCCGCTTCGCCCGGGAAAAACGACCTGTCCTGCGGCAGGATGAGCCCGCGCTTCGCCGCTTCGCCGAGCGCGGAGATCACGTCCGCCCCCGCCATCTCCTTCAGCAGCTTGGCCCCGAAGACTCTTCCCAGCACGCTGGCGGCCTTCAGGGCCTCGCGTTCGGGCGGGGGCAGAGTGTCGAGGCGCGCGACGAGAAGCGCGTGGAGGCCGTCGGGGATGCTGGACGGCGCTGCGGCCAGCGCCAGCGGCGAGCCCTTGACGAGTCCCTGGTCGCGCAGCCACGCGCAGAGTTCCTCGACGAACAACGGATTTCCGCCGGACTTTTCGAGAAGCCAGGCCTCGAGTCCCGGCGACAGATCGCCGCCCAGCACGATCCGCGCGATCCCCGCCGCCGCGGCGGGCGGCAGCTCGCGCACGGCGACTTCCTCAAAGCCGTCCAGCGTCCGCGCCTCCGGTCGCGCGGAAGCGGCGACAGAGACGCCATGGCCGGGCAGGGCCTTCGCGAGGTGCTGGGCGAGCGCCATCGTCGCGCCATCGGCCCAGTGCAGGTCTTCGAGGCAGACGAGAAGCGGCGCTTCTTTCGCCCGGGACGCCAGCCAGTCGACCCAGGCCGCCCGTGCTTCCTCGGCGGCGCGCGCCGGATCGAGGTGCCGCACGGGGGAATCGGGAAGCGCCGCGCCGAGCGACAGCACGATGAAGTCCGCGCGGTGCGAGGCGTCGCGGGAGCCCATGCCCGCGCGAACGAGGTCGGCTTTCAGCCGCCTCGCGGTCGTGACCGGATCGAACACCTCGAGTCCCGGCGCACCGAGCTCCGCCGTCACCATTTCGCGGAACGGAAGCAGCGGCAGCCGCACCGCGTCGCGCGCGCGGCCCGTCATCGAGCGCAGACCGGGCGCCTTCGACCGAAGCACCTGCCGCAGTTCCGCCAGAATCCGGCTCTTCCCGGTCCCAGCTTCGCCGCGCACCAGAACCGCTCCGCCTCCGGGCCGCGAGACGACCTCCAGGACGCGCGCGAATTCGTCGTCGCGTCCCAGGAACGGCGTTGCCGGAAGCGGCGACAACCGCGCTTCCGTCGGTCCCGAGGGTGCCCGCCAGGCCTCAAACGTCTCAACCTCGGCGCCGCGGCCGCGCAAGTCGAGGCGTTCGGGGGAGCGAAAAAGAACTTCGCCGCGGCAGGCGCGCTCCACGGCGCGCGACACGAGGACGACCCCCGGCGGCGCCGCCTCCATGAGCCGGTGCGCGACGTTTACGGCGTCCCCCATCGCGGTCGGGCGGTCGCCGGCGACACTTCCCCAGAGCACTTCCCCGCAATTCAGACCCGCGCGAACCGCGAAGGCGCGCGATCGTGCCGCGTCGACGATCTCGAGCGCCGCGCGCGCGGCGCGGGAAGCGTCGTCCTCGTGGGCGACCGGAGCGCCGAAGACGGCCATGAGCTCGCTGCCGATGAACTTGTCGATGGTCCCGCCGTGCCCCTCGATCGCGCCGCGGAGGATTCCGTAGAAGGCGTCCGAGACTTCGGCGGTAGCGTGCTCCAGTTCGTCCGCGCTCGCGAAGAGCACGGTGACGGTTCTGCGTTCCTGGGAGGAGGCTGGCGGCAAGCGGGGAGTTTATCGAGAGGCACGCGTTTCTGCTTGGTTCGCGGGGGGTCGCTTGCCACCATTCCCGTTTCAACTCCGGAGTCTCCCATGCGCCACGCGATCGCCCTGTCCGTGCTCGCCTTTCTCCTCGCCGGCTGCGGCAAAGACGAGGGCGGCTCCTCCTCGTCCTCCAGCTCCGGCCCGTCCGCGCGCCGCATCTCCGGCGGCACCGAGACGCGCTTCAAGGGCATCGTCTTCGACATCCCCTCGAACTGGAAATCGCAGGCGCAGGGAGACGCGCTGGTCCTGGCGCCCGACGGCGCCAATTCGACCGGCTCCGTAGAGGAGTTCTACCTGATGGGAGCGGACACGGCCGTGACGTCACTTTCGGGCGAGGCCATGGAGCAGTCGCTCGCGAAGTCGGCGGCCCAGCTTCAGCCGGGCGCAACGAAAAAGAGCGGCCCCGACAGCGCGACCTTCGGCGCGCTTGAGGGGCGCAAGTGGGTCTGGTCTGCGAAAGCTCAGAACGGCAAGGACGTCGAGGTCCGCGCGTGGGGCTGGATGGGAACGTCCGGCAGCGCGCTCATCGCGCTCGGGTTTCCCGATGTTCTCGCAAAGCGCGAAAAAGACGTGGAAGCGATCCTCGCTTCGATGTCGAAGCCGGCGGCCCCCGCGTCCGGCGGCGGTGGCGGAGGCATCGCCCAGGAGCTGTGCGGCCAGTGGATCTGGTTCTCGAATTTCACGGCGAACAACGGCGGCGGATCGCAGACGAACACCTGGATCCTCCTCGAGGCCAGCGGCCGCTACAAATGGCACTACGACAGCGTCAGCACGAACCCCAACGGCGCGGCGTGGGGCTCGGAGGACGAGACCGGCACCTGGTCGGCCGCCGAGGGGACCATTTCGTTCCGCCCCGACCGCGGGAATCCGTACACGCAGGCTCTCGTGAAGCGCAACCATCCGAAAAACGTGGGCGATCCGATGATCGTGCTGGACGGGAAGGCCTATGTGACGGCCACGAATCGTCCAGCGTGGCGATAATCCAGGAGCCGAAGTATCGAATTCTCAGTTTTGGTGGAAAGTACGAATACGAAGAACTCGAGCGGCCTTCATCGAAGCGATTGGAGCGATGAGGCGAAATTGCAAATTGCTGGTACATGGCGACGTGCTCGACATGCTTGCAAGGTCAAATGCAAAAGGCTGAGGAGGCTGCCGTCGCCGACAGAAAGCCAGCTCTGCCCACGACGAAAGCCTCTCCCAAGATGGCCGTTACCAGAGCGCGCGAAGAAAGCGAGTGACGGTGAGCGGTCGGGGCGAGCGAAGCGACGACGCCGGGCTTTTGGCGGCGTCGCGAAGCGAGATCCGACCGCCGACGGCACTTGGTTTCTTCGCGCGCTCTCATCCCTTCCACGCATACCCCTCCCCCGCGATCCTCTTCCCCGACAGCGCGTGCGCCTCTGCCGTCATCGGACGCACTCCCGCTGAATCGCACCACGTGTTGAAAAACCGGAACAGCGCGACCACGGTTACCGCGTCGTACAGCGCTTCGTCGGTCCAACCGGCCGCGCGCGCTTCCGCCGCATCCCCGGCCGTCATCTTCATCGACGCCGTCGCCGCCTTCTTCACGAACCGCAGAAGCGCTTTTTCTTTCCCCGAAATCGCCGCTTCTTCCGGGTCGCGCAGGATTGCCTCGACGCGCGCCGCATCTCCGGCCAGCTCCGCCGCGCCCGCGGCGTGGGAACGGTCTCAGTAGAGGCAGCGGTTGAGGCGCGAAGTGTAGGCGGCGATCAGTTCGCGCGTCGCGGGATCGAGCGGCGACGGGCCGCGCATGACGCCTTCGGTGTAATTCGCGAGGAGGCGGCCGCGCTCGGGTTTGAAATTGAAGAGGTAATAGATCTGCGGGACGTGCTGCCCCGCCTCCTTCATCGAACGGAGCATCTCGCCGCGCGCGCCGGAGACCGGCTTCGCCTCGAGGTCGGGAAGGAACATCGGCTCCTGGGGGCGTTCAGGCATCGAGGGGCATGTACCCTTTCTCCGCCATGCGTCTGGCCATCATCCCGTAGGCGGCCGACGGCAGGTCGTGCACGCCGGTCGCGTCGATCCACGTGTTGTAGAACTTGAAGAGCGACACGACGGTGAGCGCGTCGTGGATCGCCTCGTCGCTCCAGCCGGATTCCCGCGCCGCTTCCACGTCTTCCCGCGTCACGTTGTACGACTCGGTTCCGGCCTTTTCGACGAGCGCCCAGAGTTTCTTCTCGTGAATCGACAGGGGCGCCGTGCGCCAGTCCTTGAGGACCGCGGCGACGTAATCTTTCCCGAGCAGCTCGGCCGCGACCGCGGCGTGGGAGCCGATTCAGAATTGGCAGTCGTTTTTCCGCGAGACGAGGGCGGCGATCAGCTCCCGTTGTCCCGCGGTGAGCGGCGACGGGCCGCGCATGACGGCCTGCGTGAAGTCCATCAGGTGCCGCGTGCGGTCCGGCTTGAACGCGAACAGGTGGAGGATCTGCGGAATCGGGAGCCCGGCGGCTTTGGCGGCCTTGATTTCGAAGCCGCGCAATCCGCCGGGGACGGCCTTTTCGACTTCGGGGAGAAACATCGGGTCCAAGGACGAGCCTCCGTAATTGGAACGGTCATTATGCCAGCGATCCCGGCCTCAGATCGCGCTCAAGGTCTCTCCGGCCCGACACCGATGGACCTCGATCATCCGCGCGTATCCGCGCGATTCGAGTTTTATCTGCGGGACAAGCTTTTGAAAATGTCAAAGAAGTCTCGCACATGAAAACGCGATCTTCGCGGATACGCGCCGTTACGACTCCCATCGCCGGCCTACCGCCTCGTCGCATCCTTTCCCCTGCCGCAGCCGCTCCTCCATAATGCTTCGATGCCTCGCGTCCTCGGCGCCGTCCCTTACCTGAACGCCCGCCCCCTCCTCGCGGCGATCCCGCCGGAGTTCGAGGTCCGCGAAGCGCCTCCGGCCGAGCTTGCGGAACGATTCGTGCGCGGGGAGTTCGAAGCGGCGCTGCTGCCGATCATCGACGCATTCCGCACTCCAGGTGCGCGGATCGTGCCGGGTGTCGCGATCGCGGCGTGGGGCGAAGTGCTCTCCGTACGCCTCTTTCTCGACCGGCCGCTCGCGCAGGCGCAGACGATCGCGCGCGACCCGGCGTCGCACACCTCCAACGCCCTTTTCGAAATCCTCGCGGGCCTGAAATGGAACCGCGCTCTCCCTCCGCCCTTGCGCGGCGAGCGCCCCGACGGCCGGCTGCTCATCGGCGACGCCGCACTGCGCGCGCTGGGAACGGTCGCCGAGGAAATCGACCTCGCATCCGAGTGGGTTGCGTGGACCGGGCTGCCGTTCGTGTTCGCCGCCTGGGTAACTATGGCGCCGCTTCCCGGTCTCGCACAGGCGCTCCAGGCTTCGGCGAAGGCCGGGATGGCGCGTCGCGACCAGATTGCCGACGCCGAAGCGCCGCGCCTGGGGCTTCGCCGCGAGCTTTGCCGCCACTACCTCAGCGCTGCGATCCGTTACGACTTCGGCCCGGACGAACGCCGCGGCGCGGAGCTCTTCTGGCGCCACGCCGCCGTCCTTCAGATCGCGCCTCCTGCCGGAGCGTTGAAGTTCCTCGAGTAGGCGACGGCCGAAGAAGCCGACGTACAATGCCGCCTCGCTCATGCCGCTCAGCCCCACGGACACCGTCCTGGCCCGCCTGGTCGCCGCCGGCGGATTTCTTCCGGCCGCCGCGCTGGAGGCCGCCGTCGCGCTCGCGACGGCCGACAAGATCCCGCTGCGCGACGCGCTTCTGAAGGGCGGCACCGCCGCGGACGTTCTGGCGTCGCTGGAAGCGGCGGCCCGGAGCGCAGTGGCGGCTTCATCCGAAGGGCCGCGTCGACCTTCCTCGAGCGCCGAGACCATGGCAGCGCGCCCACCAGCATCCGATGCCGTTACGAAGCGGAACTCGCGGATCGACGGGCCGCGTCCGGCGTCGAGCACGCCGACGATCCTGTCGCCGCACTCGCAGCCCGCCGGGCGTACCGCCGTCTCGCCAAGTCACCCTTCCCTCCCCCGCCGCCTCGGCCGCCTCGACCGCGTCGGCAAGTACGAGATCATCGACGAGCTCGGCCGCGGCGGGATGGGCGTCGTCTACAAGGCGCGCCACCCCGGGCTGGACCGCGTGGTCGCGCTCAAGACGCTTCTGGCGACCGGCTCGGAGGAACACGTGGAGCGCTTCCTCCGCGAAGCCCGCGCGGCGGCGCGGATGGGAAAGCACCCGAACCTCGTGCAGGTGCACGACGTCGGCGAGGAGAACGGAGTTTTTTATTTCACGATGGAGTACATCGAAGGGCAGGCGTTCGACCGCGAGATCCACGTCGACAAGGCGCCGCCGCGGCGCGTGGCCGAGGTCGTCGAGGCCGTCGCACGCGGGCTGGCGCAGGCGCACGCCGAGGGGATCGTCCACCGCGACCTCAAGCCCGCCAACGTGCTGATCGACCTCACGAAGCGCCCCCTCCTCACCGACTTCGGCCTCGCGAAAGAAGTCGGCGCCGGCTCCAGCGTCAGCGTCGCCGGCCAGATCCTCGGCACTCCGGCCTACATGAGCCCCGAGCAGGCCGAAGGAAAGCTGGACCAGGTCAACGAGCGCAGCGACGTCTACGGCCTCGGCACCGTCCTCTACGAAGGCCTCACGCGCAAACCGCCGTTCGAGGGAAGCGGCAACATCGAGATCCTGCGCAAGGTCACCGGCGTCGATCCGGTACCACCCTCGTCCTTCGTGCCGGGAATTCCGCGCGATCTCGAAGTCATCTGCCTCAAAGCGCTCTCCAAGGCCCCCATGGACCGCTACGAGTCCGCCGCCGCCATGGCCGACGACCTCGACCGCTTCCTCAAGGGCGACCCCATCCTCGCCCGCCCGATCCCATGGACGGTCCGCCTCGCGCGAAAGGCCCTGAAAAACCGGCTCGTGTCCGCGCTCGGAGTCGCGGCAGTCGCGCTTCTCGTCGCCGGCTCCTTCCTCACGGCGAAGCTGGTGCGGGAGAAGAACGACCGGGAGCGCACCCGGATTGCTCTCGAGGGCGAAGAGAAAGTGCGCGAGGCGAAGCGCAAGCGCGTCGAGGACCACGTTTTGAAGGGGCGGCAATCGCTCGAGAAGGCGGAGCGTTCGATGCGTCCGGACGTCGTCGCAATCGCGGGTCAGTCGGCAAGCCGCGAGCCGCTCGATGCCGCGCTCACGGAGCTCGACGCCGCGATCCTGGAGGATGCGAACCACTTTGAGGCCCGCCGGCTTCGCGCCCGCGCCCTCCGGCTCGGCGGCAACGTCGAGGAAGCGGTCGCCGAATCCGACCGCGCGCTGGCGCTTCGCCCCGACGACGCCCCCGCGCTTTACGACAAGGCGCTCGCGGCGATCGACCTGTACCGCTCCGCGAAAGGACAGGTTTCCGTCGTCGACTACTCGGGCTTCCTGTCGCTCGGCGGCCAGGGCCGCCGCCGCGTCGTGCTCCACCGCGATCCGCGCGCCGAGGAGCTGCGCGCGAAAGTCTCGGTGGACCTCCAGAAACTCGCGAAAGCCGGGCTGGCGGAGGCGCAGTCCCGATATGCGGAAGGGATTCTGGCGCAGCTCGACGGGCGCCCCGCCGACGCGATTGCCGCTTACGAGAAGGCGCTCGTGGCGGACCCGTTCCTGGTCGAGGCCGTGCGAGCCCGCGCGGAAGCTCTTGTGGCCCTGGGAAAACACGCCGAGGCGCGCGCGGCCTACGGCGACCTCGTGAAGGCGCTTCCATTCGACCCGCTCCTGCGCGCTTCGCTCGCGGGCCTCCAGGAAACGTACGAGGCGGGGCTCCCGCACCTCGACAAGACGGTGGAGCTGGCGCCGAAGGCGGCGTGGACGTGGCGCGAACGCGGGCTGGTGCACCTGGTGTACGACCGGCTGGAGCTGGCGGACCGGGACCTGAAAAAAGCGCTGGAGCTGGATCCGTCGGACGCCAACGCGATGGAAGGAATGTTCATGGCGGCATCGCTGATCGGCGAGGGGGAAGTCGCGGAAGCGTGGGGGAGGAAGTCGCTGGCGGCGGACGCCGAGGACTACGACCTCTGGTTCCAGATGGGGATCTTCCTGCGCACGGTCGGCAGGAGCGCCGACGCGATCGCCTGCTTCGACAAGGCGCTCGCGGCGGACTCGCAGTTCGGGCTTTACCTCTGGGCGCGCGGCCGGACGCGCCTGCAGGCCGGCCTCTACCAGGAAGGAATGCGCGACATGTTCGACGCGGTCGCGTTGGGCGACATGTCGCCAACGGCGCGCAGATTCTTCGACGCAACGCGAAAAAATCTGGAGAAGGAGATCGAAACCGCGAAGGAGCCCGCGAAGCTCGCAACGCTCGCCGACCAGATCACCGGGTTGCTCAAACTCCTGATGTCCATGTCGGGAGACGACCGCCGGAAACAGTACGAAGCCTCCGTCCACACCCTGCGCTGGGTCGCGAGCGATATGTATGAGAAAGCGGAAAAATGGGACCAGGCCCTCCTCGCGATCAAGGAACTCCCGGAGCCCGCGTCCTACGACTGGGCGATCTCCTACCGCCGCGCGCGCATCTGCTCAGAAAAAGCGGACTTCGAGGAAGCGAAGCGGCAGCTCCGGATCTCGCGCGACCACGGCATGGCCCGACTGGGCGCCGTGCGGATGGACGACGGTTTCCGCAGGCTTCGCGACACGGACGGGTGGCCTTCATTCGTCGCAGAATTCGTCACCGGTCAGTGAATCCTGTCCTTCAGGTTCGGGCGCCGGCGCTTCAGCGGCCAGAACCTGCGCATACGGTCGAACGCGTGAAGCTGTTCTTTCTCCGCTTCCGTCAATGACCCCGGCAGCACGCGATTCTTGAGCTTGAGAATCGCCGTGCGGTCGACGTTCTTCATGAAGCGGAAGATCTTGCCGTCCTTGCCGAAGTGCAGCGCGGCGGCGAAATCGATGATCGCGGGGCGGTTGGCGGAGGTGAGGAGCGTGTTCTTTCGCTGACGGAGGTCGAGGTGGACGACGCCGCGTGCGTGGAGCGCATCGACGAGGTCGAGGACGCGGTCGAAGATCCCGGCGGGCAATTCGTCTCCGGGGACCTTGTAGAGCGGGCGCGCTTCGATGTGCGACATGATGAACGCGAAGCGGTCGACGGTGTAGAGGAGCTGGGGGACGCCGTCCAGTCCGATGAGCCGGCGCAGGATCGGGACTTCCCATCGGATGAGCGGCAGCCCGATGGCAAGGCGCGTGGCGAGGGGAAGCGGCGCGAAGTCTTTCAGAACCGCGGGGCGGCCGTCGATCTCGAGCAGGCGCACGTCGGGCGCGACCCAGGTCTTCGGGCGCAGCACGCGAACGGTCCGCGATTCGAGCTCCGCGCGCGGGAATTTCGGGACGACGGGGCCGGGGTCCTTGCTCATTCGCTCCTCGCGAGAGACTTGAGGAGGGCCGAGAGCCGCGGCGCGTGGGCCTGGACGGAGTATTCCTTCGCGACGGTCTCGCGCGCGGCATCGCCGAGGCGATCGCGGAGCGCGATGTCCTTCGCCAGCCGCGCGATCCTGTCCGCCCACTCGGCGGGTTTCGAGGCGAGAAAACCGTTTTCCCCCTCCTTCACGATGTCGCAGTGCGCCCCGACCGGCGCCGCGACGCACGGAACGCGCGCCGCCATGCACTGCAGCAGCTTCGTCGCGCACTTGCCGCGGCTCCACGGGTCGTCGGGAAGGGGCGCGAGGCCGATGTCGAAGGAAGCGACGTCCGCGGCTTCCTCGGCCTCGACCCATGTTTTTTTTTCGACCTGGAGCGGGCATTCCGACGGGAACTCGTTGCACACGACTTTCAGCGACGCGTCCACGCCAAGCCCCTTCAGCATCGCCAGCGCCGGGTCCAGCTCCTTCAGGAACGGCAGCGACTTCCGCCCGCCGATCCACCCGAGCACCACGCGGCCGCGGTTCGCGGCGGGCCCGCGCGAAGAATATCTGCGCATGTCCATGCACGTCGGCACCACCGTCACGTTCGCGCAGTGCTTCCGCGCCATCTCCGCAAGATACCGGTTCCCCGCCGTCACCGCGTCGCTCGCCTCACACATCCGCACGAACCGCTTCATCCGCGCCGGCGCTTCCGGCGACTCATGCCGGCTCGAAGCGAACATCACCGCGTCGTCGACGTCGTACACCACGCGCGCCCCGCCCGCGCGGAGGCGCATGACAGGCCATCGGGGGGCGCGTTTCTTCTGGAAGAAGACGACGTCGACCTTGCGGCGCATCCGGAGGACGCCGATCCACGCGGGAATCGACCGCGGGTAGTCGCGCGTCTCGCACTCGATGCCGTCGGCGCGCAGGAATTCGAGGAACTGGTTCACGCGATAGCGCGAGGCGGGCTGGTTGACACCCTGGATGAGAAAGAGGACTTTCATCGGGGCGGGATTCTCGCATGAATCGTGGAACCGCGCGCGCCCGGCGAGTCCCGGCTCGACAGAACACCGGGCAACTGCCCCTCGGCCGATCGCGCCGCTCGCTCGCCGCCTGGCGATCGACGCCAGTCGATCGACGCCGGTGTGCGAGCCCGATCGTCCGTTCGCGTCCTGGCATCCAAAACGCCTGGTGGTACCGGCTCGTCCGGGGCCTGCGCGCCATCGCTCTCCCCACCACCACTCGCGGGAGTGGGTAATCGCGAGAGAAATCGCCCTTGTGCGCCTTGCGGCAAGTCGCGTACGATCACTTATAACTTGTGAGGCAAAACATGCGACTGATCTCTCGTGCGCACGGTTTTCAAACCAGGCATTACAGTGGCTCCGTCCTCGAGACGGTGAGATCCAGGACCGATCCCCGAACACACTCGTCCGGGCAGTCTGGCCGCGCTGGCCTCACGGTCATGGTACTAGCCGCGTTGCTCTTGCCAACGCATCTCCTGCCTTCCGCATTTTGCGCACCTCCCATACCTCCGATCCACTCAACAGACTTTAAGCACCTTGACATTTCAAAGTGCGCGGTTGGAAAGAAGGTCACGTGGTCCCTGGAGGGAACCGGAACCTTGTGGATTGCGGTTGTGGAAGTCGAGGAACAATTCGTCGTATTGGAAACAAACAGATACGCGCCGGGCAATGCAAAGGACGTGGCCTCGCTGCTGATTTCGCGCCAGACGGGCGAAATAGTCTCTGCCGTGTATCGTGCAGAGGGGGGAGAAACAGTCGTCGTTACTGTATCTAAACCCTGCTCCCCGCCCGATAACGGCGCGCCGAAGCGCGCAACCAAGCTAGTAAGCAAGAAGTCAAAGCGCAAGATGACGATTTCAAAGAAGGAATACGAGTTGAATTGCTTTGATGTCTCGGCCTACTTTGTCTCCAAGAACGGAACGGAGTCCCTGGTTGCAACCTACGTGTTTGCTGAAAACTTGCCTTTCGCTGAGCGGGAGGCAACTTCTGATTACTGGGAGCGATTCGGTGAAATTAGCTGGGTTGGCGACATTCCAAAATCAGTGTCACTTGTCTCGATACATTTCGAAAACCAGCTGTTCTCGGGTGCGGACATCGAGTCTATCGAGGAGAACGCTCGTCCAACCATGGTCAAACCGAAACCTCCTGAGAGGAAGTAGCGTGAGCGTTTGGCCGACCGCATCTGGAAGTAGTCGCTGGAGTCTATCTGCGTTTCCATAATTCGAGTGGGTTCGAATGACCACGCAAGGGCTCCTTGGAATTGGTTGCCCGATTCTGTGAATCGGGCGGAGAGCCGCCACTTTCATTTTCAACAGACGCCGGGACGTCCCCCGGTCTATTCGAGGCACCAACTAATGACTGACATGCCGTAATGGTACTTGAACGCTTCTCGCAACTCCGCCTCTGTATCGGCCTCCCTCTTGGAGTGACCCTCTGGCAATCGACTTACGCCGTGGTTTGAGTATGTCCATCGTTTGGTCTCTTTTCCCGTGGTACAATCCCACCGGATTACAGTGTGGAAATCCATCTTATATGGTCCATAAACGACGTTGTCGCAGCAGATAAACACATATCGGTACCATGAACAGACGATGTACTCCACAGACTGCTTTTCCTCAAGCAACAGATTCTTGACCATTTTTGCCTGCACGTCGCACTCAACCAGTGCCTTCGGCTTAACACTGATTACGCCTTTGCTCGATGAAATTGCAGCGCCGATTTTCCTTTTGGGTGGACCTGCGACGTAGTCGCTACCGATAGGATCTGCAGCAGACATTGTTCCATCGGGGTTGCGGACTGACCTCCTTCGACGCCCTGGTTCCGTGAAGGACCGGGCCCCGGGGAACAAGCCTTGGGCCGTGTGGTCACACAAGCGGACGGTCACCATGTCACGACAGAATACAGCGGCCTTCCAGTTTGTGCAGTCTGCTGTTTGGAATTCTGCAGAGCCATTAGGATTGACTCGAACAAACATCCCGCCGCCGATGTGCCTCCATGGCGCCCAGGTGTCCGGGTGCGGGTCATTCGCAAGGTCTATGCCCTCATCAACCCAAGGAGTCTCACTGACACGCTGGTCGGCCATTACAAAGCCGCCTCGTGAAGCAGTGGCAACTTGCTCTGGATTGAGGCCAAGGATTCTCGGCAGGGGGTGCTCGGTCGGAATATCTGCCATCATGAGTAATTGTCCTCTCTCGTGAGGCGAATTCGTGCGGGCTAAGACTCCTAGTTGTACTTGCTCTTCTGGAGCCTGCGGCATCTCGACAATTTCTGCCGGTGTTTGCTGGGCATTCTTGCGCTCCGGAAATCTGAGCGACTGCGAGTTTACTGGGAAAGGGAGAATTCGGTCTTCGTGTTCCAGCATTGGCCACCTCCGAATCGTGTTTTCTCTGGAGTGCTCACCAGGGTTCCTTTCGTCCTGCGTCCTGCTCTTTGCAACCGACGCCAACTTCCCACTCACGTTGCCACTGAGGGCGCTTGCTGAAGGAACCGATTGCTGTGGTTAGGCTTCACAAGAAAGCTCCTAAGTGCGGTGGTGCTAGAAATCGGTTACTGTCGCCAAGCGGAGGACTTGAGCGGGAAGATTGTTCTAGCCTGATCTCCTCATGCGGACAACCCAGTCCGCGACCGTATTCCAAAGCGTGTTGAACCTCACCGCCTGGACTTCGGGCGCGCGTACACCCTCCTCCATCGGCACTTGCCCGTCGACTGCCGGGATTCCGTCGCCAACCGGCGCGACGAAGTTGCACTTCACGCCGTAGTGGTCGAGCTTGTTCGCGGCGCGCCAGCCCGCGTGCAGGTAGAGGAACGTCTCGCTCGGGATAAACCTCCGGTGGGTCGGGTCCTGGAACGCCCGGTTTGACCGGAGCGCCGGCAAGACGAGCGTGAAGAGCCCGCCCGGCTTCAGGATGCGCCAGCACTCGTCGAAGAAGGCGAAGAAGAGGTCCTTGTCTTCGGGTCCGGTCGGGACGTGGACGTACTCGCCCTTCGACGTCACGTAGCACATCGGGATGTGCTCGACGAAGTGGGAGCAGAAGAGCTCGTCCACCGAACCATCAGCCCAAAGCCAGGGAAAGCGGAGCAGGTTCACCTGGTGCCTCGCCCCCGCCCCTTCGACTCGCTGTGCTCGCTCAGGGGGGACCCAGATGTCCACCCCCTCGAACCCCTCGCGCGGCGACTGACCGCAGGCGAGGTCGAGGCGCAGCTCCTTCGCGGGCGCGCGCACGATCTCGGGCGCCGCGCCCGGCGACTCCTGGCTCGGCGGCACTTTCGCGACGGCTTCTGTCGGCATCGGCAGCATGGTTTTCCTTTTCCTAGCGGCTCGGCAAGTGAACGCAGACGAAGACGAGGGTCGTTCCGCTCTGCGGGGTCATGCTGACGCGGATGAAGAAGCCCGAGATCCCGGTGATGATCGTGAAGTTCGGTCCGAGCGCGTTGATCGTCAGGTTGCCCGCGTCGATCCAGGCTTCCTTCGCCGGGTCCATGCACGTCTGGACCGTGCCCGTGCAGGTCGCGCCGACGGTGAAGTTGAGGACGTTCACTTCGACGGCGATGGCGTTGTTCGGCGGGACCGGGACGGCCTCGCTGAAGTCCGTCGTGCCCTGGACGAGCGACATCAGGTCCCAGATGACGACGGTGCGTCCCGTCGAGAACGGCTCCGGGAGCGACGCGGCTTCCATCGCCGACGGCGCGCCGGCGCACGAGCAACCGTTACCGCCCATGATCGTCCTCCTTGATTTCGTCTCCGGCTTCGGGGCTCCCGGTTTCCTGTTCCAGCAGCGCGACTGCGAAGAGGAGGCGGAAAGGCTGGCCCGCAACGCGGGCGCGCAGCCAGGGAGCTTCGGTTTTGGTTTCGCCGAAAATGGCGACGCCCCAGAGCGCGTTCCAGGTTTCGATCACGGACCAGTTCACCTGGTCCCACGAGCCCTGCGCCTCGACCCTGAGGCTCCCTTTTTCGAAGCACCAGGCGGCGAGGCGGACGGCGCCGCTTCCATCGAGACGAACGGGTTTCGAGTACCGCTCACCGAAGGCGTGGGACTCGGCGAAGACGAAGCGTTTCCACTTCATGCGGAGACCTCCTGCGAACCGCGGGCCTGTCCGGCCGCCGGCGCTTCGTGCACCGTGAACTCCGCGAGCGTGGGGGATACGAGCCGGACCGATTTCTTCCGCGGGTCTTCGACCCAGAGCCGGGCGCGAAGGAACGGATACCGGATCGTGAGGGCGCCGGTGCTGACGACGCCGGGACCGTGCGCCTTCCAGACGCCCATCTCGGACCAGTCCTGGCCGTCCGGGGGCGCTCCTTCCAGCGCGACGTACAGGACGCCGCCGCTCAGGTGGCGCACCGTGAGCAACGCGAGAACGATGGAAGGCGGCGCGAGGCGAATTGGACGCGAGAGCACCGATCCGTCGTAGCCGGCGCTTAGAAGGACAAACAGTCTCGGGTTGTCTGCGCGCATCAGTAGACGATCCCCGTGTTCGGGTCGAGGTGGCCGACTTTCACGCGCATGTCCACAGCAAACGTCTTGCCCGCCTCGCGCGCCTTCTTGCAGAAGTACAGGTCCTGGGTCATCGCGGCGGCGCCGCCCAGCTCCGGGAACCAGTCCGCCACCGTCACGAACCACGGCGGCGGGAGCTGGCGGAAAAGTTCCATCCGCCAGAGCGTGCAGCCCATGGCAATCCCGTTGCACTCGACGATCTGGCCGCGCTGAAGCGCTTCGACGACGTTGCGCGGGCGGAACTCCATCACGCCCGAGCGGCGGAATTCCTCCGGGTCGCCATAGCACTGCGGCATGTTCACGTCGCCCTTCGTGAAGTAGAGGCCGCCGACGGCGTCGAACTTCCCGAGCTCGATCGCCTCCAGGAGCCGCAGGTGCGCGTCGGGCGGCGGGATGTTGTCGTCCTCGAGCGTGAGGACGTACTTCCAGGTCGACAGCTCCGGGTGCGCGAGGACCTGCTGCAGGAAGCTGTTGTAGGCGCGCCCGACCTCGTCCCCGGCGACGAACAGGAAGGCGCGCTTCTGGTTCATCGGCGCGATCAGGCTTTGCCAGGCGGCGACGACGCGGTGGTGGATCATGCCGCGCGTCGGCGCGACCACCACCGTGGAGCAGTCGCGGTACGTGGTCCCCTGGATGGTGGCGACGCGCTCGAAGCCGAGACCTGAGAGCCGGGACGACGCCGTGCCGACGTCGAGCATGCCGGTGGAATCCAGCGGCCGCGGACTGACGGCGGACATCTGCGGCGCGTCGACGCGCGGCTCGACCGTGTGCAGGCCCCTCAGGGCCGGTTGCGCGCTCATGCTCAGGCTCCGATGTTGTGAATGACGATCGTGGGGATCACGGCGGCGTTGACGTCGACCTGCTGAAGCTGGCTGAACCCGATACTCCCCGGCAGGCCCGTCGTGAAGGACGCGCTGTAGACGCCCATGCCGGGGAACGGACGCGAGGCGGTGGAATCGGTATTGACGACGCCGATGTAACCGGAGAACTGCGACGTCATCCAGCGGAAGCCGCTGATGGACATCGGGACCGCAAGGTTGCTCGACCGCATCCAGAAGGCCATCCAGTAGTGCGTCTGGCTCAGCGCGGGAACTGCGCTCCACTGGGAAGAATGCAGCGAGATCTGGCGCGGTCCGTGGTAGAGGGCGTAATTGGATGCGGTCGGGGCGCCGGTGCCGAACGTCGCCGATGCACTGTTGAGGAGCGAGAGCTGCGTGGAATTGGCCAGCGTATAGAGGCCGACGGAGGCCGTGAAGGTGTGCGAGGAATTGGAGAGGCTCGCCGTGAGACTCCCGGACATGCCGATCAGCATCGTGTTGGCGGTCATGTTCCCCGGGAAGACGCCCGACGGCGGGCTGAGCGGGAAGACGAGCAGGCTCGCGTTCGCCGTGCCCTGGACGGCGCTGCCGCTTCCGAAATTGTTGGCCCACACGGACAGCGTCGCTGCACCCCCGCCGGCGGAGGAGACGAGCATCTGGGAGCGGATGGTCGGCATGGGGCTACTCGTCCTCCATGACGTCGAAGCCGCCGATGACCCACGTCGGCGCCGTGGTCGCGGCCCAGGTGTACACGAGGATGGAGCCGGTGAATCCGATCAGGACGCCGTCGTGCATGTCGGGATTGAAAATTCCTCCGGAGTAGACCGCCTGGGTCCACTCGTACAGATATCGCGTGCCGCCGCCGGCGGAACTCGCGGTCGGGTTGTACCGGAACGTGAATCCCGCGGCGAGCGAGCTGGGAGCCGCCGTCGCCTGTGGCGTGATGAGCGTCCCGCCCGACGAATACCGGTCGGAGGTGTCGATCGCGACGAGGATGTGGATCAGGTCTCCCGCGGCCGTCCCCGCCTGGCAGAGCGCGAAATTGGAGAGGACGACGCGGTGCTCCGCGCTCGCCTGCCGGATGAGGAACGTCGGCGTCGTCGCGACGAAACTCGTCTGGCCCGTGATCGTCGTGCCCGGAGTCTGGTGGGCGACGGCAAATCTCCGGCCGCCCGCGCAGGAGCCGTAGGCTTTCGCCCGGTCCCAGAAGCGGAGCGGCTCGAAGACGTAATTCAGCGGAAGTTCAGGCATCTGCGTTCTCCACGAGGGAACGGAATCGATCCCGGCGACCGAATCTCAGCCGCCGGAATCGAAGCGGGACAACTTCACGGCGTCGGCCTCCCAGCGGCGGGTCCACGGATTGCGGACCGTGCCGAGGGAAGAGGCCGGCGGTTCCTACTGCTGGCTGGAGTACACGTCCGCGGCGCACACGAGCGTGCCGGTGCCGACGACGGTGTACATCAGGCGGACGTACGCATTCGAGATCGTGCGGGCGGCGGTGAAAGCGGTGCCGACGACGAATCCGGTGTCCGCCGTCTCGGACATCCAGTTCTGAAGATCGTTCGAACTTTGAAAAGTCACAGTGAGGCTGGTTGCGCCTCCCAGGTTGTACACCGTGACGCTGGCTCGAACCGTGTTCGCGCCCGACATCGGCATCGCGGGCGAAAACTGATTTGTTCCGTTGGTAACGGACTGGCGGGAAGCGGCCTGGTTATACATGGCTCTCCTCTTGAATGGGGTTAACGATGTTTTTATTTCGAAAGCTACGCCGCTCCTGTCTTCCTCCCGGCCCATCTCGGGCCGGGCGTTCCGGTCAACGTCACGGCATGGACGCTCTTGAAAGTGTTGTCGCTTCCTCCGAGGAATCGAATCCGCACGAAACGGGCCGAGATTCCCCGGACGGCCCAGGTCGCGTAACCCGCGTCCGAAATGGCCGTCGACGATTCCGGACGCCAGTTCTCGCGGTCGATGCTGGACTCCAGCGTGATCGACGCGACCTTCGTGCCGGCGATGGCGGTCGCGCTGATGATGAACGACGCGATCTCCACGCGCACCGCGTTGCACTCGCCCAGTTCGTAAGTCTGCGACACGGTCGCCTCGGAAGTGCTCAGCGAGAGCTTCCACGCGACCTCCGCCGGCGAACCCGGCTCCAGCTGGAATCCGACGCCGTCGCGCGGAGCCCCGGATAGCGATAGTCCTCTACCGACTCGCGGCTCCTCGTCCGCAGACGTGGCCCCGATCGGCGCGATGCGGCGCCAGGCGGTTTTGTCGCCTTCGCAGCCGTCGCCCTTCGCGCAGGAGTCGCAGCAGGCCAAGTTCAGTTCCTCCTCGATTCGCCGGATGCCAGGGCGCTCATCGCAACCCTACGTCGCGCCGCTTCGCCCGGCGCCTTGCCGCGCGTTGATCTCGCCGCAGATCTTCCCGATGGCGCGCCAGCTCTTCCGCAACCTTGATCACGATGTCGGCGACGTCGAGAAGGCGCGAAATTTTCACGGCCGCCGCGTGGACTTTCTCGAATTCGCCACGGTCCCTCGGCGCCGCCTGGAACCTCGTTCTGGCGTACCACTGGATCAAGTCGATCTCCTCGAGCGCGAATCGCGATCGTGGCGGCGTCCGCGCCGGCGTCGCCGCGGGGCGACGGGCGGACTCGGAGTTTCCTGGCGTGCTTTCGTAGCGATCCATACTTCCTGCCGACTCCTTCGCCCGCGCCGACGCGGCATTGGCGACGGGGAGAAAATGCAATCGGCGGGCCGAGGCGCGGCGGCGGGTCGTTCAAGGGGCGAACGGGGAAAAGTCCCGCACGGGAGGAGAAGATCCGCGAACTCAAGTTCGCAAAATCGTCGTTTTCATCTTCCAGGCATGCGAAATGGGGCGGAGCCGGACTGCGCTGCCGAGCGCAAGTCCTTCTTGAATTCAGAGTTGCAGGGAAACTTTCGACGCCGAAAACTGCGAACTTAAGTTCGCAAGCCAGGCGCCCTCCCTGCGGGAGCCGAGACCGTCGTCGCGAACGCAAGTTCGCGACCTCAGCTCCCGCGGGTTGGAGATCTGTCCCGGTAAAGAGGCGCCGTTCACTCCTGAAGCAACGAGTACAGGTTGAATTCCTTGATCTGCTTTTCAAGCGCGCGCACGCCGATGCCGAGCTGGTCTGATGCGCGCTTCTTGTCGCCGCCGCATTCGACAAGGGACTGCATGGCGCTCTTCTTCCGGGCCTCACGGACCAGATCCGCCTGGTTCTTCGGCCCTTCCCCTCCCGCCGCGTGCCCACTGGCCTTGAGATCGTCGCGCGCCGCTTCAGCCGTGACGACGCCTTCGCCGAGGAGCGCCAGGCGCTCTGTTCGACTCTTGAGCTCCCGGATGTTGCCCGGCCAGTCATGCTCCATCCAGACGCCGAGCGCCCCGGGTGTCACGACCTGCTTCGGACGACCTGACCCGAAATGCCGGACGAGCCGGGGGATGTCCTCGCGATGGTCCCGAAGCGGCGGAATGCGGAGCGACAGCACGTCGAGCCGGTCGAAAAGGTCGGGGCGGAAGGTCCCCGCCCGGACCATGGCGGGGAGGTCGCGATTCGTGGCCGCCATGATCCGAGCCGGCGACTTCTCGACCCGGTTCGAGCCGACGCTGGAAAACTCTCCCTTCTCGATCAGGCGAAGGACCTTGGCTTGAGTGGGATGCGGAATGTCTCCGATTTCGTTCAGGAACAGAATTCCGGGGCCCGCGGCGCGCACGTGGCCGGGACGCGCGCTCACCCCCGGCGCAATTCCTTTCTCGCAGCCGAAAAGTTCGGCCTCGAACTGCGCTTCGCTGCCCACCGGCGCGCTGAACTCGTGCAACGGCTGATGCCGGCGCGGGCCGACGGCGTGCATGCCGGCGACCAGGGAGTCTTTGCCGCTGCCGGGCTCGCCGGTGATGAGGACGACGCCGTCCGCCTGAGCGTACCTCACGCCCATGCGCACGACAGGCTGCATCGCTGCGCCGTCGGCGATGAGGCCGGGGAGACTTGAAGCGGCCGATTCCGGCGAATCGCCGGCTCGCACAAGGAAGGCGCGCCGGATGAGAGCTTCCAGTTCCGTACCCTTCGCGGCTGCGAGAAACATGCCGGCGTAGAAGAGGAGCGTGTCCAGGCGCCAGGCGATCTCCGGACGTACGGCGCCCTCGGGAACTTCAAGCGCGACCGCGCCTTGAACGCAGAGCCGCCACTTCACTGGGAAGACCAGGACGGTGCCGGCCAGCGCGGGCTGCCCCGTCCTTAGGACGCGCTCGACCTTCAACCGGAGGTCATCGTGGCACGGGAGACAGAGGATTCGAAGAACGTGCGCCGGCTTCCCCTCGACATCGAACGCCTGAATCGCGCTCGCGCCTGTCAGGTCGCGCATCTGGACCAGAAGCCCCTCCCAGACGTCCGCGGGCTCTTCCGTGCCGATGTCCTCGAAGACCGATCGCATTTGCATGAGTTCGAAGGACGTGAACACGTCGAGAATCATGGATAGACCCTCCTTGTGGAGTGGGGAGATTTGAACTGTGGACGAGGGCGGCTCGCATGGTGAGCGGCGCCTACGGCGACTGGCGTTCTATCGGGCGGCAGCGAGAGGGTAGAGAGCCTGCCTGCCTGCCTGCCTGCCTGCCTGCCTGCCTGCCTGCCTGCCTGCCTGCCTGCCTGCCTGCCTGCCTGCCTGCCTGCCTGCCTGCCTGCCTGCCTGCCTGCCTGCCTGCCTGCCTGCCTGCCTGCCTGCCTACGGCCTGCTTTACCCCAGACATAGTTCCGCCTCCTTCACCGTTCCCTGCGCAAAATCCCCTGTATCAGGAAATCCACGAAATTCGTGTTGGCAAGAGAAAGGTGAAGCCGTCATTCGGAATCAAGAAAAACGAGCGGATCGCCCGCGGGCGACGTCGGGCGAGAACTGGGCGATCGGAGAGAACCATGCTACCGCCCGGTCAAATTCCCGCTTCTCCTTCCTGGTCCACGTGCCGAAGTGGCGATCCAGAGCATTCCCGATTCGCTTGCCGGTTCCGCTTGGCGAAGCGGAAGCCGATTTCAGCATCCGAAGGGCCGCCTTGTTCAACGACAGCCCCTCCCGCTCCGCGAGGTCCCGGAGAGTGCGAGCCGTATCGTCGTCAAGGCCGCGAAGCGTGATCGGTTTCATGAGCAGAGGCCTCAGTGTAAATCACTGTGCATCTTGCCTGCTTCACTTCCGACTCCATTCGTGCCTCTTGATTCCCCAAGGCAAGGCGCACCATGAGCGATACCCTTACCCGATCCGGATCGATTCCGAAGGAGCCCTCATCCGCACGCTCATCATCCTCGCCGGCATCGGCCACCTGTGTCTGGTCGCGGGCAGCGTCGCGATTCCGGGGACGCTGGGCTGGCGCGAAGACACCGCCAAACTCAAGCTTCTCACCCGCCAGGTCTTCTGGACCTGGGCCGGCTACGTCTGGTTGACGCACCTCTGCTTCGGTCTCGTTTCGGTTTTCGGGTCGCGCCTTCTCCTCGACGGTTCGCCGCTCGCGGGCCTGGTTTGCGGATTCATCGCCACCTGGTGGGCCGCCCGGATCGTCATCCAGTTCACGTATTTTGACCGCTCGGCCCGGCCGCCCGGCGCGATCTACTTCCTGGCCGAGGGCGCCCTCATCGGCTTCTTCGGCGGCTGCGCCGGCATCTACGGCTGGGCCGCGTACACGAATTTGGGATGAGCGCCTACACCCCGGTCGACTTCCGGACGATAGGGATGCTTCTGCCCGGGTTCGCGTTCGTTCTCGCGGCCGGCCTCGCAATCAGCCGCATCCGCCGGCGCCGCCTCGCCCGGATCGCGGCGTGGCTCCTGGTTTTCTCCTCCGTCCTCTTCGCCGAACGCCTCGCGGCCGCCGAACCCGCCGGCGTGCGCATGCTTGCCATCATCGGAATTCTGCTCTGGGCGATGAAGGCCGTCGTCTCGGTCGAAGGCGACGGCTCCCCGCTCACGCCGGTGCGGTGGCTCTGCTTCGCCGCGGCTTGGCCCGGAATGCGGCCGTCACTCTTCGAACGGGCGGGGGCTCCTGCACTTGAAGGCGCGGGACGCCTCGTCGTCACGGGAATCGTGCGGCTCCTCGCTGGCGCGGGGCTGATCGGCGCGGCGTGGCTCGTCTGGAATCAATCGCGGTCCCGGCTCGCCGCCACAGCCCTTCTGCTTCCCGGGCTCAGTCTCGTTCTCCACTTCGGCATCTTCAATCTCCTCGCAGGCGGATGGAGATACCTCGGCGTCGACGCCGGCCCGCTCTTCAAGGCGCCTCTCTACTCCCGATCCCTGACCGAATTCTGGGGCAGGCGCTGGAACCTCGCGTTCTCGGAGATGACCGCCACGGGAATCTACCGCCCGGTCTCGTCACTGGCAGGACGACCCGCCGGGATCTTCGCCGCGTTTCTCGCGTCGGGAATCCTCCACGAAACGGCCATCAGCCTCCCGGTCAAAACCGGTTTCGGACTTCCCCTTCTCTATTTCGCGCTTCACGGCGGGCTGATGCTGACGGAGAAGGCCCTCGAGAAGGGCGGCCGTGCGGTCTCGCGCAGCAAGGCCTTCGGGCGCGCGTGGGTTATCTTCTGGCTCGTGTCCCCTCTGCCCGTCCTGTTCCATGTGCCGTTCCTCAACGGCGTGGTCTGGCCCATCATCGGGATGCAACGATGAACGCCAGGCGCGTCCTCACAGCGGCGCTGGTTCTCAACCTGCTCAATACCGGCTACCTCAGCTGGCGGTACGTCGCCCTCCACGCGGGACGGGTCGAGCCCGGGACCGGCCTCTGCTCGTGGTCGTCATACATCGATTGCGACCGGGTGCTGATGACGCCGGAAGCGCGGGCCTTCTGGGTCCCCAACGCGCTGCTCGGGTTCGGGTTTTCGCTCGGCTGCCTGGTGTGGTGGTTCGCGGGCCTGCGGCTCGGCGAGGAATACCGTCACCATGTGATCCGGACGCTCGCGTTCTGGCTCGGCGTCGCCGCCCTCCTGACGTTGTGGTTCTTCCGGCTCCTCTTGAGCCTGCCGGCGCTGTGTCCCTTTTGTCCGTGGCACCACGTCCTGGTCTACGTGTCGCTCGCCGCGGCGTGCGTCGTGTGGCGGCGGACGCCGGCACCGGCGGTGCACGGCCCGCTCCGGCCGCTCATGACACTGGTTGCGGTGTGCGTCCTCCAGTTCTTCACCTGGCCGGCCGCGTGGGCGCTGGCGTTCTGGCGGGGGGAGCTGACGCCGTGAAGGGGCTCCCGGCATGGAACTCAGCGAGAATTAGAGGAGCGTAACGGTCGATTCCGTCACGTGGGAGCCCCGGCGTGAAGGCAAATCCCAACTCCAACCCCAACTCCAATCCCAAAACGGCGCCGTCTTGGAGTTGGGGTTGGAGTTGGGATTTGCCGTTGCCTTTCCCCGGTGATCTCCGGGTACACGGATCAACCTTGACGTTTCACCAGGCGCTCGCCGTCCCCCGTCATCTGCGCGGCCCAAGCTTCAAGATCCGCCCGTAAAACTCCTCAATCGCCTCCGCCTGCACCTTCGGTGAAAACCGCGCCACGGCGTCCATGCGCGCTGCCTGCCCCAACCGTTCCCGCAGCCGAGTCTCCGTCGACATCCGCACGATAGCCGCCGCGAGATTCTCCGGAGAGTCGTCGACCAGCAGCCCTGTCTTCTCATGCGTCACCAGCTCCGGCAGCAGCCCGCGCCGCGCCGCCACGACCGGTTTCCCCATTGCCATCGCTTCGCGCACCGCGCGGCAGCTTCCGTCCGAGCCCGGCACCAGGAACACCTTGAAATCAATCGAGGCCAGCACATTCACGTAATCCTCCGCCCGGTACCCCGCGAACACCACCCGGTCCGCGATCCCGAGCTTCTTCGCCGGCCCCACGGCGACCTTCTCCTTGTGCGTCCCCCGCCCGATCGCCAGCAGCCGCAGCGACGGCACCTTTCCGCACGCCATCTTCACCGCTTCCATCAGCGTCCCGAACCGCCGGTGCCGCTGCATGCGCGCGACGATCCCGGCGACGACCGCGTCCGAGGGGAGGCCCAGGGTCTCGCGGACCTTGCGGGCTTTCGAGGGGTCGAAGCGCTCCAGGTCGACGGCGCCTTCGACGAAGAGCGTGCGCTCCGGGGGGAGACCGTAATTTGCGATGTCTTCCCGGATGCCCGCAGGGGTGTAAGAAATCCACCCGTCGACGTAGAGCTTCATCAGCACCTTCGCGCCCAGCCCCGGCTCGTACCCGGTCCCCTTGTGATAGGTCCGGATCACCACGGGCTTGTTCTTCGCCCGCCGCGCCGCCCAGCCGGCGAGCATGTGGTCGTGCGACGCATGCGCGTGCACGACCTCGACCCTGCTGTCCTCGATGAACTTGCGCAGCTTGCGCACGTCCGACCAGTTGTCGCGCAGGTTCAGCCATTTGTTGAGGGCGAACAGGTGAAGCGGCTCGAGCCCGCGCTGTTTGGCCTTGTCGTCGAGCGCGGCGACTTCGCCGTGGCCGGCCTTGCGCGACGCGAACCAGACTTCGTGGCCGCGTTCGCGGAGTGCGAGGCAGAGATTGACGGTGGGCTCCGCCGGGCCTGTCCACTTGTGGTCGCCGAAGAGGTGGAGGATGCGCACGGGGGGTATTGGAACCGGAGAGGGGAACTAGGGCTAGTAACGTCAGGGGATGGGGGAAGGACGGGGTGGGGATGGGTCGGGATTGGGATGGGGATTGGGATAGGGATTAACGACCACTTCTCTGGCGCTGCGTCCCGATCCATGACCCTTCCCATTCCGGGAGCTTCCCCTCCCACGCCGTCGAATCATGAGTTAGTTGATCAACTTACTCTTGACAGAGGTCCGTCCTGGTCTCATGATCTCCTTCAGGTCAACGATTCCAGAGGTCACAGATGCTCGTCCTGCTTGCCATCGTCACCACTTTCGCCGCCCTCGCGTTTGCCTTCGCGCGCTGGGGCTCCCCTGACGCGCACTTCTACTAAACTCCCGCCAGCCAGGTCCGGCAGGGGACCGAATGGATTTCGATCCCGCCTTCACGGATCGTCTCTTGCGTGTCCAGCGTGACAACGGTCAGCGCGCGCACGTTCAACTCTGCGGCGGCCTGACGGAGCGCGCGGATTTCCCGCTCTCGCGTCTTCAGTGAAGCGAGGTCCTGCGCGACCTGGATCAACTCGAGATTCGTCACCCCGCGCCGCGTCAGGAAGTCGACCTCGAAACCGTAACGGGTCTGGTAATAAAAGAGGTCCAGGTTCGGCCTGAATCCGCGCCGCACCAGCTCGACGAAGACCAGGTTTTCAAGCAGGCGAGAGCTGTTCGAGACGACCGGCTGCGAACGGGCGGAAATGAACCCGTTGTCGTAGGCGTAGAGTTTGCGGTCGGCCTTGAGCCGCGCTTTCGGCTTGAAGGAATACGGTTGCAGGTCCTGGATCAGGTACGCCTCGCGGCAATACCCGATGAACTTCTGGATCGTCGCCGTGGAGAGGGACCCCAGGGATCGTTCCAGGCTGCGCGCCGAGAACCGGCTGCCGGCGCTGTTCATCATGAGGTGAAGGAGGTCGTGCATCGCGGTCGACGACCGGATCCTGTGACGCGTCACCACGTCGCGCAGCACGACGGAGTCGAACAGCGCGCGCAGGTATTCGCAGGGTTCAGCGCCGCCCAGGACCACTTCGGGGAACCCTCCCCACTGCAGGTAGCGCGTGAAGGACTCCACTTCGTTCCCGGCCTTCGTTCCCTGTCCCAGAAGGAACTCCGGATAGCTGAACGGGAGCAGTTCAAAGGCCCGGTGCCGGCCCGTCAGGGCGGACCCAAGTTCCCGGCTGAGGAGCCGGGAATTGGATCCGGTGATGACCAGGTTTCGCTCCCGGCGGTGGAGCTTGTTGATGAAGCTCTCCCAGTGCGGGTGATTCTGGATCTCATCGAAGAAGAGGAACTCGGTCTTCCCGTAAACAACGTCCAGCGCCTCGACTAGATCGTCGCCCGCAGGCCCGTTGTGCAAGGCGTCGTCTTCGAAGTTCAGGTAAGCGAAGCTTCTCCCGGCGAGCGCCTGGAACGCGAGCGTGGATTTTCCGGCCCGGCGCGGACCCGTAATGACCTTCACGAGGCCGGAAGAGAGAGCCTTCGACAGCGCGGAAGCGAGCTGACGCGGGACGAGCGTCCGCCGCAGCGCCTGATCGCGTTCGCGTCGGTGACGTTCGAGGATGGTGTTAAGTGAATTCACTGTATTAAACAATAGTACAAGTTATTGTTTAATACAAGCATCACATTGAAAGTCCTTGCGCCCTTCCGCAAGCTCGCGCATTCGACCTGCCCGCCCACAAGAAAACGCTTCGCGCTGTTCACGCGGCGCGCCTCCACGTCGTTCACGGTCCTCGGCGGCGGGACGATGACCTTGTCGCCGCACTTCCAGTTCACCGGGCGGGCGACACAATCAGCTCCGACGCGAAATTGGCGCGGACGGCGCATTCAGATTTCCCGTGAGTTTCATTTGCGGATCGAAAACACGCGGGCTCGCTTCATGTTGCTAACGCAAACTCGACCTCCATCGGGGGAGATCTTCACGTGGTCCGATTCCTCCAATCGTACGAGGGACTTGACGCGGGTCATCGTCGGCGTGTGCCAGAGGGTCAATTCCTTCTCCTCGGCCCCGAGAGCCACTTCGCCCCCCAGCATCCACCACCCGAATACAGGAGCGTCGAACACCTTCGATTCGGTCCACGTTTTTGATTCGAGCAAATGCAGCTCTTTGCCGTTTCCCCACCACAACTCGGAGCCATTCGGGTTCCAGGCAACGATCCGGGCGTCGTCGGCCTGCTTGCGAAAGAGGATCTTCGCGTCCGATGACCAGACCATCACACCGCCCGTCGACCTGAATCCGTCCCAGTCCCCCGCGAACGCAAATCTCGTGGAGTCGGGATGCCATCGGGCCTCGATCACCATGAGCTCCTCCCGCGGCATGCCGGCGGGTCGTTTCTCAGCCTCGGGCATCGCTGGAGCCTCCCCGTCACCGACCGGGGCGACGGTGAAGTGGCCCCCGACGAGGAGCAGAAGCGTCTTTCCGTCCGGAGACGCCTTGGCGCTCGTCCAGTGGTCGAATTTCCCGAATTTGCGAAGTTCCCTCGCCGCGTGTTCACCCGAAGCATCCCTCACTTCGACTCCTGAGTCACCGCGGACGAGGATCTCTGAACCAGAGACTCCCGGATTGATGTAGCGCGCCGATTTCGGGGCTTCGCTTCGCTTGGCCCCTGTCTTCAGGTCAATGAAGTCCAGTCGGTCGTTCGTCGAAACTGCGAGCCAGCGTCCGTCGCGGGAGAAATCGCACGACCAGAGGGTGTCGTCGTCGGGGACCGCGACCTCTCGTTCCTCGACAAGTTCCAGCTTCGCGCGTTTACCGGCCGCGTCTGCGGCATCCTCGGCGTGAACGATCAGGCAGGAGACGAAAAGCGCGGAACAGGCGGAGGTTGATTTCATGCTCGGGATAGTACTCCTTCACTGTGCGATTCCGTGGCCCGGCTTCTTCCTGGCCGCTGGCAACTCTCGAGTCCGAGAATCTGAACAGTTTTCGGCGATTTCTCTAACAATCAACCTCCCCACTTCGCCTCTCTCATGGACCCAGAACAAGGCGCACCAACCAGCCCCGTGGCCCTGGATTTCGACACCTTCGTGAAGGAACACGAACGGATGGTGCGAGCCCTCGCCCTGTCCTGGGTCCGGAGTCCGTCCGCCGCCGACGACGTCACGCAGGAAGCGTTTCTGCGGGCGTGGAAGGCGCTGGGGACGCTGAGAGATCCGTCGAAGGCGAAAACCTGGCTGTACACGCTGACCCGCAACGCGGCGGTCGACTGGCTGCGCCGGGAAAAGAGGCACAAAGCGGAGGAGCTGGTGGACGTGGCGGCCCCGGCGGCGGAAAGGAAGCCCGACGACCTGCTTGAAAAGGTCGTGCGGATCGTCGACGGGCTGCGCGAGGACTACCGGCAGCTCGTGCTGCTTCGGTTTGTCGAACAGCTGAGTTACGCGGAGATCGCGGAAGTGCTGGGGACGACGGCATCGTCGGTGGGCGAGAAGCTGCACCGGGTGCGGAAACTGGTTACCGAAAGGATGAGGCCATGAGAATCGCGATGCCGGCAAATCCGGCGGAGCCTCCGGTTTGCGCGCTCAGGATGCGGACCGACGGGAAGGAGGGATTGATGGCGAATCCAATGATGGAAACCTGCGGACAACTGGAGGTCTACCGGCCGCCGCCGCGCGCCACGCTCTTCGAGTCGTTCCATGCCTCGGAGGTCGCGGCGATCGCAGGAGCTGCGCTCATCGTCGGCCTCCTGTTCGGCTTCCTGGTCGGCCGCGTGTCGCTGATCACCCGTGATTTGCGGCGGATCGCCTGGCAAAACGGAGGAAAGGACTAGCCATGGAATGCCGCGACTGCGAAGCGAAGCTCTCCTGGTACCTCGACGGCGAGGCGCCGGAGCTGGAGGAGCATCTCGCCGGGTGCGAGGCGTGCCGCGCGAAATTGGAGGAGCTGAGGCAAACCGACGGGCTGCTTGCGAAGGCTGCGGCTCGTTTCCGCGACGAAGCGGCCGGCGGCAAGCCTGTGCGAATTCCGTCGCGCGGCGGGTTTTTCAAGTGGGGCTTCCTCGCGGCGGCGGCAGTCGCGCTTCTCTCCGTCGGCGGCTGGCGCGCGTGGATCGAGAAGCAGGAGCCGCAGGTGCAGCAGGTGACGGTGATCGGCGCGCCGACGTGGGTCGAAGGCGCGACGGGCACGATGCGGGTGCTGGTGCGGAACGGACAGACGCAAGCGGGGATCGCGGGGGCGAAGGTCGTCGCTCAGGTCGAAGGCGGGGCGAAGGTTGAAGCGGTCTCCGGCGCTGACGGCTGCGCCGACGTGCGCATCCCGGTGCCGGCGTCGCGCGACGCAGTGCTGATTCTCACGGTGATCTCCGCGCTCGGCGAGGACCGCATCACAAAGAAGGTCACGATCGAGCGTCCGGTGCGCGTCCTGATCTCGACGGACAAGCCGATCTACCAGCCGGAGCAGACCGTGCACCTTCGCGTCCTTGCGATGGACGACGTCGCGCTCACGCCGTTCAAAGGAGAAGTCTCCCTGGAAATCGAGGACGCGAACGGCAACAAGGTCGAGCGCAAAGCGCTGAAGACTTCCGAATTCGGCATCGCTTCGCTCGACCTCGACCTCGCCGACGAAGTCCTCCTGGGCCCGTGGCGCGCGAAAGCCGTCGCAGGCGGCGTGGAGAGCGAGCGGGTGTTCGAGGTGAAGCGGTACGTGCTGCCGAAGTTCCGCGTAGACCTCGCGACCGACCAGCGCTTCTACGCCCCCGGCCGCACGCTCTACGCCGAGGTCGATGCCAACTACCTGTTCGGCAAGCCCTGCGCCGGCGCGGAGGTCCGCGTGACGCTGTCGCACTGGCTCGGCGACGACTTCAAGGAAGCGGGCACAGCGGTGATGCGCGCCGACGACAGAGGGCACGCGCGGCTGACGCTCGAGATTCCGAAGAAGCTGTACGGAACGGAGATCGAGGGTGGAAGCGCGCTTCTCCGCTGCGAAGCCGCCGTCACCGACACCGCGGGCCACGTCGAGCGCAAGGCCATTCTTCTGCCGGTCACCGCCGTGCCGATCCGGATCGTGGCGGTCCCCGAGGGCGGCGAGTATGTCCCCGGCGTCCCGCAGAAGATGTACATCGTCTGCTCGTACCCCGACGGCCGCCCCGCGCGCGCTTGGGTGCGCTTCAGCGGCCAGGGCGAGCGCCAGACGGACGAAAGTGGCGTCCTCGAGGTCCCGATCCCCAGCCCGCAGTTCGAATTGATCGCGCGCGACGAGGATGGCCGGAGCGGCCGCCTCGTCGCCGACCTGAACCGCGACGGCCGCGCCGAGCAGGATTTCCTGCTGCGAACCGACTACTCGCAGTACCGCACCGGCCAGACGATGCAGGTGACGCTTCTCTCGCGCACTGACGGCCCCGTTTACCTCGACCTGACGCGCGGCGCGTTCACGTACCTCACGAAAACCGTCGAAGTGAAGAACGGCCGCGCCGACATCGCCATCGACCTGCCGACCGACCTGCGCGGAAGCGCCCGCGTCGCCGCCTACCGCGTCCGCGCCGACGGCCACATCGGGCGCGACTCGCGCCCGATCGTCGTGATGCCCGCCAAGGGCCTCGAAATCCGCCCGGCAATCCGTCCCGAGCCGTTCAAGCCGGGGGATGAGATGACTGCGGAAATCCAGGTCTTCGGGCCGGACGGGAACCCCGCGCCCTCGGCGCTGAGCGTGTCCGTCGTCGACGAAGCGGTCTTCGCGCTGAACGACTCGCGGCCCGGGCTCGAAGCGACGTACTTCGCGATTCAGGAAGACCTGCTGAAGCCTCGGTTCCAGCTCAAGCCTACGGGCGCGCTTGCCTCGAGCGACCCGACGCCAGCGCGAGTGGCAATTGCTGAGAAGCCACTGGCAAAGTCGTTCGCCTCTAACGAATTCACTGCAAAAATGCAGCGGTTCCGTGCCTGGAAGCGTGACTACCTTGGCAACATAGAGGTCCTGCTTTCCTGTCTCGCCGGGCTAGTCGTGGGTGTCTGGGCGATCATGCTTATGGGGCGCGTTAATCTCGGCTCACGTTTGATGATCGGATTCGCGGTGGGTCTGCTAGTCCTGGCCGCCTTACTTCCGACGGGAAGCGACGGCGCGGGTCCGGCCGCTGCCTTCGGGGCGCTAATCGGCATGATCGGCGTACTCGGACTGATCGGGCAGAGCGTGGAACTTAGTCGCATCGAGGCCCAAGGCTGCTGGCTGGCAACGGGGGCCGGCGCCGTTGTGCTCGTGTTGTTGGTCGCGGTTTTCGGTTCCCTAATCACAACGCGCGGTCGAGAAAGCAGCGCCCTCAAGATGGCTACGGGAGCTGGTGCGTCGGCCAGAGCCACGCTTGCATATGACATTCAGAACGCCGTTGGCGGCAGCGGAGGACAGCTGAGAACCTTTATGGACGTCGACAGCGGCTCGGCGCACCTCCCCCCCCGCCTCCGCGAGTACTTCCCCGAGACGCTCTACTGGAACCCCCAGATCGTCACCGACGACCAGGGCCGCGCGACGCTCCGCTTTCCCGGCGCGGACTCGATCACGACGTGGCGGATGGGGATGTCGGCGGTGGATCGCGGCGGGCGGTTGGGGGCAATGGACGCGCCGCTGCGGGTATTCCAGCCGTTCTTCGCGGACATCGACCTGCCGGTGGCGCTGACGCAGGGGGACGAGATGTGGATCCCGGTCGCGGTGTACAACTACCTCGAGCGGGAACAGAGCGTGGCGCTGGAATTCGAAGCGGAGTCCGGGTTCGAGATCAAGGACGACGCGAAGAAGACGCTGAACATCGCCGCGAACGACGTGCGCTCGGTGTACTTCCACGTGAAGGCGCGCGAGTTCGGGCGGCATAAATTGAAAGTGACCGCGACTTCGCCGGAATTCGCCGACGCGATCCGCCGCGCGATCGACGTCGTGCCGGACGGCCGTGAGATGCCGCTCTCCGTCAACGACGTCCTCCGCGACCGCGCTTCCACGAAGTTCACCGTCCCCGCGGACGCCGTCGACGGCGCTTCCCGCGCCTGGGTCCGCCTCTACCCGAGCCGCTTCTCGGAAGTCGTCAGCGGCCTCGAAGGCCTCGTGCGGCTGCCGTATGGGTGATTCGAGCAGACCTCGAGCGTGACCTATCCGAACGTTCTCGTGATGGGTTACCTCCGGAAGACGGGTCAGTTGACCCCCGAGTGGCAGATGAAGCTCGACGAAGCGCTGAACCTGGGCTACCAGCGGCTGCTGACGTTCGAAGTCAAGGGCGGCGGGTTCGACTGGTACGGCGCGGCGCCGGCGAAGACGATTCTCACGGCCTACGGGATCCTCGAGTTCACGGACATGGCGAAGGTGCGCGACGTCGACCCGGAGATCGTGGCGCGGGCGAAGCGCGTGCTGTACGAGCGGCAGGACCGCGACGGCGCGTGGTCGCTCGACATGCCGATGCACACGTGGCACTCGCTCGGCAACGCGCGGCTGCCGCTGACGGCGTACGTCGTCTGGGCGCTGCGTGAAGCGGGTCTGCGCGACGCCGAGGTCGAGCGCGGCGCGGCGTGGGTGGCGGCGCACGCGACGGAAGCGGCGGATCCGTACGTGCAGGCGCTCGTTGCGCTGGCGCTGGGAAGGCCGTCGGACGTGCAGCCGCTGGAGAAGTCGGCGATCCGCGAAGGGGCGCTCGCGCATTGGGGTGCTTCCGGCGACGGTTTGTGCGGGGCGCGGGGATTCACGTCCGACATCGAAGCGACGGCTCTCGCGGCGCTGGCGTGCGGCCGCGCGAAGTCGCCGCGGGCGGCGGAAGCGCTGGGGTGGCTGTCGAAGAACCGTCAGCCGCACGGCGACTGGGGCTCGACGCAGGCGACGATCCTGGCGATCAAGGCGCTGCTCGAAGACGGCGGCGCGGCGAAGAAGCCGGAGCGGCCGGTGCACGTGAAGCTGCGCGTGAACGGCAGGGAGATCGTGGGCGCGTTCCGCGAGATCAATGGGGAGACGTTCGACCTGTACCAGCAGGCGGAGATTCCGGTCGCGGAAGGCGAAAACACCGTCGAGCTCGAATCGGACGGCGAACTGTCGGCGTCGTACCAGGTCGCGGGGCGCTTCTACCTCCCGTGGCACCTCGCACCGCGCCCGGAAGCGCCGCCGCTCTCGATCGAAGTTGCCTACGACAAGCAGGAGATCGACCTCGACGGCGTGCTGCACGCGACGGCGATCATGACGCTTCGCGGTCGCGAGACGTCCATGGTGATCGCGGACCTCGGCATCCCGCCGGGGTTCGAGCCGGACGCCTCAGCCTTTGAGCGTCTCCGCGAGACCGGCGTCATCGACAAGTACGCGCTCACCGGACGGCAGATCACGCTCTACTTCGGCAAGGTCGCTCCGGACGCCCCGATCCGCATCAACTACGACCTGCGCCCGCGCTTCCCCATCGAAGCGCAATCTCCGGCGTGCGGCGTCTACGAGTACTATGCGCCGGACAACAACGGCGTCTCAGGCCCAAGAAAAGTGATCGTTCGCCAACGCAAGTAGCCCGTTGAACCGGTCCGTTCGCCGTTCCTCGCAACCCGCAACTCGCAACTTCATTCCGAGATTCCGAATGTCGCGCTCGACAGCACTTCTACCGGCATTGTTCGCTTTAGCCGCCATCTCTTGCGCAAAAGAGGAGCCTCCCGGCTATTCGGGCCCTTACCCGAACGGAGACGGCCAGGCCGCGCTCCGCCCCCTGCAGGGGAAGTCCATCAAGGACTCCGCGGGCAACGAGTGGATCATTGGCCCGTTCGCCGTGATCCCCAACGACGCTTCGCCGAAAGGCAAGGGACCGGTCGTCCAGCTCAAGCGCGGGACTGTCGAGCGCTGGCTCCCCGTAGAATCGAACGCCGACGTCGCCGATCTCCACCATCGCGCAACCGGCACGGCGCACCCGACGTTGTCCGGGACGCCAGGGAAGCTCTACGCGGACGCGCTTGCGAAACTGAAGTAGTCAGCGCGAGCGCTCGATTTTCGCGATCCGCCACCCGCCTTCCGCCTTCGCACATTTCACCGACATCTGGTGGGCGTCCCCTCCGAGATCGACAGCATTCTCTTTCGGCGCGAAGTGCCCCTCGGCGAGGAAGCGATAACTGTTCATCGCCTCGCTCTTTTTCAGCGCTTCCCAATCTTCGTCGGCGATCTTCCCGCCTTCGACGAGCGGCTCGAGTCCCGCGCGGTGGTCTTTCGCGACGCAGTCGGTGATGCGGTCGCCGATCTCGGCGGGGGACGGGAGGGAGTCTTTGAAGAAGACGATCTCGACCGGGATCGAAACGAGCTTGACGGCCGCGCCGTTGGAGACGTCCTCGTACATGACCTTCAGGGTGTAGCGGCCCGGCCTGTCGACGACGAAGTGCCGATCCAGGGACTCTTCCTTGATCTGGTCGTCCCAGGAGCCCGGCGGGACTTTCCACTTGACGTTCTTGTCGCGGTCCGGCCCGAAGCAGTTGCGGGCGGTCTTGCCGAACGCCGTAAGAGGCGACTCCTTGTCGTTCTCGTCCACGAGGAAGACACGATGGTTTGCCCACACGCCGGCGTGCCAGGTGACGGCCTCCTTGCCGCTGATGTTCAGAAGCCCGAACGAGAACTGCACGCGTTCGCCGAGGGCAGCGACACGCCGGTCGACGCGGAGGGACCCGCGAAGCGGCCCGCTGGCGTGGCCGCAGAGGCGGCCGCTGTCGAGATCGACCCAGCGCTTCGTGTCTTCAATGGTCGTGACCTTCAGGGTCTGCCAGTCGTCGTCGAACTGCGGCCGGGCCTCCCCGAGCCAGAGCCAGTGGGAAGCGGTCGGCTTGAGCTTCGCAGCAGGGACGCCGAAATCGACCCCGTGCGGGGTGTGCGCGACAGGCCCCCTGGCCGAGTCGATCGTGACCGGGGCGCCGTGGAGGTGGAACCAGTCCGACACGGTGACGAAATGGGCGCCGTTGCCGGACAGGAGACCGCCCGAATACCCGGAGTGGCGAAAGGGAGCGGTCCAGGAGACCTCCCCGTCCGGCTTGCCGTCCTTTTCCCGATAGACGCGCAGCGTCCAGTCGTCATCCCACGCGTTCGCCGCAGGCGCGCCACCGCCGCGCGGCGAGCGCCGCACCTGCGCGACCCACTGGCCGTTCGCGGAGGACACGTCAAACTCGGACCATGAAGGCGGCTCATCGGCAAAGATGGCGGAGGCGGCCGCGCAGAAGACCAAGACGGCGAGGGACGGACGCATGAATCTCTCCTGAGCAGGCATGTCCCTTGGACGCCGGCAGGGTCCGGGAGTTCCCCTTCCCAATCCCCTCGCGTTTTTCCCACACTCTCCCCGGATGCCCGAACTCCCCGACCTCTCCGTTTACCTCGAGCACCTCGACCGCCGCTGCACGGGTCGCTCGCTCGTCGGCGTCCGGCTCGCATCAATGTTTCTCCTGCGCTCCGTCGACCCGCCGCTCGACGCGTTCCGCGGCAAGACCGTCCGCGGCTTCCGGCGTATTGGAAAACGCATCGTGTTCTGCTTCGATGAAGGGCTTTTCCTCGT
>WSZJ01000061.1 GCA_009773755.1 Planctomycetota bacterium | reverse complement strand
CTGAGCCCGAACCTGAATCGCAGCCGACGCGACGTGGCCGGACCGCAGGCGCCCGTGGCCGGAGCACTCCCGTGCAGCAGTCCGCGCCGGGCCGCAGCCGCGCCGGCGGAGCGCCCGGCGGTGGCCGAAGCGGCTCTGCGTTCGCCACCGCCCCGAAAAAGAACAACACGATGCTCTTCGCCGCGATCGGCGGAGGCGCGCTCGTCCTCATCATCGCCGTGGCCGGTTTCGTCATGGCCGGGAAGAACGGGAAAGACGGCACGGGCGGCAAGGACGCGGAGACGGCAAAGAAAGACGATGCGTTCGAGAAGATGCGCAAGTACGCCGACGACAGCCCGAGCGCTGCGTTCGAATTTGCAGAGGCGTGCGAGAAAAAGAACGACCGCGAAACGGCCGTCCAGTACTACCTCAGGGCCGTGAAGCTCGACCCGAAGTACTCGAAGGCGCAGGACAAGCTGCGCTGGGTCTACACGAACGTGAAGAAACAGGAAGCGGGAAGCGATCCGGCCAAGCTGGATGCGCTTCTGGACTGGCTGAAAAAGGCGACGCTGGAAGATGAAGCCCTGGTGCTCGCGGAAGCCATGGTCAAGACGTATGCGCCGAACTCCGAGAAGGCCCACATGCTGGTCGGCGACGTCAAGGTCGACGGCAAGTGGTGGACGAAGGGTGAAGCGGAGCTCGCGCAGCTGACGTCTTCGAAGAAGGTGGAGAACGCCGAATACGACAGGCTTTCTCCCCGCGAAAAGAAGGTGTACTCGCTGAAGACGGACTACAAGACCTACGGCAACAAAGGCGAGGAAGACCGCGAATACCTCGACTGCGCTCCCGATTCGCCGCACGTCCTGTGCATGGAGAAGTCGACGAGCTACAACGCCAAGCTGATGCTCGAGGCGTTCAAGGAGTGCGTCGTCACTCTGTACAAGCTCTTCTTCGACAAGTACAGCGCCCTCTTCGACGTCAAGTCGTTCGGCACGAACGAGGTCTGCTTCATCTACGTTTTCGAGTCGAGCGCGCGCTACCACGAAATCTCCAACCCGACGCCCTGGGCCGGCGGCCACTTCGAGCCCGGTACCGGGCGCATCTACATCTACAAGGACACCAGCCAGCTCTACGAGACGCTCTTCCATGAGGGGATCCACCAGCTCGTCCACACCGTTTCACAGATGAAGGTCGAGAAAGTGTCTGAACGCCGGAGCGTGAACATGTTCTGGTTCACGGAGGGGATCGCGACGTTCTTCGAGAGCTTCAAGCGCGACGACAAGGGCGGTTTCATCCTGGGCGAGGTTTCGAGCAACTACAAGCCGTACATGAAGAAGATGATCGCGGACGGAAAGCACAAGAAACTGAAGGACCTCTTCAACATCAACTACATGCAGTTCGCCATGGAATCCCGGAATCCATCCAAACGAAGTTACGTGAACGACATGTACGCGCAGTCGTGGTCCGTCGTGTACTTCCTCTACACGCACGAAAACGGCAAGTACAAGGACGCGTTCAACAAGTACTTCAAGATCGAGGTCGACAAGGGAGGAAGCTTCGACGGAGCGAAGGAGATCTTCGGCGATCTCGACAAGCTGAACACGGAGTACGAGAACTTCTACAAGGCCATGAAGTAAGACCTGCGGCGCAAATCTGAAAACCGGTCCCCGAGCGGGGCCGGTTTTTTTCTGTACCCGTTATCATGTCTTCGATGCGCCGCGCCTTGCTCGGGATCGTCTCCATCGCCGCTTTCTGCGGAATTCTCGTGGCCGCCTTCTGGGGAAGCGGTCCTGAAGCGAAGAAGCCTGCGCCTGCGCCGTCGCCGGCGGCCGGCGAACCTCCGAAGAAGGTCGAAGAACCGCCGCGGGCGCCGCCCCGCCTGCTGGGCGTGCAACCGGCTCCCGGTGCGGACGACGAGTGGCGCGGCGCACGCGTCGGAGTCCTTGATCGCAAGGTGCTGGAGATGGCGCTGGCCGAGTACGCCTCCTCCAGGGACGCCGCCACCGTGACGGGCCAGGCGCGAATGGTTGCGATGACCAGAAGGGAACTGGAACTGATCTGGGGCACGGAGAAGGCCGTCGAGTCTTTGGGGTTCTCTGTGCCGTGGATTGTCGCAGTGGAGGAGACTCGCGAGACGCCCGGCTCCGCGACTGCCGTCGAGATCGTCGCCGCGCTGCGGGACTTCCACCTCTTCTTCCGCGCGCGGTTCCGATCCCTCTTCGAGTCCCGCCCCCCCGCCGCAGACTGGACCGCCCCCCTCGTGGTCCTCGCTTCCCGCGACGAGTACCTTCGTCGCGCGAAGCCGCCGGCGTTCTCGACGAGCCACACGAATCTCCAATCCGGCTGGGCGTTCCTGTCGCGCGGCAACCGCGATCTGGTCGACAGCGCGTGCCACGAGGCCACCTGGCAGACCTGGATCGCGCTGGCCCGCGTGCGCGCTCCGGGCGAAGGGATTCCCACGGCCTCTCTTTCCGCGTGGTTCTGGGACGGCACGGCCGCGTACTTCTCCGCCGCGCGACACGCCGACCCGCGCCCCATGCACTTCGGCGAAGGCGCTTCCCGCCCCATGGCCGATGTCCGCACCGCGCTCCGCGAGAAAAAACTGAAACCGCTCTCCTCGCTCCTGGCCGCCACCTTCGGCGAACTGGACGTGTCCCCCGACCCGCTCGCCGCATTCGCAGTCCTGTCGCAGAGCTGGGCGTTCGTCGCGTTCGTTGAGACGGCTGAGAAGGGGAAGCGCCGCGAATCCCTCGACCGTTACGCGGAACTGGAATTGAGCGGGAAGGGCGGGATCGAGGCCGCGAAGGAGTGCTTCGGGGACCTGGAAGCGCTGGACCGGGAGTACCGCGCGTTCGTGAAGCTATTCTGAGCGCGTGAGCAGAAGTCGATCTACGGCTCGGCCAGACGTCGCTCGCTTCGCTCGCTCGGCCTGGCCGAGCCTTCGATCGACTTCCGCTCACGCTCTCAGAAGTCCTTTTGCCTTCGAGAGTTTGAGCGATAAGCGAGCGGGGGCCGACGGCGGCGGCGTTGAAAGGCGATGCCATAGATAGGCCGATCGCGCCGACGCCGTTGTGCTCCCACTCGATTATTGCTCAAACTCTGACGGCCGCGTTACTTTCCCCCGTGAAGCACGTGTTCCTCCGGCTTGTCCGGGTCGATCCACAGCGCGCGAAGCCCGTCCCGTTCCCGGCCCGCGTTGAACCCCCACGTGCGCCCGACCTTGTGCATCGGGTTGCCGGTGAGAATCGGGGCCTCGTGGATGTGGCCGTGAAGCGAAATCGCGGGCTTCGTCGCGAGCATGAAATCCCGGATGTCGGTGCTGCCGACGTGCATGTCGCCGAAACGCAGGTCGAGCCCCGTGTCGAACGGCGGGTTGTGCGCCATGAAGATCGTCTTGCGCCACGAGCGCGGCTTCGGCAGTTCGCGCAGCATCGCCGCCAGCGTCGGCTTCTTCGCAAGCCACTCGTCCGGCTTCTCGACCATTTCGACCCGGTCGCCGTTCGAGGCGTAGCAGCGAAAGCGCGGCTCGTGGCGGTTCGGAGATTCCTCAGGGCGCTCGTGGTCGATCAGCCAGTACGGAGTCGGCGAGCAGAAAGAAAACCCGACGAGGTCCCAGTCGCCCAGCGCGACAACCCGCTCACCGACGTAAGTCCCCGCCGAAGCCGGCGGATCCGTCACGGTCCGCCATTCGTGGTTCCCCGCGATCCAGTACACCGGCGCCTGCGCGCCCGCACACCACTCCTTGAACCATCCTTCCGCCGTCTGCCGCTGCGCCGCCGGCGCAATCTCGACGGGCGCGGAATTGGAGAAGAGGTCGCCTCCGAGAAGAAGAACGTCCGGCTTCAGCCGCCGCGCGAGCTTCGCGAAGGCGTCGAAGTAGGGGATCGTGCCGTGGAAGTCGGAGGCGAAGAGGAGTTTCATGGGCGGGGGAGAGGTGTGATTGGGTCATCCTGAATTCCCGTGGGTCGGTAGAGTCGGGAATCTCAAAACGACCGTTGATTGTATTCGCCTTTATTCTCTTTTATTCGCGACTCGTCTTTGTTTCCTCTGTTCTGCTGAGGCCAAACTGCGAGAAACAAAGACGAGTCGCGAATAAAGGAGAATAAGAACGAATACTGCCGAAGGTCCGGGCGAGGGACCCACGGAAGTTCCGGATGAACGGATCGAATCGTGATTGGAGTGACGACGGGCGAAACCGGAAAAGATCCGGGGCGCCGTCGCGATATCATGACGGATGGTGAATCGGCAACTTGTAGTCCTGCTGCTCTGCCTATGCGTCCCCGGATTCTCGATCCTGGGAATCTGCTTCTTTGTCAGAAGTCGTTCGGCGGCGCCAAAAGACTTGCCGCCGAGCGTTGAGGAAGCGCGCTTGGCGAAGCTCCGGCTGTACGCGCACGACAGCCCTTCGACGGCGTTCGAATTTGCCGAGGCCTGCGAGCGAATTGGAGATCGCGACACCGCCGAGCAGTACTACAGGGTGGCTGTGAGACTCGACCGGAACTACTCCAAGGCGTCGGACAAACTTCGGTGGATCTACGTCAACGTTAAGCGTCCGCTTGCAGGCGAGGATCTGGTGAAACTCCATTCGCTTGTCTTGTGGCTCGAAAGCGCGGCGCTCCACGACGAAGCCCTCGCCCTTGCGCGGAAAGTCCTGAAAGTCGACCCGAACGACGAATTCGCTCGGGAACTGATCGAAAAGGAGTCTGGTCCCCCCGCCGCCGCGCCTCCGCGGGCCGCATTCGCGGACTGGCTGAAGGTCCGAGGAATCGATGAGGGCCAGCTGACCCCGAGGGAACTGAAAATCGCAAAGTTGAAGTGGAACCGCGCCATCGAATACTCCATCGCCGAGAGTTCCCTGGCATGGCTGGACTGCGCGCCTGATGCACCGTTCCTGCTCTGCATGGAGAAATCAGACACTTACGTGGCGGAGCTGATGTTGACGAGCTTCAGGGAAGTAGTCATCACCTTCTACCAGGTTTTTTGTAAAGAATATGGGTCGCTCTTCGATGCGGGCGCCCACGCCAGGAACGAGGTGACCCTGGTCTACATCTTTGCGACCAGCGACCGATACCACTCCATTTCCCAGTCGACTCCATGGGCCGGCGGCCATTTCAGCAGCCGGACCGGAGAAATCCACCTCTACAAGGACACCTCGCAGCTCTACGAAACGCTCTTCCACCTCTGCACTCACGCCGCCATTCACGCGATCTCAGGATCGCGCATCACTGTGGGGAAGAAACTCGTCGACTCGGAGATGGCCTGGTTTTCGGAGGGTCTCTCCACGTACTTCGAGAATTTCAAACGCGACGCAACGGGCGGTTTTGTATTCGGGGGCGTCTCGTCGATGTACAAACCCTACGTGAAAAAAATGATCGCCGACGGGAAGAATTCGAAGATGCGCGACTTCATGGGAGTGTCCTACAAGCAGTACGTACTCGAGAGGTCGAATCCGTCGAAACGCTCCTACGTGACCGACACCGACGCGCAAAGCTGGTCGGTCGTTTACTTCCTCCTGCAACACGAGGGAGGCGAGTACCGGCAAGAGTTCTTCGACTATTTCAAGATGGAAGTCGAAGGGAAAGGAAGCCTCGAGGCCGCGAAGCAGTGCTTCGGCGACCTCGACGCGCTCGACAAGGAATACCACGACTACTTCAAGAACATGAAGTAGCCGCCGCTCACTTTCCCGGCGGTGCCTCCGCGTTCCCCGCTGCCTTCGCCGCCTGCGCCGCTTCCAGCTTCTTCTGCACACCTTTCGCGTAGTCCATCTCATCCCACCCGGGAGGCGCGAGCGTGAAAGCCTTCTTCATGTCCTCCGCTGCCGGGTCGAGCTTCCCCTGCTCGATGCGGGCCTCGGCGCGGCCCAGGTAGGCGCCGGCGTTGGTCGCGCTCATGTTGATCGTGCGCGTGAAGTCATTCTCGGCGTCGGCGAAGCGCTTCATTTCCATCAGGATCGAGGCGCGGAACATGGGCATTTCCGTGTCGGAGCCGCGGAGGGAAGCGGCTTTGGTGGCGTCGGCGAGGGCGGCCTCGAGGTTGCCGGAGCGGCGGTAGGCGGCGCTTCGGATGACGTAGGCGTCGAAGTTGTTGGGGCTGGAGGAGATGGCGGCGCTCGCGTGATTGATCGAGTCGGGGAAGCGGCCCTGTTCGAACGCGATCGCGGCCTGCTCGAGGGCGGCATTGGCGACGGCGTCGGGGTTGGGCCTCGAGTTGGCGCCATGACCGGAGTTCTGGCGGTCGCGGCGTTCGGAGCGGGCCCACATGCGAAGGCCGATGAAGACGAGGAGGAGGACGAAGCCGCCGATGCTGCGGACGGCGAAATGGCCACGGCGGCGAGTGCGGAGGTCGGGACGGAGCATGGGGGAATCTCCCTGCGAATGATGAATGGCGGCCAAGCTACCAAAGTCCGGTCCCGGTGCGTCGCGGAATTCCCGGACCCGCCGGTCAATTGATCATTGAGTATTGAAAATGGAAAATTGATCATTCGTCCTGACATGTCCGACTCCCGCCTCCTGGCCCACCTGTCTTCCATGATCGTCGATTCCTCCGACGACGCGATCGTCGGCATGGCGCTTGACGGGACGATCGTGTCCTGGAATCCGGCGGCGGAGCGGATGTTCGGGAAGTCGCGCCTCGAGGCGGTCGGCCGCCCGCTGGCGTGGCTGTGGCCGGCGGCACGCGCGGCGGAAGCGGCGGCGCTGCTGGACGGGGTGCGACGCGGGGAGCGCGTGCGGCGCGAGACGACGCTCAGGAAACCGGGCGGCGGCGAAGTCGACGTTTCGCTGACGCTGTCGCCCGTGACGCACGGCGGAAATCCGACCGGCGCTTCCGCAATCCTGCGCGACATGTCGGACCGGCGCGCGCTGGAGAAGAAATTGCGGGACGGGCAGGTGCTCGAGAGCCTCGGGCTGCTCGCGGGCGGCATTGCGCATGACTTCAACAACCTGCTGACGGTCGTCATGGGAAACGCTTCGACTCTCAAGGCGCTCGTCCCGCACGACTCGCGCGAATGGGACATGTGCGACGACATCGAGACGGCCGCCGAGCGCGCGGCGGACCTCGCCGGCCAGATGCTCGCGTACTCGGGGCGCGGGATGTTCGTGCTTCAGCGCGTCGACCTCAACCGGCTCGCGCAGGAAATGGCGGAGCTGCTGCGCGTCTCGATGTCCAAGGACGTGACGCTCAAGTACGACCTCGCCGCCGTGCTTCCCAAGGTCGAAGCGGACCTGACGCAACTCCGGCAGGTCGTCATGAACCTCGTCATCAACGCCGCGCAGGCGATCGGCGGCAAGCACGGCACGATCACGGTCGGGACCCGTCTCGCGCGCGCCGATCGCGACTGGCTCGCCGGCTGCGCCCACGCCGCCGATCTCCCCGAAGGCGACTTTGTTTTTCTTTCGATCGCCGACTCCGGCTGCGGCATGGACGCCGCCACCAAAGCCCGGATCTTCGACCCGTTCTTCACGACGAAATCGACCGGAAGAGGCCTAGGCCTTTCCGCCGTCCTCGGCATCATCCGCGGCCACAAAGGCGCGATCCGCGTCGACTCGGAGCCGGGGAAGGGAACCACCTTCACCGTCGCATTCCCCGCCGGCGCTTCCCTCGCCCCGCGCGTCCGCGGCGACTCCGCCCGCATCGAGGACCCCTGGCGCGGCGCCGGCACCGTCCTCGTCGTCGACGACGAACCCAAGGTCCGCGAGTTCGCCCAGAACGCCCTTCAGATCCTCGGATTCCGCACCGCCACCGCAGGCGACGGGATCGAAGCGATCGAACGCATGCGCGAACTGGGAAGCGCCGTCTCGGCCGTGCTGCTCGACCTCACGATGCCTCGCATGAGCGGCGCCAAGGCGCTTCCCGAGCTGCGCAAGCTGAACTCGTCCGCGAAAGTCGTCCTCATCAGCGGCTTCAACGAACAGGATGCCGTGCGCGACTTCGACGGCGGCACCGTGGACGCGTTCGTGAAGAAACCGTTCACCGTGGATGTGCTGCGGGTCGTGCTGAAGCGTGTGATGGGGGGATGAGCCTGTCCGCCTACCGCAGCATCATCGCCGCGACAATGGCTCCGACGATAAGGTTCTGCCCGTCCGTCACCATCTCGGCAAGGAAGCCTTTCGGCGCGCCCCAGCGGAAAAACGCGATGGAGTAGAGCGCGACGTAGGCGACGACGGGGGTGAGCCAGAGGGCGGACTCGACGTGGAGCGCGAACGCCAGCGCGCCGAGCGACCCGGCGAGGACCAATGCTATGAGGGCCGCGAGATTTCGCGCCGCGGCGCGGCCGAGGGCTTTGAAGACAGTTTCCTGGCCGACGATCTTGTCGCCGGCGACGTCGCGGATGCCGAGGGCGGTGGTGCGGAGGAAGACCATGCAGAAGACGGCGAGGAAAACGAGGAGGTTTGTCGGGCCCGGGAGTTTGCCCACGGAGAGGAAGGGGAACACCGTGGTCATCATCGTCCATCCGATCGCCGTTGAGAGGTCGCGCGACGCCGGGATGTCCTTCAGCCGCCGGATGCCGAGGCGGAACGTGATCGCTTCCGGCAAGACGCGGAACCCGTAGACGCCGCCGCAGACGAGGCCGAGGCAGGCGAGCGTCAAGGGGAGCCAGCCGGCGAGGGCGGCGATGGCGACGGAAGCGATGCCGGCGGCGCCGCCGAGGACGAGGAGCGGGACCGGGCGGCGTTTGTAGAGGACGGTGGCGACGCGGTCGGAGAAGTCGAGGCGGGTGCGATCGATGAAGCGGTTGAGCGTGTGCATGGACTGTACGAAGAGCGCGGGGACGACGAGGAAGGGCCACTGGATCGGAATGCCCTGGAGCGTGCAGGCGGCCGCGGCGAGGCCGGCGGCGCCCGCGGCGACGTAGAGGTTGGTGTTCACGAGGAAAGACCCGGCGCCGCGCAGGACGTCGCCCATCGTGGTCCGGGCGCGGCCGCCGATGTTCTCGAGGCGCTCGACGACGCGGTCGATCATCCACTGCGGAGTGGAGAGGCCGGCGGTGACGCCGACGGTGTCGAAGCCCGCGAAGTCCTCTTCGCGCAGCTCGGTCTCCGTCTCGACGTGGATCGCGGCGCAGCCCCACTGCTTGAGCAGGTCGACGAGGCGCACCGTGTTCGCGCTGTGTTTGCCGCCGACGACGACGACGAGCTTGACCTCGTGCGCGAGCTTCTCCGTCTCCTCCTGCCTTTCCTGCGTCGGGCGGCAGATCGTGTTGACCTGGCGATACGTCCGCGATTTCCGCTTCACGACCTCGGCCGTCGTCTCGAAATTCTCGCGATCCTGCGTCGTCTGGCTCACGACGCACACGCGCTCGAACGCCGGCAGCTTCTCCGCTTCCTTCGCATTGGCGACGACGTGCGTCCGCCCCGGCGTCCCGTAGCCGACCAGGCCGATCACCTCAGCGTGGTCCGCGTCGCCGACGATCACCGTGTCCCAGCCGCGTTTCGCGTTCCCGCCGATCACGTTGTGCACCATTCGCACGAGCGGGCACGTCAGGTCGTGGAACTTCGCGCCGCTGTCCTTCGCGCGTTTTTCAAGCGACTGGATCACTTCCGGCCGCACGCCGTGCGCCCGCACCACGATCGTCGCCGTCCCGGCGGACGAGATTCCGGCGTCGTCCGCTTCCACGCCGAAGACGTGCTCCTTCTCCATCTCCGCCATCACCTGCCTGTTGTGCACCAGCGGCCCGTACGAGTACACCGGCCCGTCGCTCTTGGCGATCTCGAGCGCGCGGTCCAGGGCTTCCTTCACGCCCCAGCAGAAGCCGGCGGATTCGACGAGGTAGACGCGCATTTGAGACCAGTTTAGTCCTCAATACGCCGCCCGCCTAGAGCGCGCTCCTCAGGTCCAAGACTGGTTATTGGTTGTGCGAGCGGGAGTCGGGAGACGGGAGACGGGAGTCGGGAGACGGGAGTTAGATCATTGTGACGGTCTTTGCTCCAGTCTCCCGACTCCGGTCTCCCGACTGCTCTCCAGCTGCTACTTCCGCTTCACCAGCACGCAGTCCAGGTCCGCGGCGCCGGATTGCGTCTGACTCACGCCTGCGAGCGTCAGCGTGAAGTCGCCCGGAAGCGACGTCATCGCCATCGAGCCCTGGTCTTCGCCGTCGAGCCAGACGGTGACGTTGGCGCCGTCGAAACGCACTCGGAGCTGGTGCCAGTCGCGCGGGCGCACCTCGTCCCCCTTGTCCTTCAGCGCTTTCTGCAGAGGCGTCGTCCCTTCGCGCTTCACGAGCAGGTCAAAGCGCGGGCGCGACGGCTCGATGCGGATTTCTGCGTCCCCCGCGGAGAGGGAGAGACGGAAATCGGGCTTGGGGAAGCGGAAGAGGAACGAGATCTCCTCGATGCCGGCGGCGCTGAAGCGGAGGGTTTCTTCTTTGCCGTTGCCGGCGAGGATTCCGCCGGAGGCCTTCCAGCCTTCGGAAGTGGTGAAGGTCGCCGCGGCGGAAGTGAAGTCAGTCCAGTCGCATTTGTCTGCGGGCGTTCCGGCGAGAAGGGCGGTCTTTTGAAGCGCGTCGAGTTCGCCCGCGTGCTCGATGGCCCAGGGACGGCGGCTGAATGCGTTGCGGAAAGAGCGGTCCTGCTGGGCCGCTTCGGCGAACTTCGATTCGGCGACGAGTGTGCGGATGCGGTCGAAGGCCTCTTTCTGCAGGCGCTCGGCCCACGTGGCGAGACGGCGTTCGAGCGGCGCGGAATCCTCCTTGAGTTCGGCCGCCTTCGCGAGCCGGCGATCCGCTTCCTCGAGCAGCCCTCGATCGGTGGTCACGTCGGCCCCGGCGGCGCGCGCGGCGCACCAGGCCGCGATCGCGAGCTCGTGCTGAGGTTTTTTCGTCACGTCTGCGCCCCTTCGCAGAGCCTCCGCGACGGTCAAAGGCTCGAGCTCCGTCCAGGTCACCGATTGGGAGCCGCCTCCTGCGACGGCCAGCGTGAGCGTGATCAGGTCCGCGCCGGAGGCACGGCAGTCCGCGCCGCGGCTGCGGACGCGGAGCCGGCGATCGTTCTCGGGCGTGCCGTCCCAGGCGGCATGCGTCGTGATGATCGCGGTCGTCGCCGCCTGCTTCACCTCGGCAATCCACCCGGCGATGCGGGCAAGCCGCTCGCGGTCCGCCGCGGTGCCCGCCTGCTGCGCCTCGGGCGTCTCCAGCACCTTGCGCGCCCGGGGAATGTCCCAGGCCGCGACGAACTGGTCGAATTCGCCGGAGAGCTTGTCCCACCGTTTCCGCGCCTCAGCTTCTTCGCGCAGACGGCGTTCCTCCGCCTCACGCTTCGCCCGCTCCGCCGCTTCCGCGCGGTTCGCCGCTTCCACACGCTCGCGGGCGGCCGCAATCAGTTTGCCGATCTCGGTAGCTCGGCGTTCGTCCGAGGGGAGGGCGCGCGAAGCGAGAGCCGATTTCACGTATTTTTCCGCTTCCTCGACCTTCCCGTCCTCCGCGAGCTTCAGCGCTTCCGCCGCGACGGCTTCCCATGCTTTGTCCGCCGCGTCCTCGATCAGCTTCCGCAGCGCGTCGGTCCTCGCAACCGGGTCGGTCCAGAACACCAGCGTGTTGACGCGCGTGGCGGCGGTGCCGAAGCGGCCCGAGGCGACCAGCTTTGCGACGTCCTTCTCGGCGTCGGCAAGTTCCTTTTCAGCGGCCTGTTCTTCCCGCGCGTTGAGCTCGGCGAGCGCGCGTTCCGCCTGCACGGCTTCATCGGTCCCCGGCCAGGCCTCGGCGAAGCGCCTGAGTTCCGCGCGTGCGGTCGAGAATTCCACGCGGGAGAGCCGGGCGCTGGCCGCGCGGGTGCGGGCTGCGTCGAACGCGCCGGCGCGTTCGGAAGCCTGATAGAAGCGCCAGCCGATCCCGGCGGCGATGAGGAATCCCACGAGGACCAGGACGGGAACGAGCGGGCCTTTGGCCGCGGGCGGCGGAGCGACCGGCGGCTCCGAAGGGATCGGGCGCGAGCTGACCGCCGCCTCGAGGTCCTCGAGAACCTGTTCGCAGGTCCCATAGCGGGTGTCCGGCTCGGGATCGAGCATCTTGTGGACGACGCGGTTGAGGCCGTCGGGAATCGCCGGGTCGAAAAACTTGAGCGGAGGAATCTGCTCCGTCGACACCTTTACCAGCACTTCGAACGGGCTCTTCCCCTGGAACGGCGGCTTGCCGCTGATCATGTGAAAGAGCGTCGCGCCAGCGGAGTAGATGTCGATGCGCTGGTCGGTGGGGCGGTCCCCCGTGACGCATTCAGGCGCGATGTAGAACGGCGCAACGCGCCCGCTCTCGCTGACTTTGAGGACGCTGTCGTCCGCCTTCGCCGAAACGCCGAGGTTTGTGAGCTTCACCACGCCGTCCGCCGCGACGATGATGTTCGAGGGACGCACGTCCCCGTGAATGACCCCCGCCTTGTGGGCGATGGAAAGCGCATGCAGGATCGGGCGCATCATCTCCACGGCGTCGTGGAAGGGGATCGACTTCTTCTTCTGCAGGATGGAATAGACGCTCTCGCCCTCGAGGAACTCCATCGCCACGCAATAGCGGTCGTCGATCTTCGCGACGCTGAAGATCCTGCGGATGTTCGGATGGTCGAGATTCGCGGCCTTGCGCGCGTCCTCGAGGAATTTTTCGCGGAACGTATCGTCCAGCATCACGCTTCGCCGCATCACCCTGAGCGCCACAATCCGGTCGCGCGACACCTGCATCGCCTTCGCGACACGGCTGCTGGCGTCCTCACCCAGCCGCTGCAGAAGCTTGAAATCGCCGAGGCGGGATGGAAGCGGCGCCTGGGAATCGCCGCCGGGCGATTTGGGCGGAGCCGCCGCCGGGCCCGGAGGCAGGAGAGCGGAATGCGCGAGCGGCGTCGAAGGAGGCGGAGGCGCGGATGTGAGGGGCCCCGACGCGGACTTCAGATCCTTGTCCGACACCGGCTCTCCCGTCCATGCCGGCAGTCCTCCCGCGGGGGGCGCCGCCGAAGCGGCCGGCGCCGACATTCCGGACACGCCCGGCGAATTCACTTCGCTGTCCGAAACCGGCAACCCCGTCCATCCCGGCAGATCGCCTTCAGGAGGCGGCGCCACCGCGGTCGGCTGCGGCGCCTGGGCCGGCTGCGGCGCCGGCGCGACGGGCGATTGAAACACCCCCGACCGTGGCGGCAATCGCAGCTCCATCGCGCCGCTCTCGGCCTGCTCCACCGACAGCACCGAGCCGCACTGCGCACACCGCAGCTTCTGTCCCGGCGTGAATCCCGTGATGTTCAGGCTCGCCTGGCACTCGACGCAGCTCACGATGACCTTCGATTGCTCCTCCATCACCGCGTCGACCTGGTGGACCCGAAGGTGCCCCAGGGCCGTCAGCGCCTCGCCGATCTTCGGCCGGCTGGCGTGAGACCTCTGCTGAGAAAAAAACCTCCTGTACGCGACCAGCGCCTGGGCGGTCAGTTTGATTTCTTCGGGTTCCGGCGCCTTCTCAAGCAGCGCCTGCAGCTCCAGCCCCTCGCTCACCTGCCGGTCCGACACGAACTGGAACGACATCGCGATTTCGCCGAAGCGCCGCTTCTGCGTCTTCGCCATAGAGTCGAGGACGATCTGCACCTGGTTCTTGGTGAGGTAGCCTTTCCGCTCCAGGATTTCTCCCAATCGCGGCGGGGTTTCACCCTGCGATTCGAGCTCCCGCTGTTCCGCAAGGCACTCCTGCAGCTGCGCTTCGGTGATGAAGCGCGTGCTGACGGCGAGCTTGCCGAAGAGTACGGCGCGGATGGGCTGTGGGGGCATGCGGGCCTTTCGAGAGTCAGGTTGCGGAGCGCAGTCTAGCAAGGGAAGTGCCCGGGCGCGGACGAAGCGAAGGGGCGAGGAGAATAGGGGATACGGGAGGGTTGAGAAGGAAAACTTGGCGGGGCAAGGCCTTCGATTCGCACTTTGAAATTACTTCCGCTTCACCATCAGGCAATCCAGATCCGCCGCGCCCGCCTGCGTCTGGCTGACCCCCGAGAGCGTCAGCGTGAATCCGTCGGGTCGCGACGCCATCGCGATCGAGCCTTCGTCCTCGCCGTCGAGCACGACGCCCGCATTCGCGCCGTCGAACCGGATCTGCACGAGATGCCAGTCGCGGAGGCGCAGCTCGTCGCCTTTGTCCTTGAGCGCCTTCTGAAGCGGCGTGGCGCCTTCGCGGCGGACGATGAGGTCGAAGCGGGGGCGCGACGGTTCGAGGCGCAGGTCCGCTTCGCCTGCCGTGACAGTCAGGCGGAAGTCCGGTTTTGCGAAGCGGACGAGGAAGGCGATTTCCGCGATCCCGACGGCCGCGCACTTGACGGACTCCTCCTTGCCGTTCCCCACAAGCACGCCGCCCGCGGCCTTCCAGCCGTCGCTGATTTCGAACGCGCCCGGGCCGGAAGCGAAATCGGCCCGCGTGCAGCGGTCCTCGGGGGTTGCGGCCATGAGCCCTGACAATTCGAGCTGGTCCAGGTCGACCGCGTGGTCCTGCGTCCACTTGCGGCGCCCGAAGGAATTCCTGAACGCGAGGCCTTCGAGCGCCGCTTCCTGGAACTTCGAGTTCGCGGTGAGTTCCTTCAGCCGCGTGAATGCGTTCTGCTGAGCGCGCTCGGCCCAGGAGTTGACGCCAGCCTGAAGCGGAGCGAGCCCGTCCTTTGCGCCGCCGGTCTCGGCATCGGCGAGTCGCCGCTCGGCTTCCTCCATCAGCCAGCGCTCGAGGACCGTGTCGGTCCCCGCGGAGCGGACGATGCACCAGGCCGCGATCGACGCGTACTGCGCCGGCGCGCGCGCCGCTTCGGCGCCGCGGCGCAGAGCTTCGGCCGCGACGGGCGGCTCGAGCGCTTTCCAGAGCACGGTCTGGAGGTCCGCGCCGCCGGGAGCTGCGAAGGTGATCGCGATTTCGTCGGCGGCCTTGGCGCGGTAGTCGACCCCGTTCAGGCGCGCCTTGATCCGGCGGTCGTTTTCGGGCTTTCCGTCCCACGAGTTCTGCGCGCCGGTGATCGAGCTGATCGCGGCGGTTTTGGCGTTGGCGAGGCCGCCGACGAGCGAGGACAGCCGCTTCTGCTCGTCATAAAGCTTCAGCCGCTCGACCTCCGGGACTTCCAGCGCCTTCCACGCCGCCATTTGGTCGAACGCGGCGAAGTTCTTCTCCCAGCTCGCGACCGCCTTCGCCCACGCCTCCCGGTCCGCGGCCTCCTCCTTGACGCGGCGCTCTTCGGCCTCGCGCTTCGCAACCCGCGCGGCAGCCTCTTTCGCTTTTTCCGCAAGGTCCGACTTGATGCCTGCCAGCCGCTTGCGCAATTCCACGGCGCGCGGCGTGTCTGAGAACAGCTCCCGCGAGGCGAGCGCTGCCGCGACGCCCGCTTCGGCGGGGCCAGGCTTCCCGTCTTCCGCCAGTTTCACCGCCGCAGCCGCCACGGTTTCCCAGGTCCGCGAGCCCTGCTGCTCGACCTCCTCCCGCGCCGCCGCGACGCGCGGGTCCCCGGGGGCCTGGAATTGCGCGCGCCCCAGCCGCGCGATCGCCTCGCCATAGCGACCGGCGGCGACGAGCTGCGCGACGTCGTGCTGCAGCGCGAGGAATTCCTCAGCTGCGGCCGATTCCGCGCGGACGCGGATCGCCTCGATTTCCTTCACAGCCTGCCCCGCCTCCGCGGTGCCGGGATTCGCGGCGGCGAACCGCTCGAGCTCTCCCCGGGCCGATTCGAAATCGCCGCGGGACTTGCGAAGCGAACCCGCCCTGCCGAGTACGGCCTGCCAGGCGGAAGCGCGCTCGGAGGCGCTGTAGAAATTCCAGCCGAGCGCAACCGCGGCGAGAACCGCGGCGGCGATCCCGGCGCCGAGAAGCGCGCGGTTCTTCGGACCACCTTTCGCGCCCGCCGCGGTCCCGGGCGACCCGCCGGGCGACGCTTCCACCTTGTCCAGATCCGCAAGAACCTGTTCGCAGGACATGTAGCGCGCTTCCGGCTCCGGGTCGAGCATCCGGTGCACGATCGAGTTCAGCAATTCCGGGATCGTCGGGTCGAAGAAGCGCAGCGGCGGAATCTGCTCCATCGACAGGCGCACGAGGACTTCAAACGGGCTCTTTCCCTGGTACGGCGGCTTGCCGCTGATCATGTGGAAGAGCGTTGCGCCGACCGAGTAAATGTCGATGCGGTGGTCCGTCACGCGGTCCGCGGTGACGCACTCGGGCGCGACGTAGAACGGCGCGAGCTTCCCGCTGTCGCTGATCGCGAGGATGTTGTCCGTGACGCGCGGCGAAAGCCCGAACCCGGCCAGCTTCACCGTCCCGTCCGGGGCGATCATCACGTTCGACGGCCGCACGTCGCCGTGAACGACCCCGTTGCGGTGCGCGTACCCCAGCGCCTGGAGCACCGGCCGGATGAACTTCACCGCTTCATCGAAATGGAACGGTCCCTGCTTCTGCAGAACCCCGAAGACGCTGTCCCCTTCCACGAATTCCATCGCGACGCAATACCGGTCGCCGATCTTCGCCACGCTGTAGAGCTTGCGCAGATTCGGGTGGTCGAGCGTCGCGGCTTTTTTCGTTTCATCGAGGAAGCGATCCCGGAACGACTCCTCCGCCATGACCGCGCGCCGCATGACCTTGAGCGCGACGACCCGGTCTCGCGAGACCTGCTGCGCCTTCAGCATCCGCCCCGTCGCGTCCTCGCCGAGAAGCTGAAGTACCTTGAAGTCGCCGAGTTTCGAGGGAAGCGGGCCGCGCGATTGCGAGGAGGGCCGCCGCTGATGAACCTCCAGGTCCACGTTCATGTCATCCGGCGCCGGCCCGCGCGCCGCTTCCTTCACCGCTTCAGCATCCCAGATCCCCGACATCGGCGGCAGCTGGACGTCGATGTCGCCGCTCTCGAGCTGCACGACCTCCAGCACCGCGCCGCACTGCGCGCACCGTATTTTCTGTCCCGGCCGGAATTTGGTGATGTTCAGCGAGGCCTGGCAGCCGCCGCAACTCCGGACTTTTTTCCCCTGCTCGTCCAGCACCGCCTCGACCTGGTGCTGCCGAAGGTGCCCCAGCGCGAGCAGAATCTCGCCCAGGCGCGGCCGGTTCTGCCCCGACTGCTTCTGCGCGAAGAACCGCCTGAATACCACCAGCGGTTGCCCCACCAGCGCAATCTCCTCCTGCTCCGGCCCCGCTTCCAGCAGCAGCTGCATTTCGATCGAAGCGTTCACCTGCGACTGCTTCAGAAACTGGAAGGCCAGCGCGATTTCGCCGAAGCGGCGCTTCTGCTGTTGCGCCATCGACTCCAGGATGATCCGGATCTGGACCGCAGTGAGGTACCCCTTCTCCTCCAGGATTTCGCCCAGCTTCGGAGGCGTCCCGCCGCGCGCTTCGATCTCTTTCTGGGCTGCGAGGCATTCCTGAAGCTGTTCTTCGGTGATGAAGCGGGTGCCGACCGCGAGTTTGCCGAAGAGAACGGAGCGGATGGGCGGGGCGGGCATGGCGGGCCTTTCGGAGATTCAGTTGCAGGGAGCAGTCTAGCAAGGGCGCGGGGGTGCGGGAGTGTACGACTCGTACATTCTGCAATGCGGGCGACTCGCGGATCAGGGGTGCCGGGGCGGCACGACGTTTGCCATGTTCGCGATGTTCACTTGCGAAAAGGAGCCCACCGTGGTCAGAACCGCAGCCCGCAGTCCGGCCGCGCCTCTCCCCGCTGCGCATGCACGCCAGCACCAATGGGTGGCAGTCGTCCTCGGCACGCTGATCGCGGGTTACGGCGCCTGGGTCTGGAGGCGCGAGGCGGCCGTGGAGGGCTGGCCTTCGGTATCCGGTGTGATGGAGTCCTGCGAGTTTAAGCCGCCCTCGCTTGGAATCGGCAAGGGGCGGTGTCAGGTTCGATATCGCTACACAGTGCAGGGAGTTGCCTACCAGGGGAACCGGTTGACATGGTCCGGGACCTCGCCAGAGGGCACGACTTACTCGCCTGAGGTGTTCCAGAAGTCGTACCCCACCGGAACTCCGTGCTCCGTTCGCTACAACCCCGATCGTCCCTCCAATTCCTGCCTCCTTCAGAGCATGTTCTTCGCCTGGAGCGGCCCGTTGATCCTCGGCTTCGCCTTGCTCGGTCTGTCGGCCTGGAGCTTTTTGCGGAGCCGGACGGCCTCCCGTCGAGCCTGAACAGCCGGACCGGATTTTGTTCACTCACCAATTCCGCCATGCGCCTACAATCCGCCCCTCGCGCCCATGAAAAGCGTCCTCTTCAAGATCCCCGGCCTCGACATTCCGATCTACGCGTTCGGGCTCGCGATCTGCCTCGCGTTCATGCAGGCGTTCTGGCTCACCCGCCTGCTCATCGCTCGCGACCGCCGCGACCCGCCGTTCAAGCCCGGCGCGACCGATGAGGAGAAAAAGGCGTTCCTGGAATGGATCTACGACCTCGGGTTCGGCGCGATGGTCGGCGCCGTCGTCGGCGCCCGGGTCTTTCACGTGCTTTTCGAAAACGTCTGGCGCGAGTTCATGGCCGACCCGCTTCGCTTCTTCAAAGTGTGGGAGGGCGGCCTCGTCTGGTACGGCGGCTTCATCGGCGCGTTCGCCGTCTGCTTCTGGATGGTCTGGCGGCGCCGGATCCACCCATGGCAGCTGGGCGACCTCATCGCGCCCGGCATCACCTTCGGCTATTTCATCGGCCGCCTCGGCTGTTTCATGAACGGGTGCTGCTACGGCCACCGAGTCTCGTGGGGAATCGTCATCCCGGAACGCATCCACGAAATTCCCCCGATTCCCCGCCACCCGACGCAGCTCTACGAATCCGCGTCGGCGCTCCTCATCGGCCTCTTCCTCCTCTGGCTCATCCCGCGCCGCACCTTCCGCGGCCAGGTCTGGTGGTCCTACGTCATCCTCTACGCGATCTCCCGCTTCATCGTCGAGTTCTGGCGCGACGACCCGCGCGGCGAGTACGGACCCCTCATGACCTCGCAGTGGATCGCCCTGCTCCTGTTCCCGATCGGAGTCGTCGCGTATCTGGTCCAGCAGAAGCGCGGGAAGATTCCGTCCACGCCGGAACCGGCTCCCGCAATGATCGCGGAGAAAGCGTGACGAGGCCAGAGTCCGCCGCCAGAATCCGTCGCCCTTACTGTCTCCTACTCCCTACCTCCTACCCACTGCCGTCATGATTCACTACCGCATCGTCATCTCCGATCCGCACACGCACCTCGTCGACGTCACGCTTGAAGCGGACATCGAGGGCGCGGTCGACCTCGTGCTCCCGGCGTGGACTCCGGGCTCGTACAAGATCCGCGACTTCGCGCAGCACATCCACGGGTTCCACTCGACCCGGCGTTTCGAGAAAATCGACAAGAACACCTGGCGCGTCCACGCGGGCGCCGGCCGGCTGCGCGCGACGTGGCAGGCGTACTGCCACGAGCTGACCGTGCGCACGTCGCATGTGGACGACGAGCACGCCGCCCTGGTGACGTCGAACATGCTCATGTATATCGACGGCCGCAAGGACGAGCCCTGCCGACTCGAAGTCCGCGCCCCGCGCGGCTGGAAAATCGCGTGCGCGCTCGACGCGGCCGGCCCAGGCATTTTCAAGGCGCCGAATTACGACGTCCTCGTCGATGCCCCCGTCGAGTGCGGCGACTTCCAGGAGTTCACGTTCAACGCCGGCGGCAAACCGCACCGCTTCATATGGCGCGGCGACTCCAACCTCGACCTCAAACGCCTCCGCAGAGAACTCCCGAAAATCGTTCAGGCCGAGATCGACATGATGCGCGCCGTGCCCTACGAGCGGTACCTCTTCATCCTCCACTTCACCGACGACGGCAAGGGCGGCGGCCTCGAACACCTGAACTCGACTTCGCTCGCGTTCTCGCGCTGGGGATTCCGCCCCGAAGAGAAACACGAGCGCTTCCTCGGGCTTGTCTCGCACGAGTTCTTTCACCTGTGGAATGTGAAGCGCCTCCGCCCGCAGGTGCTGGGGCCGTTCGATTACGAGAAGGAAAACTACACGACCCTGTTGTGGGCGATGGAAGGAGTGACGGCCTACTACGACGACCTCTTCCTCCGCCGCGCCGGGCTGATCGCCCCTTCGAAGTACCTGAAGATCCTCGCGGAGACGATCGACCGGGTGCAGGACACGCCGGGGCGGGCCAGGCAGTCGCTGTCGGACTCGTCGTTCGACGCGTGGATCAAGTTCTACAATCCGGGAGAGCACACGCCGAACGCGACGGTGAGCTATTACGAGAAGGGGTCGCTGGTCGCGCTTCTGCTGGACCTGGAGATCCGGCGCCGTACGAAGGGGCGGCGGTCGCTCGACACGGTGCTGCGGCTGCTCTGGAGCGAGTATGCGGCGAAGGGAATCGGATTTCCCGAGGGGCGGTATGAGGAAGCGTGCTCGGACGTGGCGGGGGCGAGCCTGCACGGGTTTTTCGAAAAGTACATCCGCGGGACGGAGGAGCTGAACTACAACCGGTATCTTGCGGCCGCGGGGCTGAGGCTCGTGGCGAAGCCGGCGAAGGAGGGTGAGCCGTCCGTGAAGTCGTGGCTCGGTTTCAGGACTGAGAAGAAGGAAGGGCGCACGCTCGTCACGGGCGTCATCGCGGAGTCGCCGGCGCAGCGCGCCGGGCTGCACGCGGGAGATGAATTGCTCGCGCTAGGCGGGCACAAGGTGGACCACGAGTCCTGGGAGAAGAGGCTTGAGGAGCGGCGTGCGGGGGAGCGGGTCGAGCTGGCGTATTTCCGCGGGAGCAGGCTTCGCCGATGCCGCGCTTCGGTCGGGTCGAAGAAGTCGGGCGGGTGCGCCATCGAGAGGCTTCCGGCGGCGAACGCGGCCCAGCGGGCGATTTATTCCTCGTGGATGGGCGCGCCGTGGGAGAAAAAGGCCGGGAAATGAACATTCTGCCGGTTCTCACATTAATCAACTCCATTAACTGAAACAGGAGCCCAACCATGTCCGAACCCGTCCCGCCCCCGCCTCCCGCCCCGGCTCCGGCCCCCGCGCCGCAGCCTGCCGCCGCCGCCCCCGTTCCCGCGGCGCCCGTGAAAGTCACGAT
>WSZJ01000060.1:9339-30779 GCA_009773755.1 Planctomycetota bacterium | reverse complement strand
AGGCGGGCGACGCGCCCGCCGAGGCCGCCCCGGCCGCCGTCGCCCCCTCGGCGGAGTCCGGCGCGCGCAAGACACTGCCCCGGCGCGGCAAGCTCGCCGAAATGGAGAAGCCCCGTCGCTCGGTCATCATCCGCTTCCTCGTCTTCCTGGTCCTCGGCGGCGGAGCGGGAACGGGGACGTTCTACGGCACGCGCCAGTACGCGGAGCCGAAAATCGCGGTTCCCCGGGACGCGGAGACCGAGGCGCGCAAGAGCGTCTGGCCGCCGAAGTCGCTCGACGCGCTCCATGACGGGCTCAAGGCGCTATCGAAGGCCATGCCCCGTGACACGGTCTCCAATCGCGAAACGCCCGAAGAAGCGGTGCTTCGCACGACGATCGAGGCCGAACTCGCTCGCCTGAAGACGGAGAACCAGGAAGCGTTGAAGAAGGCGGATGCCGCGCACGCCGAGATGGAGAAATGGCAACTGGGGTGGTACGCGGTGATCGGGCTTGCGGGGTTGATCGTGGGGTTGATCGGGTGGAGGATTTCGGCCTGAGAACGGGGGGCTATTTCCCCAGATCCACTTCGTCCTCGCCGCGCAAGTCGTTCAGCCTGAAGGAAACCGCTACTCGCCTGGACTTCGGCAAACGCTCGAACGCCCTCTCCAGCGCGTTCTCGTCGCAGCAGGCGCGGGCGGCCCAGGGGTCGTCGAGGGTTTCTTCCGCGACGGTCACGGACTCGCCGGCCCGGGAGAGCAGCGCCAACCCGACCGCAGGGTTCTCGGTCGCCTTCAGCCACTTCTTGAGCGCAGGGGCGATTTCCTTCGCGTGGGGGAGCAGCGCGAGCGCCGCGTCCCAGCGAAGCGGCAGCGCCCGGGCTCCGAGCCGGTCGTCGAGCGCCGGAAGCAGGAGCGCGGACGGCGACTTGCCGCAGAAGATTCTCGGCGCTTCCAGGAGCCCCTTCACGGCATCCTCCGGCGGCTTCGGCGATTCGCGAACGCACGCCATCGGTCCCGAATCGATGAACCGATCCCATTCCTCGCGCGTGGCGGGCGCAGGCGCGGCGGCGAGGGCCGTCCGCGCGAGGTGAGCCTTGGCGGCGGAAGCGGCTTGGGACGCGAATTCGGTTTCGTCTCCGGCGCGGAGTGCGAGGCCGGCGAGGCGGTGGTGAGCGCGGTAGCGGGTGTTTGCGAAGTAGAGGGCTTCTTCGATGGAGAGCGCGGAGTCGACGAGATGGCTTGCAAGTCCGGCGGCCGCGCCATAGCCGGATTTCGCGCGGTCGCGCTTTCCGCGCCACTCCCATTCTTCACCCCAGGCGAGAAGGACGTCGACGAGCTCGTGAAGCGCGCGGGTACGGGACGGGGCGGGGGCGGGGGTGCGGTCGGAGTCGAGATTGGCCCGGGCGCGGTCGCGGTCGCCGAAGTCGATCGCGGCGGCGTCGGCTGCCTGGCGGGCGTATTCGCTGGCTTCCAGGGCGCGGCCGTCGGCGAGGGCAATGAGGGCTTCGACGAGCGGGACGGCGCCGTTGGGGTCGCCCGCGGTTTTGGCGCGGCGAACTTCGTCGAGGAGCTCGCGGCGGTGGGAGGGGCCTCTTTCCAGGAGATCGGAGAGGCGGGGGCCGGCATCTGAAATGGGCGGCGGGTCGGCTATCGCCGGGTGGACAAGGGCGAGGGCAAGGGCAAGGGTCGGGAGGCGCACAGGTCATTATCGGCGCGGATGGGGTTTGGGGTTTGGGGTTCCGGATGTTGAGTTCGGCGTTCCGGGTTCCGACTTCCGCGTTCGGTTCGCTGTCTCGAGTTGAGTGTCGGTCTATGGCCCGACACGAGACTCACTCAACAACTCGCCACTCGCCACCCCGAACCCCACACGGAACTCGGTACCCGGAACGCCGAACTCAACATCCGGAACTCCGAACCCCGAACTCCCGCACTTGAGCTATCGTGTCCCCCCTGATGCCGCTCCCTCCGCGCTACCTCGTCAACTTCGACGCCCGCCGCATTCCCTGGCGCAGCACCGATGTGCTGATCATCGGCGGCGGAGTGGCCGGGCTTCGCGCCGCGGTCGAGGCCGGCAAAAGAGCCCGCGTTCTGCTCGTCATGAAGAAGTCCCTCCATGACTCCAACACCGAATGGGCCCAGGGCGGCGTCGCCGCGGCGCTCGACCGCGGCGATTCCATCGCTTCCCACGTCCGCGACACCCTCGACGCCGGAAAGGGGATCGCCAACGCCCGCGTCGTCCGCACCGTGATCAAGGAAGGCGCCCAGCGCGTCAAGGAGCTCATCGCCTGGGGGACCCAATTCGACCGGTCCTCCGGCGAAATCCGCTTCGCCCGCGAAGGCGGCCACTCCCGTGCCCGCATCCTGCACGCCCACGGCGACGCGACCGGCGCCGAAATCGCCCGGGCGCTGATCGAACGGGTCCGCGCCCAGCCCAACGTCGAGGTTCTCGAGAACGCCTTCGTCCTCGACCTGGTCGTGAAGAGCGGCCGGTGCTGCGGCGCTCTCGTCGCCGGCCCGGACGGCTCGAAAAGCGGCATCGCATCCGCCGCGACGATCCTCGCCACCGGCGGCTGCGGCCAGATCTTCCGCGAAACCACCAACCCCGAGGTCGCCACCGGCGACGGCCTCGCCATCGCCCACCGCGCCGGCGCGGAACTCGAGGACATGGAGTTCGTCCAGTTCCACCCGACCGCCCTGTATATCGCCGGCGCCGCACGCGCCCTGATGAGCGAAGCGGTTCGGGGCGAGGGGGCGCTCCTGCGCGACCGCCTCAAGAGGCGCTTCATGCCCGACTACCACCCCGACGCCGAGCTCGCCCCGCGCGATACGGTTTCCCGCGCGATCGTTCGCCAGATGCGTGCCACCAATGACACGCAGGTCTACCTCGATCTCACTCACCTGCCGGCCACGAAGATCCGCGAACGCTTCCCCGGCCTCGCGAAACTCTGCCGCTCCTTCGGCCTCGACATCGCCCGAGACCCGATCCCCGTCCGTCCGGCGGCGCACTACATGGTCGGCGGCGTGAAAACCGATCTCCTCGGCCGCACGAGCCTCTCGGGCCTCTGGGCCGCGGGGGAGTGCGGCTGCGCGGAGTTCCACGGCGCGAACCGGCTCGGGTCAAACTCACTGCTGGAAGGGCTGGTCACTGGCGTCCGGGCGGCGAATGACGCGCTGCGGCATTTGAAGCCGCCGCCCGCGCTGTCGGCAGTCCGCAACGCTTCACAGACCGCCCCCGAAGGCCAGCCCCCCGTCGACGTCGTCGACCTCCGCGCCTCCCTCAAAGCCCTCATGTGGCGAGAAGTCGGCGTCGAACGCGACGGCGACGGCCTCCGCCGCGCCATCCAGACGATCGACTTCTGGAAAAAGTACGTCCTCCCGAGAGAATTCAGCTCGGTCCCGGGCTGGGAACTCCAGAACATGCTCACGATCAGCGGGATCATCGCGAAGTGCGCGCTCGCCCGCGAGGAAAGCCGCGGGACGCACTACCGGACGGATTTCCCGGAGACGGACGACAAGAAGTGGAAGCGACACCAGGTGGTGTAGCCCGGGCTACTTCGGGGCACGCTCGCTTTCCGCCCTGCGTTTCTCCTCGATGCGCTTGAGTAATTCCGAGAGAGCAGCCTGGAAGCGGTCGTCTCTGCCATCCCGCCAAGGCCGATAGGACTCGCAGCCCCATTCGTCCTTCCAACGGACATCGTCGCGCCCCCCGTATGCCGGAGGCATCCTGACCCCGGCAGAATTCCGACGCTGAGCGGCTTCGAACTCCTCGTAAGTTATCCGCCGGCGCTCCAGTAGCCCTCGTTTCTCTTCTTCGTGGGCTTTCAACTGCCGCCCTCGACTCCACGCCACGACCACGGCGAGGAGGAGAAGGCCTGTCGCGGTGATCAAAGACAGTCGGTAGCGCGAACTCATGTCCTAATCATACAACCGCGGAGGGTCGGCACTCTTTCGATCCTGTTGTAAAGTGAGTGGATGGCCTGGATCTACGACCTGACGGTGGACTTCGAGAAGGACGAGCGCGCGGCGAAAGCGTTCGCGGACGCCGTGTCGAAGCGGCTCGACAAATTCGAGTCGGGGACCGCGGTGAACCGGCTGCACAAGCCGACCGTGTTCAGGCCGCAGGACGGCATGGGCGACCGGGTGCACGTCTCGGTGATCCCGGTCGGCGTGAGCCTGGAGTTGCCGGCGGACAAGGGGTTTGAGACGCACGACTTCGGCGAGGATGTGCCGCAGTCCGTCGCCGTGGCGCTCCTGGATCTTCTGCGCGGCAACAAGTCCTTCGCGATGGCGATGCCCGGATGGGATGCGGAGTGGCTCGGGCTCCAGCCACTGATCGAGGACTACGAGGAGGACATCGAGACGGGGAAGCTCTACGGGCTCGTCATCGCCGATCGGCTGCTGCCGCAGCTTGCGAAGTCGCGGCATTGGAAGGAGTGGGAGCCGGGATATTCGTGGTTGCCGTTTCCGGCTCAGGTCGCGAAGCGCCCTCCGAAGAAGGGGAAAAAATAGCGAGGGGAGTGTGGCGGCGCTGAGTGCTCGTGAGTTCGTTCGCCTGTCAATGTGGCAAGGACAGGTCCGGATGTCAGGAAATCGGCTCGTGGGTCCGCAGGTCAGGCGACGCAAGTCATTGCGTCCCTATTGCTTGCGGCGTGTCGCTTCCACAGAACAGGGGCATAACTTTTGCGTTTTAGCTCCTCAGACAAGCTCTAACCCCTTGAGGAGCACGACCCATGAGCAAGACCATTGGCATCGATCTTGGGACGACTAACTCCGTCGTTTCGGTGATGGAAGGCTCCAACACGACCGTGATCACCACGCCGGAAGGCTCGCGACTCCTGCCTTCCGTCGTCGGCTTTACAGAAAAGGGCGAGCGCCTCGTCGGGTACATGGCCAAGCGCCAGGCCGTCACCAATCCGCGCAACACCGTCTACTCGATCAAGCGCTTCATGGGCCGCCGGCGCAGCGAAGTGAAGTCCGAGGAAGAGCTGATCCCGTACACGATCGTCGGCGGGCCGAACGACCCGGTAAAGGTCGAGATCCGCGGGAAGCAGTACACGCCGGTGGAAGTCAGCGCGATCATTCTGCAGTCGCTGAAGGAGGCCGCGGAAGCGTACCTGGGCGAACCGGTGACGGACGCGGTCATCACTGTGCCGGCGTACTTCAACGATTCTCAGCGGCAGGCGACGAAGGACGCGGGGAAGATTGCGGGGCTGGAGGTGAAGCGGATCATCAACGAGCCGACGGCGGCGGCGCTGGCGTACGGGCTCGACAAGAAGGGGAACGAGAAGGTCGTGGTGTACGACCTGGGCGGCGGCACGTTCGACATCAGCGTGCTGGAGGTCGGCGACGGCGTCGTCGAAGTCAAGGCGACGAACGGCGACACGCACCTGGGCGGCGACGACTTCGACAAGCGCGTCATCGACCACATCGCGGACGAGTTCAAGAAGCAGTACGGCGTCGACCTGCGCAAGGACCAGATGGCGCTTCAGCGCCTGAAGGAAGCCGCCGAGAAGGCGAAGATCGAGCTGTCGAGCTCGATGGAGACGGAAGTCAACCTGCCGTTCATCACGGCGGACGCGAGCGGGCCGAAGCATCTGCAGATGAAGGTCACGCGGGCGAAGCTTGAGCAACTGATCGGGGACCTGATCGAGAAGACGCTGGGGCCGGTGAAGCAGTGCATTGCAGACGCGAAGATGAAGCCGGAGGACATCGACGAGGTGCTGCTGGTGGGCGGGTCGATCCGGATCCCGATGGTGCAGAAGCTGGTGAAGGACTACTTCAAGAAGGAGCCGAACCGATCGGTGAACCCGGACGAGGTCGTGAGCGTCGGGGCGGCGATCCAGGGGGCGGTGCTGAAAGGCGACGTGAAGGACGTGCTGCTGCTCGACGTGACGCCGCTGTCGCTGGGGATTGAGACGCTGGGCGGGGTTTCGACGAAGCTGATCGAGAGGAACACGACGATCCCGAAGTCGGTGAAGCAGACCTTTTCGACGGCCGCGGACAATCAGCCGGGCGTCGAGGTGCACGTTCTGCAGGGCGAGCGCCCGATGGCTAAGGACAACCGCACGCTCGGCAAGTTCCACCTCGACGGCATCCCGCCGGCGCCGCGCGGAATGCCTCAGATCGAGGTCACGTTCGACATCGACGCGAACGGAATCCTGAAGGTGAGCGCGAAGGACCTGGGGACGGGGAAGAGCAACTCGGTGCAGGTCAAGGCGTCGACCGGCCTGAGCGAGGCCGAGATCAACAAGATGGTGAAGGAAGCCGAGGCGAACCGCGAGGCGGACGAAAAGAAGAAGGAACTGATCGACGTGCGCAACAAGGCGGAAGCGATGGTCTGGTCGATCGAAAAGAGCCTGCGCGACAACAAGGAAATCGCGACTGACGACGAGAAGAAGAAGATCGAAGAGGCGATCGCGGCGGTCAACAAGGTCAAGGACGGTGACGACAAGGAGAAGCTCGAGAGCGCGCTTGCGGATCTGGAAAAGGCGTCGCACTCGGTGGCGGAGAAGTTGTATGCCGAGGCGACGAAGAAGCAGCAGGCGGAACAGCCGTCGGGAGACGGGGGTTCGGAGTCGGGAGAGACGGCGGGGAAGGGCGCGAAGAAAGGGAAGGGCGGCGGGGACGACAACATTATCGATGCGGAGTTTGAGACCAAGTAACCACTGAAGCGGTCACGAGACTCTCGAGGCAGGTATCTCGGGGGTCTTTTTTTGCCGTATCGGCGCGTATCTGCGGAGATCGTCTTTTATCTGCGCGACCGTCGTTCTTCGCGGGTCGGCCGGAGTTCGGTAGAGACGCGAGGTTGCGGCTGATCGCCGCACGAGCGCTTCCGTAATTGTTGCGCAGATAAAAAGCGATTCTCGCGGACGCGCGCAGATACGACCGAAATGCCGGACGACTTTGAATCAATTTCAAAGATTAAGACTCTTAATGCGCCGGGAGCCCGCTTAACCCCCCAAGCCCCTTCAACTTGGGACTTGCCGCGCCCGCGTCACACCGCTTCAATAGCCAGAGTCATGATCGAAGTTGCCAACCTCACCAAACGCTACGCCGGCTTCGCCGCCGTCGACAACATCTCCTTCAAGGTCGACAAGGGTGAAATCGTCGGCTTCCTTGGGAAGAATGGCGCGGGCAAATCGACGACGATGAAGATGCTCTCCTGCTTTTTTCCGCCCACTTGGGGGAGCGCGCGCGTCGCCGGATTTGACTGCGTCACCGACTCGATGGAGGTCCGGCAGCGCATCGGCTACATGCCGGAGCGCGTGCCGCTGTATGAGGACATGCGTGTCGAGGAGTACCTGGACTACCGCGCTCGGCTCCGCGGCGTGCCGCGGCGCGCCCGGTCCTCGGCGGTGAACGAGGTCATCTCGACGATCGGGCTGAAGGACATGCGGCGCAAGCTGATCGGGTCACTCTCCAAGGGCTACCGGCAGCGCACGGGCCTCGCGGAGGCGATCGTCCACAAGCCCGAGCTGCTCATTCTCGACGAACCGACCGCCGGACTCGACCCCGGGCAGATTCGCCAGGTGCGCGAGGTCATCAAGGAACTCGGCAAGCGCACGACCTTGCTTCTCTCGACTCACATTCTCTCGGAAGTCGAAATCACCGCGACCCGGATTCTCCTCATCCACAAAGGCCGGATCGTTGCCAACGGCTCGCCGGGATCTCTCGTCGGCGGCGCGCAGAGCTCGCGCCGCTTCCGCGCAGAAATCCGAGGGCCGGTCGCGATGATCGAGGCGATGCTGAAGGGGCTTCCGGGATTGAAGGGGCTCTCGGTCGCGCCGGGCGAGGAGTGGAGCGTTTTCACGATCGACTCCGATCTGGAGCAGGATCTGCGCGCGGACGTCGCGAAGTTCGTCGTGGACAACGGGTGGGACCTGCGCGAACTGAGCGAAGAAAAGCGGACGCTCGAGGACCTGTTCGTGCAGATTACGACGACGGACGAGGTCGCACCGCCTGGAGCGCCCGCGCCCGTCTCAACGCCGGTCGCTCCAGCGCCCGAAGCGCCGCCCGCGGAGCCGCTGAAGGAATGGCCGGAAGGCGGGGCGACCTCGTGACGAATCTTCCCGCCCTCACCAAGCGCGAGTTCACGGCGAATTTCTACTCGCCGATGGCGTACGTCATCGCGACGTTTTACCTGCTATTCGCCGGGCTCAGCTTCTACATCCTGCTCCGTGACCAGCGCGACGCGAACGCGATGAGGTCGCTGCTGACGTTTCTCGGGTTCATCCACACGATTTTCATCCCCATGGTGACGATGCGATTGATCAGCGAAGAACGGAAGAGCGGGACGCTGGAAATGCTGGTGACCGCGCCGGTGTCGGACACCGAGATCGCGATCTCCAAGTTCCTGGGCGCGACGCTTTTCACGGCGCTCATGATCGCCCCGACGACGCTCTTCACCTGGGTTCTGACGCGCATCAACGGCCGCCCCGATATCGGTATGATCCAGGCGTCGTACGTCGGGCTCATGCTGCTCTCGATGTCTTACATCGCCCTCGGCCTCTTCATCTCGTCCCTCACCGCCAATCAGATCGTCGCGGCGATCCTTACCTTCGTCACTCTCTTCACGTTCTACTTCCTCGTCGGGTTCCTCACGGGCTCCGCCGAGTCGCTGCCGTTCCACGAAAAGATTCCCTGGCCCGACATCCTCAACTACATGCACTTCGGCGCTCACCTCCAGTCCTTCGGCAAGGGGCTCGTGGACTCGCGCGACGTCGTCTACTTCGCTTCCGTCATCTCCCTGGGAATTTTCCTTACGATCAAGTCCCTCGAGTCGAGGCGCTGGAGATGACCGCTCCCGCACCGGCCCCTCAGTGGGGTACCAAGGCCCGCTTCGGCGTGGCTTCGGCCGTCGGCCTGCAACTTCTCATGCTGGCGGGCATCATCATCGCCGCGAACTGGATCTCGACGCGACGCTACAGGCGCTGGGACTGGACGGACGACGTGACGTACACGCTGGGAGACGGGACGAAGCAGCTGCTCGGGAAGATTTCTGAAGAGGACAAGAAGTACCAGATCGTGGCGTTCTACCTGCCGGACGAATACGGGGCGTGGGAATCGGCGCTGAAGCGGACGCAGGACCTGCTGGAGGAGTACCGGACGCGATCGCGTGACAGGGTTGCGTGGGAGATCGTGTCGGTGGCGAGCGTCGGGGGCGGAGGCGTTCAGGCCGCGCAGAAGAAGTACGACATCCGCTCGCAGATCGGAGCGAATGACGTGGTGTTCAAGCGCGGCGAGACGGAGCGGGTCGTCAACCTGCGCGAGTTCTTCGGGCAGCAGTGGGACGACATGGGGCCGCGCGGGGCGCCGAAGCTGACGTCGTTCAATGGCGAAGCGATCGTGACGTCGACGCTTCAGGTCCTTTCCCAGGACAAGCCCATCGTGCTGGGCTTTACGACGGGGCACGAGGAAGTGGCGACGGATGACATGAAGGGCCCGGCCGAATGGGGCGCGTTTTCGAACGGGTTGCTGCGGCAGCGGGAGGGGTACCAGGTCCAGCCGATCGTGATACCCGCGGGCGCCGGCGTGCCGCAGGAAGTCAATGTGCTGGTAATCGCGGGGCCGAAGCGCGACTTCAACGAGGGAGAAATCAGCTCGATTCAGTTGTTTCTCAACCGGGGCGGGCGCCTGCTCGTGACGCTGGACTCGGGCCCCGAGATGGCGGACAGGCCGCTTCCAAATTTCTACAAGTTCCTGGGCGCCATGGGAATCAACCCGCAGACGCTCATCGTGCTGGACCCGGACAATGCGCCGGAGATGCTCGTGCGGGTCGGCGAAGGATTTCAGCCCAAGAAGGACAAGGGGACGTTTTTCATTTCGGGCTTCGACCGAAAACACGCCGTGACGGCGAAATTCGACGCCGACAAGCAGGTGGCGATGATCGGCGCCTGCGCGTTCTTCCTGGAGCGGGAGTCGGCGCCGGAAGGAATGATCCTGACGGAGCTCGCTCGTTGCGGAAGCGACGGCTGGGGCGAAAAGGACTATCCCCAGAACCAGCAGATGAACGCCAGTCGGGACGAACCGGGCCCGCTGTCGCTGGCGGCCGCGCTGAGCGGACGGATGAAGGGATCGACGGGGGATGACGAGACGCGCATCGTCGTCATCGGCGACTCGACCGGGCAGGCGAACGGGATCCAGCCGGAACTCCGGTCGCCCGACCTGGTGCTCAATTCCATCCGGTGGCTCGCGAAGCAGGAGTACCTGATCCGCGTCGACCCGAAAGTCCCCGAAGATCGCTCGCTGATCCTGACGAAGGACCAGGACTCCTTCGTGTTCAGCCGCTGCGTCCTCCTCCTCCCGGGCCTTGCGATCGCCTTCGGCATGACGATGTTCATGACGCGGAGGGCGGCATGAAAGGGATGAAGCGGACCACGCTGATCATGGTGATCCTCGGCGGCGGAATCGGCGGGTGGGTCTGGTGGGAATCCCGTCGCGTGGAGAAGGACGACGGGAAAGGAAAGGAGCCGGTCGAGTTGTTCCCGTTCCTGGGCGAAGAGGTGACAAAGGTCGAGCTGGTCAGCTCCACTTCGACGATTGCGGTTGAGATGAAGGACGGAGTCTGGCGCATGACGGCGCCGCGCGAGATGCCCGCGGGAACGACGCCGATGATGACGATGCTCCGCGGCGTCGATCCTTCCGAGAAGGCGTATCCGCTTCCCGCCGGCGGGAAGCCGCAGAACTCCGAAGTGCACGGGCTGGACAAGCCCCGGTTGACCATCACCCTCGTTGCGGGCGACGGGCGAAAGGCGTCCGTCGCCTTCGGCAATTCCGTGGGCGCCAACGACAAGGTGTTCGCGCGGCGCACGGGGAAAGACGAAGTGCTGACCGTGTCGCAGGCGATGCTGAACGCCTTCAACTGGAAGGCGGAGGATCTCCGGGACACGGGCTTCTGCCGCTTCGATTCGAAGGAATTGACGTCGATCTCGCATTCGTCGCAAGGGCAGGAATTGCGCATTGCGCGGCAGGGGAAGGGTTGGCGAATGACCGGGGCAATGGAGGATCTGGCGGATCCGGCGGCCGTTGCAGAGTGGGCGGCGCGCCTTGCGATGGCGATGGAGACGAGCGCCGGGTGGAAGACACGGCCCAAACCTTCGCGATCTGAGTACGGGCTCGACCCCGCGTTCGCGACGTTCGAGATCGTGCTCAAGGGGAAGACAATCCGGATCGCGGTGGGCGCGCCGGTGGCGGAAGGGGAGAAGCTGCGGTGGGCGGACACCAGCGAGTACGCGGACGAGATCGGGACGATCGCGGAGTCGAAGCTTCAGATTGTCACGCCCGTCGCGGGGGCGCTTCGGGCCACGCGCTCCGTGCCGTGGCCCCTCGCGCAGGTCGAGCGATTCTCCGCTTCGGGCGCGGCCGAGTTCGAAGTTCGAAAGGAGAGCGGCGTCTGGACCGTCCTGAAGCCGGCAATTCTCGCAGGATTCGTGCCGGATCGCGTCGAGCGACTGCTGAAACAGATTTCCGCCGCGACGGTCCTTGAACGGAAGCCCGCTGCCGCGCCTCCCGCGGGGGCCATCCGGCTCACTCTGCGGTTCGGACCGGAAGCGGACGCGGTCGAGCACGCCGCCGACATCTGGACCGACGGCACCGACACGTTTTTCCGGACAGAGGACCCGGAGCGCGTCGTACGCTCGGCGGGAACTTCATGCTGGGACCACGCCTTCGCCGGCGCTCACTTCTTCCGGGATCCCGTCATACCGACAGGCATCACTTCGCCGCTTCAGGTGAAGAGCATTTCCGTGATCGGCAGAGACGGAATCCCCTGGGTTGAGGCCGAGTTCAACGGGCACGCCTGGGTCCAGCCGACGACCGTTGCGGGCGCCAGGATCCTGGACAGCGCCAAGATGAGCGCGTTCAACCAGTACTGGGCCGGAATGATCGCGGACACCTGGTCTCCGTTGAAAAAAGAGTCGCCTGAAGTCGGACTGGACGCCCCCCCCGTCTGGACGATCAAGATCATGCCGGACCCCGGCAGGGCGAGCGTCGCGACCGCGCGGGTGTTTTACGTCGGCAAGGACGGTCCGGGGAACACGATGTACGCGGTGCTGGACGGGGAGCCGGGGGTGTTCCTCGTGGATCCGAAGGCCGCCGGAATGTTGCGCTCCGGTGTCTGGAAAGAGTGACCGGCGCCGGAAACGAAATCTCGCCATCCGCCCCTTCTCCCCCTAAGATTTGCCCCTTCACCCGCGTGGGGAATCATCGATGGACGTCGACGGGATCAAGAAGCTCATCACGCTGATGAACGACAACGACCTTTGCGAGCTCGAGGTCGAAGAAGACGGCCGGAAGGTGCGTCTGCGCAAGCACGAGCACAACGCCGCTTCCGGCGGGATGATGGTCTCCTTGCCGATGGGGATGCAAGCGGCGCCCCCGGTGGCAGGCGCCTTCGCGCCTCCTTCACCCGCCGCAAAACCGGCGCGAACCGACGTCTTCGAAGTCAAATCTCCGCTCGTCGGCACTTTTTACCGCTCCTCCAAGCCCGGCAATCCTTCGTTTGTCGAGGTCAACGACCGCGTCGGGGCGGAGAAGACGCTCTGCATCATCGAAGCGATGAAAGTCATGAACGAGATCAAGGCCGAAATCGAGGGCGTCGTCGAGGCGGTCCTGGTCAACAACGGTGAACCGGTCGAGTTCAACCAGCCGCTCTTCCTGATCCGCAAGGACGCGTAGCTCTCCGTGTTCAACCGGATCCTCATCGCGAACCGCGGCGAGATCGCGCTGCGCATCATCCGCGCCTGCCAGGACATGGGGATCGGTACCGTCTGCGTCTATTCCGAGGCCGACAGGAACGCTGCCTATCTCAAGTACGCCGACGAGGCGATCTGCATCGGTCCCGGCCCGTCGGCCAAGTCCTACCTTGACATCAGCCGCATCATCAGCGCGGCCGAGGTCTCCGACGTCGAGGCGATCCACCCGGGCTACGGGTTTCTCAGCGAAAATCCCCACTTCGCCGAAGTCTGCGCTTCCTGCAACATCGAATTCATCGGCCCGCCCCCCGAGTCGATGCGCCTCCTCGGCAACAAGGCCCGCTGCCGGGAGCTGGCGAAGAAGACCGGCGTGCCGACGGTGAGCGGAAGCGAGATCATCGACAGCGAGGAGAAGGGGATTGCGGTCGCGCGCGAGGTCGGATATCCGGTGATGATCAAGGCGGCGGCGGGCGGCGGCGGGCGAGGGATGCGGATGGCGCACAACGACGTCAGCCTCGTTTCCGGCATGATGAGCGCGCAGGCCGAAGCCGGCGCCGCGTTCGGCGACGCCTCGGTGTTCGTCGAGAAGTACATCGACAAAGCACGCCACGTTGAGATCCAGATCATCGGCGACAAGCACGGCAACATGATTCACCTCGGAGAGCGGGACTGCTCGCTTCAGAGGCGGCACCAGAAACTCGTGGAAGAGACGCCGAGCCCCGTCGTGGGGACGGCACTTCGGATGGAGATGGGGGCGGCGGCCGCGAAGCTGGCGAAAGCCGCGGGGTACACGAACGCGGGGACAGTCGAGTTCCTGGTGGACGCGAAGGGGAAGTACTACCTGATCGAGATGAACACCCGGATTCAGGTCGAGCACGGGATCACGGAGCTGGTGACGGGCGTCGACCTGGTGCGCGAGCAGATCCGGGTGGCGGCGGGAGAGCGGTTGTCGATGAAGCAGGAGGACGTCCGCTGGACCGGCGTGGCGATCGAGTGCCGGATCAACGCCGAGGATCCCGACGCGAATTTCCGGCCGTGCCCGGGGAAGATCACGAATTTCTTCGCCCCAGGCGGCCCGTGGGTGCGCTGGGACAGCCACGTTTATACGGGATACGAGATTCCGCCGAATTACGACTCCATGGTCGGAAAGCTGATGGTCCACCGCCCGACGCGCCAGGAAGCGATCGCCTGCATGCGGCGCGCGCTGGAGGAGATTGTGATCGAGGGGGTGAAGACCACGGTGCCCCTGCATCTGGAGATCTTTGGCCACACGCATTTCATCCGGGGGCAGGTGGACACCAATTTCGTGGAAGGGTATTTCGCGAAAAAGTGAAGGATGACCGGAGATGAGGGGCACTCCGATTCCAGTTGATCGACTCTCACTGCGCGACTTACACTGGTGCCACCCCTACTCACCGAGGTCCGCACCCGTGGCTCGTTTCCGCCTTCCCCTGATCCTTCTCGACGGCCTCGTCGCCGTCGTGGCGGCGCTTGCCGCACTCCTCTGGGCGATCAACGTCCTGACGCCGGAGCACCTCGTTCTCGCAACCGAATACATCGCCCCGCTCGGCCTCTGGCCCCGCGTCGCTGCCGTCGTCGTCGCGGTCTACCTCGTCCTCTTCAACGTGCTTTTCGTGACAGTCAATTTCCTCTTTTCCAAGTACGCCACCCACCTCGAGTTTTCGGCAAGCGAGGGACATGTCTCAATCGCCATCAGCGCCGTCGAGGACTCGCTCGCCCGCGCGGCGCGCGAGATCAACGACATCGAAGATGTCCGTGTCTCGGTCTACAAGGAGCGGCAGAACCCCGCGAAACCCGTTCATATCTTCGCGTCCTGCGCGACATGGGAAGGCGTCAGCGTCCCCGAGCTCACCGAGAAAATCCGCGCCCTGCTGAAGGCGCGCATGAAGGACATTGCGGACCTGCCGGAGGCGCCCGTCTTTGACGTCCATGTCGCAAAGATCCAGGAGCGCGCCGAGCCGAAGGAAAAGTCGCCGTCGAAGAAGGACGCGAAGAAGGCGGCGGAGATGTTCCACGGGCCGGAGTACCCGGTCGGAATGGACAACTAAGCGGGTCCGGGCCTTACTCCAGGTTCGTGTGCCGCTTCGCCATCTCGTCCCGCTTCACGTGCAGCTTTTCCATCAGCTTCAGAACGGTCGAGTCCAGCACGATGAGAAGAGCCTGTTCGAAGAGCGACCTCTGGGGTTGAACGCTCGACGGTTCCCGGCGGTGGCGGACGCCGGGCGGGTTTGCCTGCGGAGCGGGGAGGTGCAGGAGGAGGTCCGCGGCGTCCCCGAACCGCGTGTCGGGATTCGCCGTGATCAGGACGACTTTCGCCTCGACCTCCCGCGCGCTCAGCATCTTCTCCAGCGTCGTGCGCGTCTCGCCGCTTCCGCTGCATGCGATCATCAGGTCGGCAGGCCCGATGCGCGGGCAGGTGATTTCGCTCGACTCGTGCGCGCGCAGGCCGAGATGGACGAGTCGCGCCGCGAACGCGCGGGCCATCAGGCCGGAACGCCCCTCTCCCGCGACGAAGACACGGTCGGCGGCCGCGACGGCAGAAGCGAGGCGGTCGATCAGGTCGGCGGGGACTTCCTTGAGGACCGCTTCCAGTTCCTTCAGGATGCGCTGCGAGTAGGGGTTCACGGCGGCCATTGAAACGGAAGGAAGTGGAAATGCCAAACAGCGCGACTCCGCGGCGCGACGCGGCGATAATCGTGCATGCGCTGTCCTTCAGGATTTCTCGACGCCGCGATTGAAGCGGCACATCTGGGGGGCCGGATCGTGGCGCGCGCCGGCCGCCGTGCCCACGCGGTTGCGTTCAAGGGGGCGACCGATCTCGTCACGGCCACGGACAGGGCGTCGGAGCGCGCGATCATGGAGTATCTCGGGAAGCGATTCCCTGGGCACGGGTTTCTCGGAGAAGAAGGAGGGCGGCGCGAGGGCGCGGAGCACCGGTGGATTGTGGACCCGCTGGATGGAACGATGAATTTTGCGCACGGCATGCCGTACTACGACGTGTCGGTCGCGCTGGAGCGGGGCGGGGAAGTTCTCGCGGGGGCGATTTACGACCCGGTGCTGGGCGAGATGTACTCCGCGGCGCGCGGACGCGGGGCGCGGCGAAACGGGAAGAAGATCCGGGTTTCCGCGCGCGCGCCGCTTTCGCAGACTTTGCTGGCGACGGGCTTCTCGAGCGCGCTCCTCGACTCCAGCAAGGCCGCTCGAGGACCGCGCCGGGAAGTCCGCGAGCAATTCCGGCGCTTCAATGAGTTTTGTCTCCGGGCAAGGGGAGTCCGGCGCCCCGGCGCCGCGGCGCTCGACCTGGCGTATGTCGCCTGCGGCATTTTCGACGGCTTCTGGGAGGGCTCGCTGAAGGCGTGGGACGTGGCGGCGGGCTGGGTGCTCGTCGAGGAAGCCGGCGGCGAAGTGACGGACTTCCGCGGGAAGCCGCTTGACCTCTTCAATGGCGAATTCGTCTGCTCAAACGGACGAGTTCACGAAGAGATGCTGGACCTGATTCGACGGCCCTGAGACCGGTCCAGTTTCTACCCCCTACCTCCTACCGACTACCAACTACGCCCTTGCCGTTAGGGCAGTCCCCCGCGCCCCATGCTCGCAATCCCGATGAACCCGGCGTACCCGAACCACACGAGCAGATTCAGGTATCCGAGAACGAGCCCCACGAGCGCGAGGGAATCGCCCGTCTGCGTCCCGTTGCTGTTGCGGATCTGGCCGCGCGCGAGGTGGCCGCAGATCACTCCGGGAATTGCGAAGAGCGGGCCGCCGATCATGCAGGTCCACGACACGATGACGAGGACGAGTGAAGCGGTGGAGAGCCCGTTCGTGCGTGCCGGGGCGCCGTACGGGGCCGGAAAGGACCCGGCGGGCGCAAACGTTCCCGGCAAGGGCGCCTTGCCGCAGGAGGTGCAGAAACCTGCGGCCGCCTGAAGCGCTATTCCACAGTGCGGGCAGAATTTCGCCTGCGATGAAACCGCGGGCGGAAGTCCGCCCGCCGGCGACGGCGAACTTACGGGCACGGACTCGCCGCCCGTCGGCGCCGGCCCGGCAACGGCGGCGGGCGCCACTCCGGGGCTGATTTTCGCGACGAAGACCTGGTAGCACTTCGGGCACCGGACCTGCTTTCCGGCGTGCTCCTCGAGGACCTGCAACGACTGGCCGCAGTGATCGCATGTGACGTTGACGGGCATGGGTTGTCTCCTGAGCCGGGCTACCGGTGCTTCTTGCCGTCGTTGTAATTAACATGAACGGGATCGCGAAAAACCTTGAAGAAGGACCAGGGAGTCCAGTCTGTCAGTGTCAGCACGATGCCGATGGCGCCCATGACGATACCTGCGAGGGCGAGGTTGTCACCCGCCAGGTGGCCGCCTGCGCCGCGAATCTTGTGACGCGCCTTGTAGCCGACGAGGACGGCAGGGATACCGGTGAGCAGGTGGAAGCAGGCGATCGAGAGAATCCCGAGAATGAAGGCGGTGCGCGCCGGAGGGTGAACGCGGGCGCCCGGAATGGACTGAATCGGGGCGCTGAAGATCTCGTTGAAGGAGCCGGTCGGCTGCGTCAGGGACGGCTGCACGGCGGCCGCCGGCGGCAGGCCCGGCGCAAATGTCGGTGGAGTGGTCGCGTCGGCGGGCCGCCCGGCGCCCGGAGGCGTCCAGGTCTGCGCGAAGGGCGATGGCGCGCCGCCGCCTTCCAGCGGCGGAGACGACGTCGAAGAACGCGCGACGAAAATCGAGTCGCACTTCGGGCACCGCACGCGCCAGCCGACGTGCTCGAGGTCGACTTCGAGCGCAGTATTGCAGGAGGCGCAGGGGACTGCGACGGGCATGGAACCGGATTCTAGCAGGTTGGAGTCCACGCCCTATGTGGTAGGGGGGACGGCGCGCCTTTAGCTGTTTCCCGAAATGCCGGTGGGCATGAAGCGCGCTCAGGCCTGGATTTTCAGCCTGACAAATCTGTTTTTCTTCCCCGCGCGGAGCACCTGTCCCGACCGCGGCACGAACGGGCCCGGGTCCGAAATCCTCTGCCCGTCAACCGTCAGCCCGCCCTGCTCGATGAGCCGCCGCCCGTCGCTGTTCGACGTCGCAAACCCGACGAGAACGAGCAGCCTCGCGAGCCCGATGTTTCCGTCCTTCAACTCCGCCGCCGGGACCACAAACTCAAGGATGTCCTCCGGAGTCTCCTTTTTCACCACCACGCGGTCCCACCGCTCGCGCGCTGCCCGGGCCGCTTCCGCCCCGTGAAAGCGCGCCGCTATCAACTCCGCCAGCCGCAATTTCGCGTCGCGCGGCGCGCCGGAAATCTGCGCCTTCGCTTCCTCGACCGGCGCCGACGTGAGCAGCGTAAACCAGTCGAGCATCATCGCGTCCTGGATGCTCATCGCGCGGCCGAACATCGTGTCCGGCGGATCGTGAACGCCGATGTGGTTGCCGAGCGATTTCGACATCTTGTGCGCGCCGTCCAGCCCCGTCAGGATCGGCGTCATCAGGCAGACCTGCGGGGTCTGCGCGAACTCGCGCTGCAGGTTGCGCCCCATCACGAGGTTGAACGTCTGGTCGATTCCGCCCAGCTCGACGTCCGCCTTCACCATCACCGAGTCGTACCCCTGCATGATCGGGTAAAGAAGCTCATGGAACGAAACCGGCGTGTTCGCCTTCAGCCGCTTCTGGAAGTCGTCGCGCTCCAGCAATCTGGCGACGGTCACTTTGCTCGCAAGAGACAGGATGTCCTTGAGCCGAAGCGGCGAAAGCCACTCCGAGTTGCGCCGGATCTCCAGTTTCGACACATCCACGACTTTTCCGATCTGCTCCAGGTAAGTCTTCGCGTTCACCTCGACGTCCGCCTCCGAAACCGGCGGCCGCGTCGCGTTCTTGCCGCTCGGGTCGCCGATCAGCGCCGTGAAATCGCCGATGATCAGCACCGCCTGGTGCCCGAGATCCTGGAACTGCCGCATCTTCTGCAGCACCACCGTGTGCCCGAGATGGATGTCCGGCGACGTCGGGTCCACGCCGAGCTTCACGCGAAGCGGCTTCCCGCGCTTCAGCGCGTTTTCCAGCTCTTCGCGCGACAGGATTTCAACCGCGCCGCGCGCGAGGGTTTCGAGGGGGGAAACGGTGCTCATGGGCGTTGATCGGCGGGGAAGGGGCGCCGGTTCAGGCTATTTCTTCACGCCATCCGGCGGCGTTGCGATGGTCCGCTTCGAGTCGTCGTGCCACTTGAGCCAGGCCTCGTCATTCGTGAAGGTCTCGCCCGTGAGCGTGGAAAGACAGTTTCGCGCGACGAGGCGGTCGTAATCGGTCCACTTTCCGGGCTTCAGAATCTCAATCAGAAAAGCCGCGGCCTTGGGACGGTCACCTTCCGGCATGACGATGCAGTAAAGAAAGACGCTGTTTGCCTGGGCTGCCTGGAGCGCGTCGCACATGTTTTGAAGCGCGTTCGCGCCGGCCGCCTGGATGTTCCCGGGGACGACTTTGATCTCGACGGCCGGGAACCGGAGCCAGCGTTCCCTCACCATCGGGGTCGGGCCGTCAATCTGTACGACTCGCATTTTTGCGGACACGAAAAGTTTCACGAGCTTCACGCCCGGCGAGAGAGCGGGCAATTCCATTTCGAAGAGGCGTCTGGTTTCGCCCGTCTTCAACGGAACGGAGTAGCGATCGAGAGGTTTTTCCGTCGACTGCGTCTCCGTGGAGGACCCGCCGTCAGCATCGCAAACCTGCGTGGAGACCTCGACATGCAGCGTGGCCTGCGCCTTCACGGCGGCGGCGACCTGGGGGTTGCCTGCCTGATTCGGGTCGCCGAACCAGATCTCGACGTTTCCGGCCGCGAGATTGGTGGCGTTGAAGGCGACCTTCGCGATCGAGTTGTCCGCGCAGATCGGCGTCAGCGTGGTGGCCGTCGTGCGGACGAGCCCGACCTGGATGAGCTGCTCTTCGCACTGGATGCGCAGTTTGCGGATCGCATCCGCGAACTCGATGCGCGGATCCAGTTCGAGAATCGCCGCCGCCTTCGCCTGAGCCTCTTCGTAGTGCCCCTTCCGGAACAGCTCCACCCCTTCGAGGTACTTGAGATACAGAAACGTCTTTACCTGCGACGACTGCTTCGTGTCCCCGAGGCGGTCCTTCACAACGGCTTTCAGATCGTCGTCCGAAAGCTGGAGCTCCGCGGGAAGCCCCTTCTTCTCCTGCGCGACCAGCTTCTCGAGCACCTGCAGGTGCAGCTTCGCGTTCTTGCGGTACACGCCGTCGATGACGAACGGGATCGCGTCCCCGCCGGTGGCCAGCAGTTTCGTCGCCGCATCCTCGCGCACGTCAGGGCGCTCGGAGTCGAGGTCCGCGACCAGCGCCATCAGCCGCTTCGCCTTCTCCTCCATGTCCGCGCCCTCGTCCGCGCGGATCGTGCAGACCGCGAGGCCCAGCGCAAGCACCGCCAGCAGGCGTTTCATCGGCATCACTCGACTGTGACCGCCTTCGCGAGGTTGCGAGGCTTGTCGACGTCCCTCCCCAGCTCGACGGCAATATGATACGCGAGAAGCTGAAGCGGAACGACGGTGACCATCGGGGAAACGATTTCGGCGGTTTCGGGGACCTCGATGACGTGGCGGGCGAGGGCTTTCACCTTCCTGTCGCCCGGGTTGGCGACGGCGATGAGGATCCCGCCGCGCGCCTCGATTTCCTTCATGTTCGAGAGGATCTTGTCGTAGGCGCGGCCATGGGTGCAGACGGCCACCGTCGGAAACGTGTCGTCGACGAGCGCGAGCGGGCCGTGCTTCATTTCGCCCGCGCCGTACCCCTCCGCGTGGATGTACGAAAGCTCCTTCAGCTTGAGGGCCCCTTCGTAGGCGTTGGGGAAGTTGTACCGGCGCCCGATGTACATGAAGTTCCGGCTGCCGGCGTACTTCTTCGCCAGCTTCTTCACTTCCGCGTCGCACTCCAGCGCCTTCTCCACGGCGCCGGGAACCTGCTCCATCGCCCGGAGAATCGGCCGCGCCGCAGCGCGTGTGAGAGCTCCGCGGATCATGCCGAGACGGATCGCCAGCAGCTCGAGGACCGCGATCTGCGTCGTGTAGGCCTTTGTGGAAGCGACGCCGATCTCAGGTCCGGCATGGGTGTAGACGACGCCGTCGCACGCCCGCGGGATCGTTGATCCCACGACGTTGCACACCGCGAGCGTGAGAGCCCCCGCCTCCCTCGCCTTCCGGATCGCGCCCAGCGTGTCCATGGTCTCGCCGCTCTGCGTCACCGCGATCGCCAGCGTGTCCCGCCCGATGACCGGGTCGCCGTAACGGAACTCGCTCGCCAGCACCACCTCCGTCGGGATCCGCGCCAGCTCTTCGAACGCATACTTTGCCGTCATCCCCGCGTGTGCCGCCGTCCCGCACGCCACGATCGTCACTCGAATCTCCAGTTCGGGGAAGCGCAGCTCCTGCCGGTTCGTCCTCCCGCGGATGGTGTCCGTCAGGGCGCGCGGCTGCTCGTAGACCTCCTTGAGCATGAAGTGCGGGTAACCCTCTTTCGCAGCGCTGGCAAAATCCCAGGTGATGTGCGTGATCGTCGGAGTGACCGCGCGCCCCTCGGAGTCGATGATGCGGATCCCCGTGGGCCGGATCTCGGCGAGCTCGCGGTCCTCGAGATAGGCGACCTTCCGCGTGAAGGGGAGCACCGCGGGGGCGTCGGAGGCGAGGTAGTTCGCGCCTTCGCCGTAGCCGACGAGCAGGGGAGAGTTGAGCCGGGCGCCGATCAGAACGTCGGGGTGG